>NZ_JAVRCB010000013.1:59790-134682 GCF_034530955.1 Nostoc sp. DedQUE05 | reverse complement strand
TTGAAGTACTCCAAAGTCGTGTTGAGGTACTCCAAAGTCGTGTTGAGGTACTCCAAAGTCGTATTGAAGTACTCCAAAGTTGTGTTGGAGTTTTTTCCTCACATTTCTAGCTTCCGGCCAACCATATACCACAAACCCACGGCATAGCGGATGTAATTGAGTTCTGTAAAACCTGCTTTCGCAAACTCGTACTCGAAGTTGAAATGGATAAAGTCATCCAACCACGGTTCTTGAAAAGAAGCACTGAGGGCGTATTCACCCCGATAGGTGTCAGCATATAGCACCCAACCTCCGGGTTTGGTGATCCGGTACATCTCCTTCAGAATCTTAGGCGTCCACTCTTTAGGTGTCTCGTGAAAGAGTAGTGATGATGTGACAAGATCGAAGGAGTTGTCTGGGTAGCCAGTGTTACGGGCGTCCACCTGCTCGAAGGATGCCCGCTCACTTAATCCAGCCTTGTTAAATTTGTGCTGACTAATCACCAGCATATAAGGTGAAACATCAGTAATGCGAAAGGTGGCCTGTGGAAACCGCTGTGCCAGTGCCAGCGCTCCACCAGCCGTACCTGCACCAAGCTCTAGCACCGTCTGAATTTGAGCGTCTTCAGGAATTAGTTCAGCCATTGTCTCGCGCAACTGCTGGCAACTAACATTGTGGCTGAGGGGAATAATGGCATCCATCGCAGCATCCCAGGCTAAACACGACTGAGGGTTAGTGTAGGAATCTGTTGACCCATGAATGGGAGCGTGGATATAGTCAGGGTAATATTCATGCTCAGTATGGTAGCTTTTGAGTTCCTCTTCCCAATTAATTGAGGCATATTCCTGCATTACTGAGGGCATCGCTGCGGTGATGCGTTGAATTACCTCGGTTCGATACGCTTGTTTTTTTTCTGCGTTCCATCTCGGCATAATCATCTCCTACTTACACTCGTTACTGGTGTTCCTAGATTCCAATCTGGGAACGAGAAATAAACTGCAAATATAATAGAGCAATACTCCAGACAGTTTTTAATTGAGCCAATTCACAATAAAGCTATCGATCCATTAGGGTGCTGGTTAAAACAAACAAGCATCGGAACGATAGCTATATGTAAATTGTACAGAGTCTGCTAGAAAAAATGGGCGGTTTGGGCAACCACAGATGAAGGAGTTAACAAAAGAATATTGTCATCTCTAGTAATGTACCAACGTGCCAAGACAGTTTACTCTATACAAGCCATCAGGAATTGAATGACTAAGTTTGTAAGCCACTTTAACTAACGAGTGAACGGTGCTACTAGTGTAAAAGTGGCATCGTTTAAAAACAAGCTAGCACTGGTATACGGGTCAATATATAGCTTGAAGTTTCTGTGACGTATATAGTAAGTAGGAAAATTATATGACTGAAAAGAAACATTTGTTGAACTTGCTAAACCTGGTTTTATACAAAACGTTGCATCAGCTTTTAACTGTGCAGTATTGTCATTGCGATCTAATCTAATTTGAAAATTTTGATGTCTTAAGTAATATCCTGGCAAATTTGAGGATTCAAATGAAACACAGTTAGAAGACGCTAGCCCTGACCTTACTCTAAAACTTGCGTCTCCTCTGTCTAGAGAACTTGAAATGGGGCTAACTTCGCCAAGGAAATTGCGATGACGAATGTAGTAGCTACGAAGATTAAATGCTCGTATTGAGACAGCTGGTTCAACAGGAGTTGACTCTGCGATCGCAGGATTAATTGATGTAGAAATAGATATAGGAAGCGCTGATAAGGTTAGCGCTAGTGCAAAGAGGTTATTTTTCATGGCTACAATCTTTTTAGATGACCATTTAGCAAAACAATGCTCTTACTTAAGAATTGTAGTATTAATTCTAAAAATGCTAGAAATTAGTTAGAAATATTCACATAATTCGTCTTAAGCTTAAAGCTTCGTGCGATGAAAATACTCTTATTAATTGCTGCATTAATCCTGAGCTAATTAAACTCTAAAAAAACAAATTCTACGTCAAACTATGTTTATATGAAAGTTAAAGATTGAACAAAGTATCAGGGCTGAATGTTACTAAAATAGGCATTTCAGCTTTTGTTAATGCCATTGGCATCAACGCGCTAGGGGCGCAAGACCTTGCGCCCCTACGACAGGTGTAGTTCAAATACATGAAAACTACTGTAAATTAACTCTCATGCCCATTAGTCTGCCTAAGTAATGGGGATTGTGACATTCCCTAATATCTTGGAGCGGCAGATGTAAATAAAGCTAATACCAATTTGGGAAAAGAACACAACAGATACCTGAGTAGGGGTGCGCAGCTACCTGTATGCCCCTACAAGTAATCCATCTGTCGCAAAGATTAATTAAATTGGTATAACTGTTTAAATTTAAGTAAATACTGAAAAAAATCTGAAAAATTCCGCTAAAGTCTTATTTAAAACAAACTTTATTCTTTCTACAAATGAATATAGAAGAAGCACTAGTAATTTTAGATACATTTCTTGAACATGGCTTAAGTGATGTTCAGGAAATCATATTTCGTAAAGCTTGGGAAGGACAAACTTATCCAGACATTGCCGAAAGCTGTGGTTACGATGCCAATTATATAAAAGATGTTGGTTCTAAGTTATGGAAGCTACTTTCACAAGCTTTCGGGGAGGAGGTGACAAAAAGTAATTTTCGCTCAGTATTGAGACGGCGAGGCCTCCAGCGCGCTTTGCCTACGCAAAATAGCGTTTTGTCAGAAAAACTACAACCTGTGCCAGCAGTCTTGAGACAGTCTCAGCCAACAAGTAGAGCCAAAGATGGAATATCAGGGTCTTCTTTAACGATCGAAAAGCAAGACGAGAGAAAAACCCCAGCCCCTAATCCCGACTTCTTAGAAAATCCTGGTGGCTCAGTGCCGCTCAATTCCTTTTTTTACATAGAGCGTCCGCCAATTGAAGAACGCACATATACCGAAATCAACAAACCTGGAAGTCTAATCAGAATCAAAGCTCCCAGCAAAATGGGAAAAACATCCCTAATGCACAGAATTCTTACTCATGCAAAACAGACTGGAGTACACACCGTACAGATCGGTTTACAAAGAGCAGATAGTCAAGTTTTCACTAGCTTAGACAAATTCTTACGCTGGTTTTGTGCGAATATCAGCCGACAGTTGAACCTAGAGATCAGACTGGATGATTATTGGGATGAGGATATTGGCAGCAAAGTTAGCTGCACATTGTATTTACAAGAGTATGTGCTAGAAAAAATCGACGCTCCGGTAGTCTTAGCTTTGGATGAAGTGAATCAAATTTTCGAGTATCCAGAAATCTCTAGGGATTTTCTCCCACTACTGCGTTCTTGGTATGAAGATGCTTCCGAATTAGAAATTTGGCAAAAACTCCGATTAGTAGTAGTTCATGCCACTGAAGCTTATATGCCATTAGATATTAATCAATCCCCCTTCAATGTGGGATTACCGATTAAGTTACCAGAATTTAGTTTAGAGCAGATGCAGGATTTGGCAGTGCGTCATGGACTCGATTGGGCCAAAGGTGAGAAAGGATTGGAAAAGCTGGCTTTGCTACGAGCGATGATTGGCGGTCATCCTTATTTAGCTCGTCTGGCTCTTTATAACCTGGGAAATCAAACAGTAACCCTAGAGCAGCTATTACAAGAGGCTCCCACAATTGCCGGTATTTATAGCAACTATTTACGCCATCATCTAGCCAATCTCCAAGAACATCCAGAACTGGCGATCGCACTCAAACGGGTAGTTACCTCTCCCACAAGTGTACAACTAGAAGCGATCGCTGCCTATAAATTAGAAAGTATGGGTCTGGTAAAACTTGAAGGAAATCAGGCAATGCCTAGCTGTGATTTGTATCAGCTATATTTCCAAGAGCAATTAACCTAAATGCTATGAATAAGTACGAATATCAAATTGGTGGTAGTCTCAAAGTCGATGCTCCTAGCTATGTAGAACGGCAGGCTGACTTTGAACTTTATAATGCTTTAATTCAAGGTGAATTTTGTTATGTCTTTAGTTCCCGACAAATGGGTAAATCTAGTTTGCGGTTACAAACAAGACATAAATTAGAACAAGCAGGCTACAGTTGTGCTTCTATCGATATGACTCGCATCGGCAACGGCAATATTACTCCTGCTCAATGGTATAAGGGCATAGTAGTTGACTTATTAAGGAGCTTTAATCTCTTTAGCAAAGTTAATATAAAAGCCTGGTGGTCGGAGCGTGAAGATTTACCTGCATTACAGCGATTGAGCCAATTTGTTGAAGACATTTTATTAGTTGAACTAAAAACTGAAAAAATATTTATTTTTATTGATGAAATTGATAGTGTTTTAGGCTTGAATTTCCCGGTAGTAGATTTTTTTACTTTAATTCGCTCATGCTACAATCAACGAGCCGAAAATCTACAATATAACCGTCTAACTTGGGCATTATTCGGAGTCGCAACGCCTTCAGATTTGATTGCCGATCGCAACTGTACGCCATTTAATATCGGTAAATCTATTGAACTGCACGGCTTTAATTTATCGGAAGTTCAGCCATTAGCAGCAGGTTTAGAAAGTAAAGTAGCTAATCCGATGGCAGTTCTCAAAGAAATTTTGGCTTGGACAAATGGTCAGCCCTTTCTTACTCAAAAGCTCTGTCAAATAGTGGTGCAAGAAAGAAACTCTGGAAGCAAAGATGTTCAGGAACACAGAAGCATAGAAGTTGATGAGCGTTATAAATTGGATAATCATTTACCGATTATTAATCAACATTTGATAAATTTTTATTATCAATTTCCTTTGTTAATTTTAGAAAAACTAGTGCAAACCCATATTATAGAGAAATGGGAAGCAAAAGACGATCCAGAGCATTTGAAAACAATCCGCGATCGCCTGCTGATCAATGAACAGCGTGCTGGAGGTTTACTAGGATTGTACCAGCAAATTTTACAAGGTATTCAGATAGCTAGTGATGATGGAGAAGAACAAATAGAACTGCTGTTATCGGGGTTAGTAACCAAGCACCAAGGGCAATTAATAGTAAAGAACCGGATTTATGAAGAAGTTTTTAACCAAGCTTGGGTAGAAAAACAATTAGCAAAATTACGGCCATATTCCCAAGCATTCAACGCTTGGATAGCCTCAGAGCATCGTGATAATTCCCGACTATTACGCGGGACAGCTTTACATGAAGCTCTGGCTTGGTCGCAAGGCAAAAGTTTGAGCGATTTAGATTATCAGTTTTTAGCAGCTAGCCAAGAATGCGATCGGCGAGAAGTTGAGACATGGTTAGAAGCAGAACGAACTAAAGAAGTTAAAGCTAGACTAGTTCAAGAGCAAAAAGCAGCTAGATTTCAAAGATTATTTTTTATAGGCGCGTTCGGTTGGGCATTAATAGTTGTTTTAGGATTGGCGATGGTGACTTTCGAGTATAAAAAGCACTGTTCAGTAACCTCAAAGCAATTACTACATTACCCATGAGTGCTGTAGTTTAGACTAGTTATCGGTGTGAAACTGCTGAACAAATCATATATAAAAATTTGCTAAAAATCACTAGTTAGTACATATAACTATTGATTATTAACCAAGTCAGTTTTAACTATATTATCCCGTTAAGTTTGATAGGATAATTAAAAATCATCCTCAAATTTAATTGATAGTAATAATTTCAAACAAAACTGTAATGAATTATTTTATTTTTGAGAGTCTCTTGGCTAATAATAGTTAAAGAATAATCTGGGTTTTTCCCCTCTTTTTGCAAAATTGGGATGCTCCCGTTTTATAGCGATATTTTTTGTCATGTTACTATTAAGTCTGAACCTTATATCTTTACCCATAGCTAAGACCACGAAAAAAGCGATGAAAGTGATAATCTTTGCTATATTAGTATCGGTAGTAATCTCAGCAATCATAGGATTGCTCTGGGCAATAATTTATCTACTGTATAGCCAAAATATTCAAGTAACTCTCAAGTTATTTTTCTACTCATTTTTGGGAGGATTGCTTGGTGGAATAGTTGGTGGTTTTATTGGTTATTTAGTTGGTTCGAGGGTAGCTGAAGGATTTTCAGCTGATTTATTTATTAGTTCTGAAGGCTTCAGCTGGCTTCTTTGGATTTCAATTTTCTGGATTATAGGCATTATTGAAGGAGCAGTTTTACCAGGATTGATTTTCATCAAATTTTATTCATAATCAGTTCTGGATAAGTACGTGTTTTTAGCTCTATTCGTGCATATTTTTTGATTTTTCGCCGAATTCTGGTCTTTTCTGTTATGTGTTTAACTAGAAACTTTTACGGTTCGTAATACTATACATATATCAATGAAAACTCAAAGTGTCATAGCAATCGTAACGATTCCAACAGTAATTTTAGGAACGCTTGGAGCGATTTGGGCAATATTTTATTTCAGATATACTCAAAATACTCAAGCAAGTTTTGAATTGTTTTTCTACTTCTTTTGTGCCGGTTTGATTGCTGGAATAGTTGGTCTAATTATTGGTTTTTTATTTCAGAGTATTGTAGGTTAATAAAGTATCAGGTTTGGCATGGACATTATTATATTTCGTGAATAGGTAAAACCTAAATCGATATTTATCCTAGACTGCCTCTCTAGGTTATCTGTTGAAATATTGTTTTGCTGCCAGTATCTGGAATTTTGTGAGCCACCTTCCTATGGTGAAAGCCTAGTTTATAATAAACCCTCTACCTCAGCAAATTTCCGCAAGCGTGGTAGACATTGACGTTGATAGAAACTGCTTAATGTCGCAATTGACAGCCCAAAGTCTTTTGATAATTCTTTCCAGCTAACTTCTGGGGGTAAGCGTTTGAGAATTAATACCTGACAATTTACGTCTGGACGCCCTTTAATGTGAGTACTACGTAGTTCCATATCCGAGTCTGTCTCCACCCATATCTCCAGGTTTTCCAAAATGGGAGGTGCTTGGGGGGTAGCTGGTATATTATCTATCGGGTCAATAGTTTCACCAATTTCACCCGACTTAGACTGACGAACCCCAAAGGAGACTGTTGTGGCTTTTTCTCGGTTTTGGTTGAGATAAAAATCTTGTAGTCTGCGTTTTAGGTAAGCATCTAACCAATTAATTACACTACCTTGAGTGGAGTCATAGGCTTGACCTGTCAGACCATCACAAATATTGCGGCAGAAATACAACCAAGTTTGTTGCAGTGCGTCTTGATAGTAGGGAGTATTTTCCTTCCAGAGTTTACCTTGTGTCAAACGAATAATTTGCGTGAGCAACTTCTGACGTTGAGAGCTTCCAGGTGAATGTCTACGAGCTTGGACAACTAAGGATGTTAGCTGTTCATTTAGATCCTCTTTACCTGAGGTTTTAAGCAACAGATATTTGACTTTCTGGGCTACTGGTAGTGAATGACTCTGAATATCTAAATCAATAGTAACATCTTCTACAGTCAAAGAATTCTTGCTTACTTCATCAGTTTCAATAGCAATACTATCCATGTTTCTTTGCTCAGATGCCTGAATACTGCGATGAATTTTTTCTTCAGGCGGGATAAAATCTTGGTTTATACAATTTTTTCGCATCTTATTTTCTTTCCTCAAATTTCTTTATTGGACATACTTTGTAGGTTTGATGCAGTACCCAAGCATCTCTTTGCTTGATTTTTGATGCTGTCATTATCTGTCAGATATCAGAGGTAACAATAGCATGGTTGCAATGGGCAATACCCTTTTGCTCACCGACTCAATTCAATCCACATAATCAACTCAGTAGGAGGACATAATTAAATGTAAAACGCAAATCAAAAGAACCTGTTGCTGTTGGGTTTTTCCCTTCTGCTTCTATTTATTAGACGTTCTTGAGGTTCTGGATTGAAGTTTACTTTCACCATATCTTTAATTTAAGTAAATCATTCACTTTTTGACAGCATGAAAAAGTCATAATTCGTCAGGAATTTTGCCGTCAAAGTTTTATTAATTTATGTAAAAAATGTCAGTAACGCCAGAAAAAATCTCTTTTCCCACCTGTGTTAGCAGTTTTGCATTAGAAGTCTTGACTAAAGGTATCTTCCAGCAATCTCAGACTACATATTCATTTACAGAATTTTTGATACAAAACACTTTAGCGGCTTGCTGAAATGATGTTAGTATAAGGCGATATCACGGACACTAGCACAGTGGTATTCCTGTCCGTTTAACTCCAAATAATTGACAGTTATTTCCACGGCTATGTCCTGACCATCTTGAGTTCTTTGGCTAGACTCAAAAGTGAGAGAGCCTTTTTGTCTAACTTCTTCCCAGTGCGATCGCCAAGCAAGCATCGAAAAATTTGGATTTATATCGTAAACAGTCATGTTCAGCAATTGGGCGCGGGAGTATCCAAGATGACGACAGGCGGCTTCATTCACGTAAACAAGCTGGGCATCAGAATTGACAAAAAAGATAGAATCCTTAAATTTATCTAGATAAAACTGACTCAGGCGCAGGGCTGATTCTGCTTTTTGGCGATCGCTAATTTCCTGCTGCAAAAGTATATTTTGCTGGGTCAGTTGTTTTTGCAACCTTCGGATAGTCAAGTTATTTTCTACACGCGCAAAAACCTCTTCTTCACTAAAAGGTTTGGTAATATAATCCACTCCCCCAACTGCAAAAGCTTTAACTTTGTCAAAAACTTCATCCAAGGCGCTAATAAAAATCACCGGAATATCACGGGTTTTCTCTGAGGCTTTCAAATGTTGACAGACTTCATAACCATTCATTTCTGGCATCATGATGTCAAGCAAAATTAAATCGGGCGGTGCAGCTTGTGCTGTTTTCAAAGCTGTTTGTCCGTTAATAACTCTCCGAATTTCATAGCCAACCTGAGTTAGCATAGCGGATAAAAGTCGCAGATTATCGGGTGTATCATCAACAACAAGAATATTTGCTTTTGGTAGCTGAACTTGATGGTTATCCATATTTATTAGAAATAATTTATTAGAAAATAATTCAGGAGTCAGAAATCAGAATTCAGAATTTAATTGGAGTCCGACTGGTAAATCAATGAGTTTAGTATAAGATCCCTACCAAATCTTCTAGTGCATTCACTACACGAAGATTTAGCGATATTTAATTAGTGGCAGGTCTCAATCCCCACTTTCTTGTTCTGACTTTTGAATTCTGATTCAAAAATCATTTCTTACAGTTGTGTTAAATCAATCACTTTATCAATACGAAAGTTATTAACCCAATCAGACAGAGTGTTTGTTAAAAGAGCAGATTCTTCAGGAATTTGCTCAAGCAAGCTAAAAATCAGCTTTTCATCAGTACACAGTGCCGCTTGGTGGAGCTGTGCTACCCACTCAGTAGGCATTTGAGCCAGCATCTCTTCTAATGATAAAAGTTTAAGGTCGGAATTTTCGGCAAATTCGTCTTTTTGAAGGGGTTTATCTTCATATACATAACGCACCCCTAAATATTTAGACATCATATTCAAGATTACTTCCTCTCGGAACGGCTTACGTACAAAATCGTTGCAGCCAGCCGATAAAACCACAAAGCGCTCCTCATCAAAAGCACTAGCAGTTAGGGCAATAATGACAGTAGCTTGACCTTTTAAAGTAGCTCTAATTTGTTTAGTAGCTTCATACCCATCCATTACAGGCATCCGCATATCCATCCAAATTAGTTGTGGTTCCCAAGTTTCCCAAAGAGTCACCCCTTCTTGACCATTCTCAGCGTAACGTACCTCGAAGCCAAGGGATACTAGCATCTTAACTAGGAGTTCACGATTTTCCCATTTATCCTCAACTACTAAGATTCGGTATTTTGGTTGATTAGGCTCTAAACCAATTACTCGTCGTTTTAGCTGTCGAATTGGAGCTTCAGCTACTTCTGCGAGACTAATTTGAAGATCAAAAGAAAAAATCGTTCCTTGACCCAAAGTACTGCTAACAGTAATACTTCCCCCCATTAGATGCACGAATTGTTGGCTAATAGTTAGACCCAAACCTGTTCCTTGCTGAGATTTCTGACCTGCTTCTGTTTGGACAAAGGGCTTAAATAACTTTTCAATTTCGGCAGATGCAATCCCTGTCCCGGTATCTTCAACTTCAAAATGAAGCCAGAAGAATGAAGGGTGGGAGTTTTTTATTACTTGTGTACCTTCTTGTTGCTGTAGTTTACTTTCTTCCTTCATCCTAACTCGCAAACTCACGCCACCTTCTTGAGTAAATTTGATAGCATTACCAAGGAGGTTAATTAAGATTTGACGCAATTTACTTTCATCTGTATGCACATATCTAGGAACTTCAGGTCTACGCTCAAACATCAACTGTAAACCTTTGGATTCCGCTTTAATTTGAAACATCTCTTCAAGTGAATCAAGTAGAGTGTACAAATCAAAGCTATTGTTGTTCAGTGTCGTTAAACCCGCCTCAATTTTGGACATTGACAACACATCATTAATCAAGGTAAGCAAATGTTCTCCACTGCGACTGATAATTTCTAAATGTTCTAACTGAGAAGCATTGATAGAAGAATCGCGCATCATTAGCTGAGTAAAGCCAAGAATGCTATTAAGAGGAGTACGAAGTTCGTGACTCATGTTTGCGAGAAATTCGCTTTTGGCACGGTTGGCAGTTTCGGCTTCTTTGGCTTTTAGTTCTAATCTATGGCTGTAATTCTCTAACTGTTCGCCAGAGATTTTTAACTGCCGCGTTAGCCAAGACACTCCAATCAATAGAAATCCCATTGATAAGAATCCCACTAGCATCATCGTCCCTGCTAATCGCCGAGCCGGCGCAAAGGCTTCTTCCTGGTTCATCTCCACCATTAAGGCCAAGTCTTGATCGTTGAGCCAGTGATATACGCCAATTACTAACACTCCGGCGTAGTTTGGATAAAGTCCTTGACCACTAATTCCACCCATTGCTGCATCAATACCTTGGCTGCTAACTCCTTGAGAAAAGTCTGGTGTTTTATCTTTATCTTTAGAAATAAAAGCGTTTTTAGTTACTAAAGAACCAACTAAATAAGTTTCGCCACTCTTACCTAAACCTGTACGTTCTCGCACAATTTGATCTATTCTGTCTAAATTCAAATCAGCTAAAAGAACACCTTGGCGCACCTTGGCAGCATCACGTAGAGGCGTTGCAAAAGTAACTGATGGCTTGCGAGTAATCGGTGAGACATAGAAGATAGGGGCAAAAGAATCTCCTGGTTGAATTTGTTCAATATAAGTGATATTAGCTGAAATTTCATATTGACCTTCACGCTGCTTATTAGTAGATAAAATAATCCGATTACTACGATCTAGAATAGAAATTTCTCCCAGACTTGGCTTGATTTTAGCCATATTTTCGAGGTAATCAGAAAGAACTTTGTAAGCTTTACGATAATTTGCGTCAGAGGCTTTGGAATTTAAAAGTATTTGAAAATTATTTTGTACGTCTGGAAACTGAGTGACTAAGAGAAAGTCTCGTTGTTGGTCTTCAAACCAACGGGTAATTTCTTCTTCTTTCAGAGTAGCAGCAGCATTGAGTCGTTCAAAAGCAGCTTGCTTTAAAGCTTCCCTCGCATTCAGGAAAGCAAAGCCTCCAACTACACCTACAGTTACCAATGATAGGAATAAGAAGGAACTGGCAACTTTAATAGTTAGGTGCTGATTCCAGAAGTTCATATATTTACAACTTGTTTCTTATTCTAAAGATATTTATCTTTTTTATTATTCATGTAGATTGATTATTCCTTTAGTTAATATAAATAATTATTGATTACCATTGAGCAAAAATCTGTTTTATCCGCTTAATTGCTTCATCAGTTGCTTGCTTTGAAGAAATTTTATCTACAATTATTCGATTCAGAGCTTTTCCCCAGATATTCTCCTCTAACACTACGCTGTATGCCGGGTTTTGGACATAATAAAATAACCGCGTTGAACCTTCCGTCACCGTCTTAACCGCAGTTGAAACGTGTGGGTCAGCTGGGTTTTTCCAAAATGGGTCTTGCCAAAGTGTCTTGATGACAGGTAAATTACAACCTCCAGCAGCTTTCAGATACTTACCTATCACCTGTGATTGGGTGAGATATGCAAGAAAATCCAAAGCTTTTTTCTGTTGCTGGGAATCGGCGAACAAAACTGCTTGCCGAAGTGTGAGTAGATAACGCATTGGCTTGCCGTTGGGTTTGTTGGGAAATTTTAAAATACCAAGCTTATGGCGATAGGTGTCGGGATCTTGGCGCACAGAGCAAGGAATTGAGAGGGTGTTGTTAGGAGTCATCACCACCATACGGTTGAGCAAGCTGCGATTATTATCTGGATTTAACCAATTGAGTGCATCTGGTGGCACATAACCTTGTTGGTAAAATTTGGTATACCAATCTAATACCTGGACAATTTTTTGTCTGACCTTTGGATCGTCGATTAGGAGTTTACCCTTGGAGTCAAGAATTTGCACATCGTATGCTTCTAAAATATGCTCAAAAAATATGTAGGTATCTGAAGCTCCAGTAGAAAAAGGAAAACCTAACCCATAAATATCCTGTTTTTGCTGTTTTGCCCGCAAATCATTTTGTACTTTTTTCCAAAATTCCCAAAAACCATTCCAATCTTCGGGAATATCGCTTTCACTGCGACCTATTTGCTTTAGCAAGTCTCGCCAGTAAAAAATATGAACCGTTGCCTGATTGATTGGAACTGCATAGTAGCTTCGCTTTTTTGCAGCATTATTATAATAATTAACAGCTTGTAGGGCATACTCAGGATAAAGATTTTTGACTGGCTCAATTACATCCGTTACATCCGCTAGTTTCCCTTCCCAAGCCAAATGCGGATTCAACGCTCTCTCAGCGCCGTAACTCATCATAATATCGGGTGGATTACCCGCGTGAATAGCCCTACGCGCCTTCTGCGGTAGCTCATCGCCAATATAGAAGGAAAGCTTGACTTGATTACCAGTTTGTTTTTCCCAGTTGCTCACCAACTGCTTGATTGCTTCATCTTCATCGACAGTAAAACCTTTATCCCACCAAATCTTTAAAACGGTGTTGTCAGTAGGGGAATGGGTGACTGAAGATTGTTTTAATTGAGAGGTGTTATTACAAGCAATAATTATCAAGCTGAGTGTCAATACGATGAAGACATATCTGCGATAATAATATTGCGGCTGATTATGAAAGCCTTTAGCAATTTGACTAGCTTTTGTTTTAAATGTCATATTTATAAAAGCTTACTGCCATTGGTCAAAAATTTGCTTAATTCGGGCGATCGCTTCATCAGCTGCTTGCTCTGGAGAAATTTTATCTACAACAATTCGATTGAGCGCCTTACCCCAGACATTATCTTTTAAAACCAAGCTATAGGCTGGGTTTTGGACAAAATAAAATGAGCGAGTTTCTCTGTTGAGAAATATATTAATGGCAGTCGAGAGATAAGGATCTTTGGAATTTTTCCAAAAAGGATCTTCCCACGCTGATGTTAAAACTGGTAAATGACGGCCTCCAGAAGCCTTGAGATAATTTCCCATCACTTCTGGTTGTATTAAGTATGCAAGAAACTCCTTAGCTAGTTTCTGTTTCTGAGAATCGGCAAATAAAAACGCTTCCTTCACCGTAATTAAGTAGCGCATTGGCAAGCCATTCGGTTTATTTGGAAACTCTAAGATACCAAGTTTTTGATAATATGTATCGGGGTTTTGCCGCACAGCAGCAGGAATTGAAAGCGAGTTGTTAGGAGTCATCACCACGCTTTGATTGAGTAAACTACGATTATTATCTGGATTCAACCAATTTATAGCATCTGGTGGGACATAGCCTTGCTGATAAAAATTTGTGTACCATTTTAAGCTGTTAATAATACCTTGACGCACTTGTGGATCGTCAAGGAGGAGTTTATCCATAGAATCTAAAATTTGCACGTCGTATGCTTCTAAAATCTGCTCAAATAAGTAGTATGTATCAGCAGAACTAATGCCGAAAGTAAATCCTAACCCATAAATATTCTGTTTTTTATCTGGTATTTGTTTTGTCCGCAAGTCATCCTGTATTTGTTTCCAAAGCTCCCAAAAATCATCCCAATCTTTTGGTACATCACTTTCTTTACGACCTATTTGCTTTAGCAAATCTCGCCAATAAAAAATGTGAATAGTTGCTTGACTCATTGGCAGAGCATAGTAGCTTCGCTTTTGAGTAACATTGTTATAAGACTGAACAGTTTTGAGGATTTTTTCTGGGTAAAAATTTTTAAGTGGCTCAATTACATCTGATACATCTGCTAGTTTGCCTTCCCAACTTAAACGGGGAATAATTTCTCGATCGGCAGTATAACTGGTAACAATATCAGGTAGGTTGCCAGCCTGAATTTCTCTTTGAATCTTCCGTGTTAGCTCATCTGTGGAATATAAAGAAAGCTTGATTTTGTTGCCAGTTTGTTTTTCCCACTCACTAACTAGTTGCTTGAGGGCTTCATCCTCTTCCTGAGTAAAACCTTTATCCCACCAAATCCTTAAATCGGTACTTTCACTGGATAACTTATTAAATGGGGAAGGCGAGGATTGATATGTGTTAGTGCAAGCAACAATTATCAAGCCGAGAATTAATGCGATGAGTGCGTAGCGACGGTTGGTTAGTCTTGGTACTACACTAAAAGCTTCTTTAGCTTTCTGCTGACTCTTCAAGACTTGAGTAATCTGACTGGCTTTTTTTCTGGACACCACACTTCTAGAGCTTATATTTAAACTGAATAGATACAGCAGAATTCAGAATTCAGAATTCAGAAGTCAGAATTCAGGAGTAAAACACGCTTTATATCTGAGTAACAGATTTAGCTTGTTTACTTTACAGCTTGAAATCTACTGTATATTCAATTTAAGGCTTTTTGTTGGTCTCTCAATAATTTACAAGCGATCGCTCTTAAAAGAGATGGGCAATTGCTTGCTCTTTGCACGGAAGGAAGCGCCTTAGCAAAGCGGGGCGCTAGCACCTCGCCTCCCTATTTGCACCGATTAGAATAATTATTCTGCCGCGTGGTTTAATAATTCCATTGATGAATCGAATGCGAGGCGTTATATTAAGCACCTCGCATTCTGAAGATTTCTATTTGACTGTGGGGTTGAGGATTAAACAACTACCAAGTTATTTTGACTTAGTGACACTCCACCAGATAGTTGTGCAAATTGTACCTGAGCAAATCCACCCGCACTACCATCTTGGTCAAAATATAGTGCGCCTGTAGTGTTGTTATAGATAACTCGCTGATTGCTGGTTGTTGCAGATGTTCCAAGGGTAAAAGAGCTAGCTGAGAGTAAACCTGATGATAACGCGCCACCAAAACCAGCAGCCGATACCTGAATCAGTTCATTAGTCGCGTTGAAATTATAAATATTATCAATGCCTTCATTGAAACTATTGAAAACAAAGGTATCAGTACCAGCTCCTCCATAAAGGTTATCATTACCTTTGCCACCTTTGAAGGTGTTCTTGCCAGAAGCGCCAGAGGCTGTGAGAGTATCATTGCCATCGCCTCCATCCAGTAGATTATTGCCTGATGAATAGTCAACAATCAAGCGATCGTCACCAGCATCACCATTGAGCGTGTTATTGCCAGAGACAGTATAAGCTCCGTATGAGGAATATAAGGAGGCTGAACCAGCGGCTGTGAGAGTATCATTGCCATCGCCCCCATTCAGTAGGTTATTGCCTGATGAATAGTCAGTAACTAAGTTATCGTCACCAGCGCCACCATTGAGGGTGTTCTTACCAGAGATTGCATCGAGATCAAAATCGCCTCGGTAGTCGTCGTAGGAGCCAGAGACGTTCAGAGAATCATTATCATCACCACCAGAGAGCGAATTATTCCCATTTGAATAGTCAGCACTCAAGTAATCCTTACCTGTACCGCCGAGAATCGTGTTATTTCCGCGTCCCCCAGCCAGGGTATCGTTGCCATTGCTCCCCACAATCAGATCATCGTAGTTCGTACCTGAGATATTTAATTGTTCGATATTCTTGTAGCTCACCTGATTCGGGCCTGCTGTAATCGAACCAGCATTAGTAGCAGCATTGAATGTTGAAGTGATTCCCTGGCCGATGGAATAGTTATAGAAAGACAACAAATCATCACCCTTCCCTCCATCTATAGTATCTTTGCCGCGATCGCCTCCGGTGAGTGTATCGTTGCCATTGCCCCCGACAATCAAATCATCGTAGGCTGTACCTGAGATATTTAATCGTTCGATATTCTTGTAACTAACCTGATTCGTGCCTGATGTAATGGAGCCAGTGTTAGTAACAGCATTGAATGTCGAAGTGATTCCCTCACCCCCGCTAGAATTACTGTAATAATAGCCTTCTAATAAATCATCACCTTTTCCGCCATCGATAGTATCATTGCTACTATTGGCATAGAGCGAGATAGTATCGTTGCCATTACTCCCCACAATCAAGTCATTGTAGGCTGTACCTGAGATATGTAATCCTTCGATATTCTTGTAGTTAATCAGATCCGTGCCCGCCTTAATCGAGCCAGTGTTAGTAGCAGCATTGAATGTTGTTGTAATTCCCCCACTAGGATAGATATACGAAACGCTCAACAAATCGTTACCTGTTCCCCCATCTACTGTTTGAGTCGCTAAGGAAAGTGGAGAAGTATATAGGACGAAAGAGAAGGAATCATTACCATTCTCTCCATTGAAAATGTTATTACCAAACCTACCCTCGGCTTTTTTGTCGTCATAGTAGCCAGAGGCAAAGAAAGAATCATTGCCATCCCCTCCATTGAGGATGTTATCGCCCGTTGAATAGTTAACACTCAATTGATCGTCACCAGCACCACCATTGAGAGTGTTATTCCCGGAGGTAAAAGAGGCGGAATAGTCGTATTCGCGAGAGGCGCTAAGAGAATCATTGCCATCTCCTCCATTGAGGATGTTATCGCCTGTTGAAAAGTTAGCATCTAATTGATCGTCACCAGCACCACCGTTGAGGGTGTTATTGCCATCTGTCTTAGACGCAGAGAGATTATCACTGCCATCTTCTCCATTGAGGATGTTATCGCCTGTTGAAGAGGTAGCACTGAATTGATCGTTACCAACACCACCGTTAAGGATGTTATCGCTTGTTGAATAATCAACATTCAAGTAATCGTTACCTTCACCGCCAAAAATTGTATCATTGCCATAATTTGAATCGTTGCCACTACTGCCTCCGAAGAGTAAATCGTTGCCATTGCTTCCGACAATAAAATCAGCGTAGGTTGTACCTCTAATTTCTAATTGTTCGATATTGGTGTAGTTAATCCGATTTGTGCCAGCCTGAATTGAGCCAGTGTTAGTAGCAGCATCGAAACTCGAAGTGATTCCTTTAGTAGCACGTGTGTAATATACAGACAAAGAATCCTGACCTGTTTCTCCATTTACACTTTGAGTCGTTAAGGAAGAGGGGGAAGTTTTTGAGGCGGACAAATGGAAGTCATCATTACCAGCGCCTCCATTTAGAGTGTTTCTACCCCGGACTTCATCGGCGTAAAAGGAATCATCGCCGTCTTTGCCTGAAACCGTATTGTTGCCAGCAGAATAGCTAATATCAAGGTAGTCATCTCCTGCATCTCCACTGAGGATGTTATTTCCAGAAGAATAGGAAGCATCAAGGGTATCATTTCCCTCATCACCCCGCACCAGATTATTACCAGTACCACCACGGAGAGAGTCGTTACCTGTACCACCACGGAGGGAGTCGTTATCCGTACCACCAAGGAGAGTATCATTGCCTGCACCACCAATGAGGGTATCATTTCCGGCATCACCGCTTAAAAGGTCGTTGCCATTTTTGCCATCGATGATATCATCACCCACTTTAGCGTTAATTGTATCTGTGTCCTGAGTACCCAATAGAGTATCTTTACCGTTGGTTCCAATGATATTCACCATAACTCTTACCTTCCTGAATCGATATTTTGAGTAACTTCAGCTATTAACTTGTTGTTAATGTTGTTTGAGGACACACGGAAATCGCCGAGAGTTGACGCTTTCGACACACTGTTATGTCACCCTTGAGGGTTAGCATTTTCTCGAAGATTTACCCTATTGATGAGCTTGTAAGTAGGACTTATCTAACTGACTTGAAAAAGTTAGGAGGCAGGAGATTCAAAGTTAAATTCTTTGCCTATTCCCTATTTCCTTTTTCATTCGTTATTTGTGTACCCGTTAATAATGCTAGTTAAGACTATCTAAGTCTTAGCATTGTACATATTTATGAGCGTGTATTTAGGAAAACAGATGGTTTCACACTTTTTTATCATTCTCGATCCGCAGATCAACCTAGCCATCACTGACAAAGTGTCGAAAAATCAAGCTTGAATGCCTAAAACCCACACTTCATATTTCTTCTCAAAGCGTAGCCCTACTGTGGTAAATATAGAGAATAATTCACTTTCGATAGGGAAATAATTTTTATGCAGTTGTTGTGGGCTATTGCCCGTAAGTGTGTAGCTTAAAAATAGGGAACATCTAAATAACACTTTGATAACCATATCTGAAGATTTACTGAGATGTCCACACTTATAGACATATCTTTGCATACTCTTTACATTATTTGCCGATCGGTATAATCTCAGTACTTATCTTTATATATTCTTCATGTCTGAAAACCACTAATAATCCAGAATACAGCAGCTAAACAGCAGCTAAACAGTTGTTTTATTTGCTCGTGTAGCGTGTCGTTGCCCTTAGTAAACAAGCAAGCTGTAAGAGTTTTTGAAATCTGGGGTTATACTGTGAGTTTATGACGATAAGTTACAGGAGTTGAAAGCGATCGCTCCAAAGGATTGCCATATTATCAAGAGCTACTTAAGAATAACCTCCACCAAACATACTCTCGTAGCGTAGGCGTAGCCCGTCCTAACCATAGCCAAGAAATTACTGAGGACGGTGAATCTCAAACTCGATTATATTAGGAAGTTTTGGACAAAAATAGATTTTTATTCAAAAAAACAGTAGTCAGGAAATGAAGGCGTATTAATATAGTGGATTTCTTAAACCATGCCAATTTGAAAAAAGAATGCAATATCAATATATAGATATAAGAGAGTGTGCGAGTGTGCGTTCTGATTAGCAAAAATTTTTTAAATTGGCATCAGTATAGTATTCATATAGATGACAGTAAAGGTCAACTATAGCAATCTGATTTGATTTCTGAGTTAATCGTAGGGACTAGGGACTGGGGACTGGGGACTGGGGACTGGGAAGAAGGAATAAAGCTGTACTGAGTTTTTTTCACGCAATCAAATATGAGTCCTATAGTACTTATAGATATATAAATTTATTCCTCTTCACTTCATTGATTCTTCATAAAATCAGTATTGTATGCGTTTACAATTGTTTGTGTATCGATTTAACGTAGTATGTGCTTTTTGTTTACAGCTATTTTCAGGTAAATAGACCACGCGGTAGGGGTACAAAGCCTTGCGTCCCTACGACAGATATGATTCAAATACATGAAAACTGCTGTAATACCGTTTATTTGTGAAGCTGCATATAATTCACCCCCAATGGTATCTCTGCACGCGAACTGTTCGAGAACGTTATTCGGATAATGTAGGAACTCTGATGATTTCAAGGATCGTGCGATCGCAAACGAAGAGATCGATGGTACATCACTGTCAATGCAAGGATTCTTTTAGATTAACCACCTTGTATGGTAATTTCTAAGCTTGATAAATAAATGTAAAGAATAAGTTGGCATTGCATAAACTTTGCTTTCTAGCTTGATGAATTAACTAAGAAACTAAAAAGTTGAAGGTACAAGATTGAAAATATCTTGTTATCTCCTTAATTAGTTGCTTCAACAACATAGTTCTTCTAAAGGAGAAAAAATGAGTACATTAGAGCAAAGTCTTAGTCAATTCCGAGCTTTACCAAAACCAGAGTCATCTCGATTAATTGACTTTGAAGAAGCAGAAATTCGTCCTGGTATAGTAAATGACACTTATATTTTAGTTGTCAGAGGAACGAAACCATACTTGAATTTGGAAGTGAATCTTGTGCCACTTGTATACGTCCAGCAACCTGAATATTGGGGAGTTGAGGTCGTTGGTACTTTGCCCGGAATTGGACTACCAGCGATCGCACCTTATATAGTTTCTCTGCCAGTAGACGGCATTCGTGGCAAACAAGGTATTGAAGTTATTGGCGCTAATGGTTCCAAGCAACTACCTTTTCTAGATGTTAAGTATTCCTAATTCCCGATGTAAATATGTGTAGAACCACCATCTTAAAAGCTGTTACAAAAGCATAAAAAACGCCAGAAAATTTATTTTCTGGCTATTAGCTCAAGTTGGTTGAAACGGACTAAAAATACTTTATTAGTCCGTTTCAACCAATTCTTGCTATTAGAGGTTGTTTGAAAAGTCTCATTTATTACTTGCCTAAGTGATTGGAAATCACGCCTACACAATCAAAACCTACTTTCGCAGAGGGTTAAAAACCCTTGTAACGCATAACTATTTTGATACGCTTCCAGACTGTAGATTTGGACGATCGCAGCTGAGTTAAGATTTTTGGCAATTGTGTACTGATTGCAAAACTGCAACAGATCGCTGAAACTGAGATATGAATTTTTGAGCAGCTTATATTACTACAGGTAATGAGTCAGTTTCTCAGTACCCACAAGAAACTAGAGTTCTGGAACCATTGTAGATTTCTTTACTTATGTCGTATCCAGGAATACTGACCATACTGCTAAACCCTGGTGATTTCTAAATTTATTGTTCTCAAATCAGTAACATCAGTTTGTATGTGTTTTTTCATACAAGCAACTAGAGCAAATTATCGCAGTAGATAGAACTGTATTTGATGTCCCAAATTCAAAGGCGAATAGCCGTTCAGAAACGAGAACATCTTGCTATAAGAAAGAAAAGTTGTTAGTAAAGCCTTAAATAATACTCAAAGAAGAAACCAAAGGAAAAGGTGAGAAAAAACCCACCTCTTAAGAATCGATATGATAGACAAGTAAACAAAATTTAAAAAATATTTATCGAATGGTAGATCAATCATCTGGCTTGTCCAAGGTCAAAGACTCAATAACACAAAAACTCTTCTTGGGTAATGAACCTAATGCGGAGTTAATTGCAATTCTCACCGTTTACTTTGTCCAAGGAATTTTAGGGCTATCGCGTCTAGCCGTTAGCTTTTTTCTCAAAGATGAACTACTCCTGAGTCCAGTCCAGGTATCGGCGCTATTGGGAATTGTCTTCCTACCTTGGATGATCAAGCCGGTGTTTGGTTTCATCTCTGATGGCTTGCCTATATTTGGCTATCGTCGCCGTCCTTACTTGATTTTATCCGGGATACTGGGAACTGCTTCTTGGATGAGTCTGGCCACAATAGTTCATACTAGCTGGGCAGCTACCTTAGCGATCGCTCTTGGTTCTCTTAGTGTCGCTATGAGTGATGTCATCGTTGACTCGTTGGTTGTGGAACGAGCCAGAGGCGAATCGCAAGCAAAAGCCGGTTCATTACAATCTCTGTGCTGGGGTGCTTCTGCGATCGGAGGTTTAATAACAGCCTACTGTAGCGGTCTACTACTTCAATACTTTACTACCCGTACCGTCTTTGGGATTACCGCTTTATTTCCTCTGATCGTTTCAGGGGTGGCTTGGTTAATTGCTGAGTCTCCCGTTAGCAAAGATCCTGAAGATAGTAATCAGACCAACTCTGTACCAATCAAACATCAACTGGAACAGCTACGCCAAGCCATTAGCCAAAAAACAATTTGGCTACCAACGGCGTTTATCTTCATCTGGCAAGCTACCCCAAATGCTGACTCAGCCTTTTTCTACTTCGCTACCAACGAACTCCACTTTGAACCAGAATTTTTGGGGCGAGTAAACTTGGTGGGAAGTTTCGCTTCTTTGGCAGGTGTTTGGATTTTTCAACGTTTCCTCAAAAGCATCCCTTTTCGCGTGATTTTTGCTTGGAGTACTGTGCTTTCGTCACTTTTGGGGATGACGATGCTGTTGTTGGTAACTCACACAAACAGGCTATTGGGTATAGATGACCACTGGTTTAGTTTGGGTGATAGCCTGATTTTGACTGTGATGGGAAAAATTGCCTTTATGCAAGTGATGGTGCTAACAGCAAGGCTTTGTCCTTCTGGTGTGGAAGCAACATTATTTGCCTTGTTAATGTCAGTCTATAATTCAGCTGGAACGGTTTCCCATGCAATCGGAGCATTAATCACTTATTGGCTGGGGATCACCGCAACAAACTTTGAGTCACTTTGGCTCTTGGTGTTAATTACTAACCTCAGCACCCTATTACCCTTACCATTTATCAAATGGCTACCTGCTGCTGAAGAGCAAACTGAGACACTCAAAGATGAGGAACAAGCGTTTTTGCCAGATTTGATGTCTGAGTTGGTACTGAGAGAACCAGAGTCGAAAATAGTCGAATAGTGTAATAAATCTCACGCCAATTCAAGCCATTGCGCTGCCTTGCCGTGTTAGCAACTGGCATAGTAAAGCCGCAAAAAAACTATTAGTGGCTACATATTTTCGTGCAAAACAACCAGAAAAAACCAAGTATATGCATTTGAAAATTCAAGAAAGCTTAGTTACAGAAAAATCCTACACCCGTGCAGACTGGCAAGGAGGATATCAATCTCTCACCGAAGAGTTTGATTATTGGATTGATGATATAGAAGGGCAAATTCCCAGAGAATTACAAGGTACGCTGTTTAGAAATGGCCCTGGTTTGCTGGATGTGAATGGGCAACCTCTTCATCACCCCTTTGATGGGGATGGGATGATTAGCAAAATTACTTTTACAAACGATCGCGCTCATTTTCGCAATCGCTTTGTCCGCACAACTGGCTATTTGGCAGAGCAAAAGGCGGGAAAAATTCTCTATCGCGGTACTTTTGGTACTCAAAAACCCGGCGGTTGGTTAGCTAATATTTTTAACTTTAAACTCAAAAATATCGCCAATACAAATGTTATCTATTGGGGCGGTAAACTGCTAGCAATGTGGGAAGCGGCTGAAGCATATCGTCTCGATCCTTATACTCTTGAAACGCTAGGAAATGAATATTTTAATGGTGCTTTGTCAGCAGGTGAAGCTTTCGCTGCACATCCCCGCTTGGAAAATAATTGTGAGCAAGATGGAGGCGCACCTTGCCTAGTCAACTTCTCGATTAAGCCGGGATTATCTACCACAATTACTATTTTTGAGCTAAACCCAGCGGGTGAAATTGTCAGACAGCACGCTCATAAGGTTCCAGGTTTCTGTTTCATTCACGATTTTGTCATTACTCCCAATTACTGCATCTTCTTTCAAAATCCTGTTAAATTTAATCCCATACCTTTCGCTTTGGGAATACGTGCGGCGGGAGAATGTATCAAATTTCAGCCAAATCAGCCAACTCAAATTTTAATTATTCCCCGCTTCCCCAAAGCAGGGGAAGAAGAGATAAAATTTCTGGAAACTCAGTCGGGTTTTGTCTTCCACCACATTAATGCTTTTGAGGTAGGAGGAGAAGTTTTGATTGACTCCATTTGTTACCAAAATTTGCCAGAAGTGAAACCCAACAGCGATTTTCGACAAGTTGATTTTGAAGCTTCTTCACCTGGGCAACTTTGGCGATTTTCTCTGAATTTAAAGGATGGGATAGTACGGCGGGAATTGATTGAGAGCCGATGTTGTGAATTTCCCAGTATACATCCGGCGAATGTGGGACGCCCTTATCGATATCTATATATAGGTGCGGCTCATGCAGAAACTGGTAATGCTCCCTTACAAGCATTGTTGAAAATTGATTTAGAGTCTGGAGAAAGACAATTTTGGAGTGCTGCACCCCGTGGTTTTGTAGGTGAACCGATTTTTGTCCCGCGCCCAAATTCCGAAAAGGAAGATGATGGTTGGATATTAGCTTTGGTTTATGATGCTGCTCATCACCGCTCAGATTTGGTAATTTTGGATGCTAGTGATTTCTCTAAAGGAGTAATTGCACGGTTACATCTGAAGCATCATATCCCCTATGGTCTGCATGGAAGCTTTACTTCTGAGGTTTTTGGGGAAATTTGATCCCCTATTTGGGTGAAACCATTTTTTCGCTGGCAATAATATGCAAATCGATGTTTTTGAGCAAGCGCACCAATTTTTGCGTCAAAGATCCTTTGAGGAGCATTTGCCAGCGCGATCGCTGACTTTCACCGATTACAATTTGAGTAATCCGGTGTCTCTCGGCGACTTGGGCGATCGCATTAGCTATATTACTGTTGGTAACACGAAGAAAAGTACCTTCAAATTCTTTACAAAGTTTCTCACAAGTGTGGATATGCAAGCTTTCTTCTTTGGTGAGGAAGCGTTCTGGATCGGCAACAAACAAGGTATAAAGCGGCGCATTCATATAGTTAGCCAACCTTGCACCCCGGCGTAACAGCTGCACTGAGTTGGGATAAGTAGATACACATACCAAAACCCGCTCGTGAATATTACAAAATTGTCCGTTGGGAGTAGAGGCGATCGCATTTTCTTCTACGTTGTCTGCCACTTCCCGCAAAGCCAACTCCCGCAAAGCAATCAGGTTACGGCGTTGGAAAAAATTATCGAGGGATTGTTGGATTTTTGGCTGCGCGTAAATCTTCCCTTCTAATAACCGTTCTTGCAGTGTTTCTGGTGTGACATCTACTACCACTATTTCATCTGCTTCATCCATAATCCTGTCAGGAACCCGCTCCCGGACTACCACACCTGTAATTCTGGCTACTAAGTCGTTGAGACTTTCCAAATGTTGCACATTCATGGTGGAGTAGACATCAATCCCAGCTGTCAAAACTACTTCGACATCTTCGTAGCGCTTTTCACGTGCAGAACCAGGGACATTGGTATGGGCAAGTTCATCGATTAAAACTAATTGCGGCGATCGCTTTAAAATAGCATCTGTATCCATATCCGTTAGCGTCAACTCACCGCGAGGATATTGCTTACGGGGTATAATTTCCAGTCCCTCTGCCTTTTCAGCCGTCTCCTTGCGTCCGTGGGTTTCCAAAAGCCCAACGACAACATCAATTCCTTCCTGTTTGAGTGCGTGTCCCTCTTCCAACATTCGGTAGGTTTTGCCTACTCCAGGAGCCATACCAATAAAGATTTTATGCTTACCCCGCCGTCGTGCCGGATAAAGCGAGTAACTTGCAGAATTTAAAGGTGTGCCAGCCGAACCAGTATTGGTCATTTGTCCTTTGTCATTGGTCATTTGTCATTGGTAAGGATTTTAAGCCTATTTTCGTTTCGTAGCATAATTTGGTTTATTCCCGCCCACTTACTTAGTACTCCTACTTCATCGGAAACGAAAACAGCGCTTTACCCATGCCCAATGCTCCATGCCCCATGCCCATTTACTGATTTTGCTGACGATTAATATCTTGCAAGTCAAGAGCATAATTCAATCGCAGAACATTGACTCCTGGTTCGCCAAAAATCCATAAAAATCTGTCATCAGTATACTTATTAATTAAACGTAAAATCTCATCTTCTTTTACTCCCCGCGCACCAGCAACCCGTGTCAATTGCTGCCGTGCTGCTTTCAAGGAAATATGCGGATCTAAACCCGAACCAGAAGTATAAATTATATCAGCTATCGGTTGAAGATTTTCCTCTCGCAATTTATCTGCCTCTTCTAAAATCCGCTTCAGTAATTCTGGATTGCTGGCAGCGAGATTGCTAGCTCCAGATATGCCAGTTGGCTTGGCTTTTTTTCCTTGACTATATCTAACAGTACTAGGACGAGAATGGAAATATCGCTCAGATGTGAATACCTGACCGATTAAAGCCGAACCAATTGGTTCATTACTTAGATTCCACACGATACTGCCATTAGCTTGATAGGGCAAAAAAACTTGACCCACTACAAGAATTATCAGCGGATAGATGATTGCAGTCAACAACCAAAGCATTAGAGTTATAAAAATTGCTCTGATAGTTTCTCGAATAATAGTCATAAAAAGTTTTCCAATTGCGCCTAGAATTTAATTTTTAATTTTTAATTTTTAATTCTTTTGCCCACCTAGCAGGATGTTACAAGATGCTGTTAGCAACAGCATAAACAACTGGGGCAGTTACCACATTCAAGCACAGCAAGATAAAAATAGCGAGTGGTAGATGTTGTTTATGCCATTGCGACTAAACAAAGGATATCGCCAAAGCAGTGCTGAATGAAAACGATATTTATTCATATTCTTCTTGTCCCTCCTATCAACAGGTAAAAGTAAAAATGTTTATTATTTTACTTTGGTCAAGATGCGATCGTTTCTCAGCGTCTCTACTTTTGCTATCCTTAAGCTAAACCTACAAGTGTAATCAGTACATCGATCAACTTAATTGCAATAAACGGTGCAATCACGCCACCTAAGCCGTAAATTAAGATATTGCGTTGGAGTAACTGATTAGCTGTCAGCGGTCTAAACCTCACACCCTTTAATGCCAAGGGAATCAAAGCAGGAATAATCAAAGCATTATAAATCAATGCTGAGAGTACAGCAGATTTAGGGCTAGTCAAATTCATAATATTCAGGCTTTGCAAATTAGCAGCGACAAATATCACTGGAATAATTGCAAAGTATTTAGCAATATCATTAGCGATGGAAAATGTCGTCAATGCCCCGCGAGTAATCAACAATTGCTTACCAATACCAATGATATCGAGTAGCTTTGTCGGATCGGAGTCCAAATCGACCATGTTAGCGGCTTCTTTTGCAGCTTGCGTTCCTGTATTCATCGCCACGCCGACGTTAGCTTGAGCTAATGCTGGTGCATCGTTAGTTCCATCTCCCGTCATGGCAACTAGTTTGCCTGCGGCTTGTTCCTGTTTAATGATACTGATTTTGTCTTCTGGTGTGGCTTCGGCAATGAAGTCATCAACCCCAGCTTCTTTAGCAATGACAGAAGCGGTAATTCGGTTGTCTCCAGTTAGCATGATGGTACGTACTCCCATCCGTCGCAGTGCAAGAAAGCGATCGCGGATACCAGGTTTAACTATATCTTTGAGATAAACAATCCCATAAATTTCGTTATCTAAGCTAACTGCTAGGGGTGTACCTCCCAAGCGGGAAACTCGTTCGTAGGCAGCATCCAATTCTGGCGTATCGCGTCCGTTGCGGGAACGGACAAATCCTTTAATGGCTTCTACTGCTCCCTTTCTGGCCTCATACCCACCAGGTAAATTTGTGCCACTCATCCGAGTTTTGGCAGAAAAACTGATTCCTTCTGCCTGAGTGGAATCAAAATCAAACCGTGCGCCTAACTGTTCTGCTAGTCGGACAATGGATTTTCCTTCTGGTGTATTGTCAAAGACACTAGCCGCCCAAGCAACATTAGCAATTTCTGACATTGAATGACCGTTGAGGGGAATAAACTCTTCCGCCAGACGGTTGCCGAGGGTAATTGTACCTGTTTTGTCGAGAAGTAAAGTATTGATATCACCACAGGCTTCGACTGCTCGTCCTGATGTGGCAATGACGTTAAATTGGGCAACTCGATCCATACCAGCAATACCGATGGTACTTAGTAAGCCGCCAATGGTGGTAGGAATTAACGCTACTAATAGGGCAATTAAAATTGGGACGCTGACTGGACTGTTGACATAGTAAGCAAGTGCAGGCAAGGTGACTACGACTAACAAAAACACTAAGCTGAGAACTGCCAACAATACCGTGATGGCAATTTCATTGGGTGTTTTGCTGCGTTCTGCTCCTTCTACCAAGGCAATCATCCGGTCAATAAAGCCTTTACCTGGGTCAGTAGTTATACGGATAATTAGTTCATCTGAGATAATCCGCGTTCCACCAGTGACGGAACTGGCAACATCGGAGCCTGATTCTTTTAATACTGGTGCAGATTCTCCAGTAATTGCCGATTCATCCACTGAAGCAACACCCATGATGACTTCACCATCGGCGGGGATGATATCGCCAGCAACGACGTAGATGGTATCGCCCTGTTTAAGGCTGGTGGATGAAACTTCGCTAAGTGTGCCATCGGCAGCAAGTTTTTTAGCGATCGCCTCTAACTTTGTTAACCGCAAGGCATCGGCTTGGGCTTTACCCCGCCCTTCTGCCACTGCTTCGGCAAAATTGGCAAACCAAACTGTAAAGAATAAAATCCCCGATAACAAGGCGTTGAAACCTTGTGGGTTCTTTTGAAGAGTTGGGCCAAATAGGTTGGGATCGATCGTTAGCAATAGGATGATGATTGTACCTACCCAAACCACAAAGATTACTGGATTTTTGATTGCATACTTAGGGTTGAGCTTGACAAAAGCATCTCTAATTGCTCTTAAGTACAGCCACTTATTATTTGCCCTAGTCTTTTTACGTTTTTGGCGGCGATCGCCAGAACGAGAACTTGGGCGTCTAGCTTTGAAGTTAGTTGCCACTTGATTCATAAATAAAGTTAGCAGTGAGAAGTTAGGAGTTATAGGAACTTCTAATAAAAAAATATCCAACCTGTAGGATGCGTTACTAACGCATCCTACGAAACCGAATAATTTATAAGATAACGGCAAGAGCCAGGAGGAAATAAGTATGAATGAAAACTTTAGTTCTGAGTAATTACCCAGTTAAAAATAAGATACTGGTACGAGACGCATAGTGCAAGATATAGCTGAGTGCTGTTAGCGAGGCGTTGATCCCGTGCTGAGTAAACCTAGTAGTTTGCTCTCATGAACTTGGCGGGGTAAAGGGAGAAAGGTTTTAAATCCCTTCAGGACTTACGCACTCAAATCCCCCAACCCCCTTAAAAAGGGGGCTTTAGAAGTTCCCCCCTTTTTAAGGGGGGCTAGGGGGGATCTAGGTTTCAGGCTTCAGTGCGTAAGTCCTGCCCTTACCCTTTCCCCTTTACCCCTTACCCAGCCCTCACAAGCACATTTTTGGCTTGGCAGACTACTAGTTGCTTCCAGGTTTTGAGCAATCAACACTGTTCTAACATCATATCTGACTACAGCTATATAACCTTTCTTGCTTAAATCTCACACTTTTAAGTCTGGGTTACTCCTTCCTCCTGCCTCCTGAATTACTTTTTGATATTTTCTTAATTTCAAACTTATAACTCATAACTTTTCTAACTGCCAGATGCTAGTTTTAAACCCTCGGCTATGGGGCCTAAAGCCAGAACGGGAAAGAAAGTTAATACTCCCAAAACCAGCGTTACCCCAGCTGTGATACTAGTAAATACCAAAGAATCAGTTCTTAGGGTAGCAGGAGTTTCTTCTACTGGTTGTTTGCGAGACATCCCGTCAGCTAGCAGCAAGATAGCAATCATCGGAATGTAACGTCCTCCGATTAGGCTAACTATTGTACTCAAGTTCCACCACAGGGTGTTATCCCCCAAACCCTCTAAGCCCGAACCATTATTTGCTGCTGCTGAGGCATATTCATAAACTACTTGAGAAATACCGTGATAGCCAGCGTTGCTAATTCCAGATAGGGAGATGGGATAAGCCAAAGCGATCGCACTGGGAATCAAAACTAGAATTGGGTGAATCAACAGCACTACGCTGGCGAGAACGATTTCCCTTTTTTCAATTTTGCGTCCTAAAAACTCTGGAGTACGTCCTGCCATGAGTCCAGTCAGGAACACTGTGAGAATTAAGTAAATAAATAAGTAAGCTGTTCCAGTTCCTTGACCACCCCAGATAACCTGGATAAATAAGTTGAAGAGAGTCGAAAATATTCCTTGCGGCATCAAAGAATCGTGCATCCCGTTCACAGCACCAGACATAGTAGCAGTAGTCATCACTGCCCAAAATGCTGTTTGTGCCCAACCAAATCGAACTTCTTTCCCCTCTAAATTGGGCTGTTCTAATCCAAAGGCGGTATTAACCAGGGGATTACCTTGCAGTTCTCCTACGGCTGTCACTCCCACGAGAATCACAAAAATCACGAACACCATCCAAAAAAGTAGCCAAGCTTGTTTGATGTTATTGGCAAATATACCGTAGGTGTAAATCAAGGCTGCTGGTATAGAAATCATGGCGAGCATTTCTATCAAGTTAGAAGCGCCATTGGGATTTTCAAAGGGATGTGCTGAGTTGACGCCAAAAAAGCCGCCACCGTTCTCGCCCAAAAGTTTGATCATTTCAAAGGATGCCACCGGGCCTCTGGCCAGATATTGCGTCCCGCCTTCTAAGGTTTGCACATCCATAGTTCCAGCTAAGGTTTGTGGTACACCTGTTATAAGTAAGGCGATCGCGCCAATAATTGAAATCGGCAGCAATATTCGCGTAATTCCACGGACGAGATCGACGTAAAAGTTTCCCAATCTTTTACCCGTTAACCCGCGAATAAAGGCAATTCCCACAGCTAAACCTGTGGCTGCGGAGGTGAACATCAAAAAGCCTAAAGCTGCTACCTGGCTAAAATAGCTTAAGGTTGTCTCACCTACATAGTGTTGTTGGTCAGTATTCGTTACAAATGAAATTGTTGTATGCAGCAATACATCCCATCTGGGCGAACCGAAGCCGTTTAGATTCCAGGGTAAGAGTCTCTGAAAATAGATCAAGAAATACACTGAAATACCCATAATCAAATTAAAACAGAGTATGGCCCGGATATACTGCCAAACCGTCATGTCATCTTTTCTCCGAACACCCGCAAATACGAACATACTCCGCTCTATGGGGTTCATTAAAAAATCAAGCAGTGTTTTTTCTCCCAAAAAGACACGAGCTATGTATTTTCCGAATAATGGAGTGATTGCTATGACAATACATAGCGTTAAGCCAATTTGCAAAAAACCTTGTCCCATATATTTCGCGCTAAATTAAATTTAAGTAGTAGCAAGCCAATTCTTAGAAATAATAGATTAACTGTAGGAGTATTTGATTTCAAGGGATTTTCCTAAACAGTACTGAGTACAAAAAGCAATAATTGCACTCAGCATCAAATCAGTTCCGAGTATTAAGTGCCTCGGCTGAGAGTAGTAAGATTCATAAGTACTAATTTTTACTCATAACTTGTTACTCAATACTGGCTGAACGTACCACTACGGCTAAGATAACTCCTGAATATTTTCAGTTATGACTATTTTCTAGATACTTATTAAAGTTTTCGTTAAGAATATTTAATTTTGACTCTTAATTTATCTATCTCACTACTTAGGACTATTTGTTTATACAATACATTTTGCAAGTTTGCTACTTTCAAAGAATATAAATATCATAAAGTATTTTCTTAATGGGATTAGGGTTTTGGAAGATAGTGGTAGAGACGCCGCTTCTTGTGGGCAACTACCCAGTTTCCATTATCCAGTCTTCTTTATTGCATTTGGAGAATCGTAATTTTCGGGTTAATTCTTAAGTTGGCATTTGCAGATATAGATTGCAGATAACTCATAATTGGTCAATTAAATAGTTATACAGATTGGAAAATCAAAATTTTTTAGTAAATCATAAATGACGATGTTAAGTCGATTATTGACTATGAAAGAAGCGATAAATGAGCGGGGAAAGACTTATGGGCTAATAGCGATCGCCTTTGCGATCGTGATAGTGTTGGAATTTTCAACACCACCTGAGTACGTATTTGGCTACCTTTACACAGGGACGATTTTGTTAGCAAATTCACGATTGAATCGGGGTGCTGTGTTGGGGATCACTCTTGCAGCTACAGGATTAACATTATTAGACTTGCTTGTTCCCGGAAGAGAAATACTTTATCTCTCAACATTGGCAAATAGGCTGATTGCAGTGTTGGCGTTGATGGTAACGGGTTGGTTAAGTGACCGCAACCACCGCAATGAAGAAGCGATCGCTTATACCCAAGCACAATTACGCTCCCAAGAACAACTAGCGATCATGCGTGAAGATTTTGTTTCTACCCTAACGCATGATTTGAAAACACCTTTATTAGGAGCAATTGAAACGCTGAAATATTTTCAAAATGAGCAATTCGGTAAAATCACGCCCATGCAAGCAAAAGTATTACAAACAATGGCTCGCAGTCATCAGAGTACACTGCAATTAGTCCAAACGCTTTTAGATGTGTACCGCAATGATGCCGAAGGACTGAAACTACAGATATCACCAGTTAACTTGGTGACAATAGCGGAAGAAATCGTTGCTACCCTAACAGAACTAGCGAAAACACGCCAGGTTTATATTTCTCTGCACTATGGCGAATCAGATTTTCGCAGCTTTCTCTGGGTAAATGGCGATTCTTTGCAACTTGGGCGAGTCTTCAGCAATCTCCTGAGTAATGGCATTAACCATACCCCTCGTGGCGGTAAAGTGGAAGTAGTATTTGAAGGTTATTCTAGCGATCAAGTGGTAAAAATACTCGATACTGGTTCCGGGATTACCGAAAAAGAGTTACCTCACTTATTTGAGAGATTTTATCAAGGAAATAGCGATCGCCACGTCACTGGCTCTGGGCTAGGACTTTATTTGACCAGGCAAATTATTACTGCTCATGGGGGTACAATTTGGGCAGAGAATCGCTCACCACGCGGCGCACTGTTTGGTTTCCGACTCCCAGCTTGTCCGCCACCGGGAAGATGAGAAATCAATTCAAAATTCAAAATTCAAAATGACGCTCGCGGACTCGCTAACGCTGCGCTAACAAAATTCATGGATTAAAGAACTTCTGCTCCCTGCCTCCTGCCCAATGACCAATGACAAATGACAAATGACAAATGACAAATGACAAATGACAAATGACAAATGACAAAAATCTTACTAGTTGAAGATGATGAATTATTTCGGCTTGGTTTGCGAATGCGGTTACAACAAGAAACCAGTTTGGAGATTGTCGCAGAAGCAGAAGATGGGGAACAAGCTGTAGAATTAGCCAATCACTATCCTCTGGATTTGGTCTTGCTGGATATAGGTTTACCAGGGATTGGCGGGATTGAAGCTTGTCGTCAAATCAAGCAGAAGCACCCAAATTTACCAATTCTCGTTTTAACGTCTCGTTCTGAAAAACCCCTGATTTCGCGGTTAATTGCCGCTGGGGCGCAAGGTTACTGCCTTAAAGGTATTCCGGCTGAGTCTTTGATATTAGCAGTGCGATCGGTTGCTGCGGGCGCTTCTTGGTGGGATCAAACGGCAACAACTGAAATTAGAGCCGCTTTTGAGGGTAATTCGATAGCGGTGCAGTCTGGAAAAACTGAGGAATCTTTAGAAAATCCTTTAACGAAGCGGGAGCAAGAAATTTTGGCACTGGTAGCAGCTGGCAAAAGCAATCAAGAAATTGCTGAAATTCTCTACATTGCCCCTGGTACAGTGCGGGTTCATGTCCATGCTATTTTACAAAAACTAGAAGTACGCGATCGCACTCAAGCCGCAGTCTTAGCTATTCAAAAAGGATTGGTAGCACCAGAATTGTTGATTAATTAGATTTATTGGGCATTTGTCATTTGTCATTTGTCATTTGTCATTGGGCATTGGGCATGGGGAATGGGGCATTGGGCATTGAATCTTCAATTTTGAATTTTGTTAGCGCAGCGTTAGCGAGTCCGCGAGCGTCATTTTGAATTTTGAATTTTGAATTGATTTCTCCCCTACTCCCTAATCCCTAATCCCTTTTCCGATTTTGAAAATTGCGATGAGATATTAGGCTGCTCTATGGGAATTTCGATCGCAAACTCTGCTCCTTTGCCCACAGATGAGTTACAGCTTATATTTCCTCGGTGTTTTTGGACGATAATCTGATAGCTAATGGATAATCCTAGTCCACTACCTTTACCCACAGGTTTTGTGGTAAAAAATGGGTCAAATAAACGCGATCGCAACGACTCTTCAATACCAAGACCATTATCAGCGATCGCAATTTTGACTAGGTTCAAGTCTGTCACCTCTGTATGAATCCAAATTTGGGGAGGAGAAGATTGATTCCCTATTCCCCATGCTTCATTTCCCATTGCTTCATCTGGAAATTGATTACCTGCTCCCCACTTTCCATTCTCTACTCCCTCCTCTATTGCATCAATAGCATTATTCAACAAATGCATAAATACTTGATTTAGTTCACTCGCATAACAAGTGACTAGGGGCAAGTTACCATAATCTTTCACTACAACAATTGCCGGACGATTGGCTGTTTCCCTGAGCCGATGTTGTAACATCACTAAAGTGTTTTCGATGTCTTCATGGATATTGACTCGTTTCATCTCTGCTTCATCATGCCGAGAAAAATGTTGTAGCGCCAGTACAATTTCCTGAATGCGATCGGAGCCTCTATACATTGCACCTATCAGATTTTGCAGATCCTTAATGATAAAATTCAAGTCTATATCTTTGGCTATCTGCTGAATTTTTGGTGTGGGTTTGGGATATTCTTGCTGATAGACCTCAATCATCTTCACTAGGTCTTCCACATATTGACCAGCATATTGGAGATTTCCATAAATAAAACTGATCGGGTTATTAATCTCATGAGCTAGTCCAGCTACTAACTGTCCCAGCGCCACCATCTTTTCGTTCTGAATTTGTTGAACTTGAGAGGCTTTCAAGTTGTCAAGAGCCTGTTGGAGTAAAAAGTTTTGTTCTTGCAGTTTAACTTGGAGCAAGCGTAAATTAATCTGATTTTCAATACGCAATACCACTTCTGCACCATGAAAAGGTTTGGCAATATAATCTACACCACCAACATCAAATGCCTTTACCTTATCGACAACATCATCCAGAGCGCTAATAAAAATTACTGGGACTTCACTAGTTTTATCGTCAGCTTTTAGTTGTTGACAAACTTGGTAGCCATCCATACCTGGCATATTGATATCCAGCAAAATCACATCGGGCAAAACCATTTGACATGCAGTCAGTGCCATTTTACCGTTTAAGGCTTTGCGAACTTCAAAACCTTGTGCAGTCAACATCGCTGATAAAAGCCGCAGATTATCTGGGGTATCATCGACCACCAAAATATTTCTTTTCTGATGGTTAGTTTGATTAAAATGCATTATTGATCAAAGTTACGCGTATAATTATTGAGGATAGTAAATCCTTGTTTGAAATCACCCTAAAATTTGTTGACCGATTTCACCGAAATATTTATATTTATAGTTTAACTCTCACGTGGCTGGAGAGTTTTGCAGATTATCGAAGCTATTAGCCACTTATCACCTTTGGCAACACGATGAATTGTTGTCACGATTGTAATAAATAGCACTCACAGATTATCTAGCCAAGGATCGAAATGAAATTTTTTCCAGGTGCTACTTGATAGCTACCATTGAGGTGCTGAAGCGAGCAACTCAACAGCCAGTCGTTGTTCTACGGGTTTAGAAAATAAATATCCTTGAGCAAAATTACAGTTTAAACTTCTCAATTGGGCTAACTGTTCTTGTGTTTCGACACCTTCAGCGATCGCACTCATCCCCATTGAGTTGGCAATGCCAATCATTGCTGGTACTAACCCCATATTCTCTTTATTCTCCTGCATCCGCTTGACGAAAGATTTATCAATTTTGAGTGCATTCAAAGGGAAGCTATGCAGGTAACTTAAAGAGGAATATCCTGTACCAAAGTCATCCATAATCAACTTAATTTTTCGCTGCTTTAGTTGTTCAAGAATTCCTTTGATTGCATCAGTATTTTCCATAATTACACTTTCGGTAATTTCTAATTCTAAATATGCGGGATTTATTTGATTTTCATAAATTATTCGGTCAATTTGCTCTACCAAATTTGGCTGTAAAAATAACCTTGCACTCAAATTGACGCTTATAGTTAGAGGTTCTGGTGTGACTGGATTATGTTGCCAGATGCTTAATTGATGACAAGCTGACTGTAATACCCAAGTATTGATGGCATTAATTAAACCCGTTTCTTCGGCCACAGGAATAAATTCTATAGGAGAAACCAAACCACGGATCGGATGTTGCCAGCGTACCAAGGCTTCAAATCCAGAAATTCTACCTGTAACCAGGGAAATAATTGGCTGATAGTAAACGAGAAATTCTCGCCTTTCCACAGCCCTCCGCAGGTCATTTTCTAACTCTAAAAGCTGAATAGCTTCCTGATGCATCGCTGGATTAAAAACGTGATAGTTGGCTCTTCCTTGAGCCTTAGCCCGATACATTGCCGTATCAGCATCTCGCAGCAAATACTCTGGGCGATCGTAATCTTTATTGCCCCAACTAATGCCAATACTGGCATTCATAAATACTTCATATCTTGACAGTTGAAAAGCAAGTGATAACTGTTGCAAAATCCTTTCTGCAACTTGGATTGCTATATTGACATCTGTGATATTTTCTAGGAGAATTCCAAATTCGTCCCCGCCCAATCGTGCTAAAGTATCAACAGGTATGATACATCCTTGTAAGCGGTGAGCAATGGCTATCAGCAATTCATCTCCTACCAGATGACCAAGAGAATCATTAACAACTTTGAAGCGATCGCAGTCCAAAAAAAGTACTGCAAACTGATAATTAGATTCTTGTTTCGCCCGATTTAGAGCATTTTCTAGTCGCCTAATAAACAAAACTCGGTTTGATAATCCAGTCAGGGAATCATGCAGTGCTATATCTAGCAGTTGACTTTGCAATTTCTGGCGGGAATCGATTTCTTGTTGAAGTTTTTGGAGAGTTTTTTCTAGCTCTCCAGTCCGTTGTTTTACCCGATCTTCAAGTTCAACATTTAGTTTCAGTATTTCTAATCGCGCCGATCTCAATGCCAGTTGATTTTGCACGCGCACTAAAACTTCTTGAAACTCAAAAGGTTTGGTGATGTAGTCTACACCACCTACTTTAAAGGCTTTAACTTTGTCAAAAACATCGTCTAAAGCGCTAATAAAAATTACTGGAATATCGGCTGTTAAATCCCAAGCTTTAAAGGTCTGGCAAATTTCATATCCATCTACTTCTGGCATCATGATATCGAGTAGAATCAAATCAGGTAATAATGTTTGAGTCGCTGTCAGTGCCATTTGCCAGTTCAAAGCTTTACGAACGTTATACCCTTCTCTTGTCAATATGGAGGATAAAACCCGGAGGTTATCCGCCATATCATCAACGATCAAAATATCTTTTTTATTAGGGTCTAAATGCTCGTAATTCATTCTAAGTTTGTTGTAGTCAATTCCATGATTTTCTCAAACTGGTAGTTATTTGCTAAATCCCTGAGAACTTGGAAAACTTGAGCATTATCTGATGGAATTTCTTTGAGTAACTCTAAAATCAGTTCATCGCTACAGCTAGCTGCGGCATAGTGAATCTGTTGGAGCCACTCAGGTGACATTTGTGATAAATGACCCAGGAGTTCGGCAACACTTACAAAAATCTGTGTACCTCGATCGGCAACTACTGTGTTTGTGGTTTCTACTTGATTGGTATATTTTAAACCCAGATGTTTGCTCAGTTTTTCCAATAATACTTCCTGTTTGAATGGCTTGCGAATAAAATCATCACAGCCAATGGACAAAATTTTCTGGCGTTCTTCCTCAAAGGCGCTAGCAGTTAGGGCAATAATGATTGTATTGGTATTGGAGCGATCTGGCATTGTTCTAGAGAAGTCGTCAGGAGGAGCCAAGGCTGTTGGCATTCGCTTACACCAAGTGGACGCACCAGAAGCATCATTTTCGATCGCACCAGTTGTTTCGGGTGTAGAAGATTTGCATACAACTTTCAGAACCTCACCCTCGCCGGAATCGGTTAACTCCTCTGCAAGGTACTGGCTCCCCGATGATACCAGTTGTTTCAATTTTGGGAACCTCCGCGACGTATTGGCTGTTCCATGCCCGATTTCTCTAGCTTTAATAATTCTTGTGGCTTCGTAACCGTCCATAACTGGCATTCGCATATCCATAAAAATCAAGTGTGGTTGCCAAGATTCCCAATTAGCGATCGCTTCACTACCATCTGTAGCTTCATTAACTTCAAAGCCAAGAGATGTGAGAATTTTAACTAGCAATATACGACTTTCTTTGGAATCGTCAACTACTAGGATACGGTATACTTTTTCACTAGGTGCTAAAGCTCTAATTTGTGATTTTATTTGGTCGATCGGGATTTCTCTGGGGCAAGTTAGAGCAATCTCAACATCAAAGGCAAATGTACTACCGACACCAGGCATCGTGCTGACAGTAATATCTCCTCCCATCAGTTGCACGTATTTACGGCTAATCGCTAAACCCAGTCCCGTCCCTTGTTGGAATTTTCTGCCGATTTCAGTTTGCTCAAAAGCCTCAAACAGCAAGTCAAGTTCTTGTGGGGCAATACCACAGCCAGTATCTTGTACCTCGAAGATGAGGGATTGGGGATTAGGAATTGGGGATTGGGCTGAAGAAGCAGACGGGTAGGAAGCATGAGGTAAGGGTGAAAACGAAAAATTCAATTTTTCCTCGCTCTCTCTAGTCCCCAGTCCCCAGTCCCCAGCCCCCAGTCCCCAATCCCCAGCCCCTAGTCTCACCCGTAGCGTCACACTCCCTTTTTCGGTAAATTTAATCGCATTTCCCAAGAGGTTGAGCAATACTTGACACAATTTATTTTCGTCAGTTTCTATGTATTTAGGAATATCTGGCGCATATTCAAACAGTAATTCTAAATTTTTAGATGCAGCACGCAAGTGCAACATCTCTTCTAAATTCTTCAACAAATGAATTAAGTCAAAGCTGCTGGAATTTAAAGTGATTTTGCCAGCTTCGATTTTAGACATTTCGAGAATGTCATTAATCAATTTGAGTAGATGTTCGCCAGCACGATTAATTATTGCCAAGTTTTCTTGATGTTCGCTAGATAGCGAATAATCTCGACTCATGACTTGGGTAAAACCAAGAATGGCATTGAGTGGCGTACGCAGTTCGTGGCTCATGTTAGCCAGAAATTCGCTTTTGGCGAGGTTGGCGGCAGCACTCCGCGCGGCTTCTCGAACGGCTGCTTGTTGTTCCTGTGCAGCGATTTTTTGCGATTGAATCAGTTCTTCTTGGGTGGTTTGCAGTTGCTCAATAACTTGCTGAAACTCTTGGGTACGTTTTTTTACTTGAGCCTCTAAGGTGCGATTGTATTCCGCTAATAACTTTTCTGTTTGTTTGCGTTGGGTGATATCAAAAAATGTGGCGATCGCAAAAGCCACGTTCCCTGATTCATCATAAATTGGCTTTCCTAAAACCTCAATGCAAGTAATATTGCCACAATAGCGAATTTCCATATCATCAACTCTGATGCTTTCCCCAAGCAATGCTCTCAAAATCGGCAAGCGATCGCTGGGGTAAAGTCGATCTGTCCCGGCAAGGTAAGCTTGATATATCTCTGGCAATTCTTCGACTGTGACTTCTGCGATCGCTCCTTGACCGAGAATTTGCTGCCCAATCTGATTTGTATAATAAGGTTTACCCTCAGCATCGATGATAAATACACCGACCGGTATGGCTTCTAAAAATTGAGTTAGCTGACTCTGATTATGAGATAGTGCCTCATTTAAAACTTGCATCTGGGCATTCTTTGCTTCTAAAGCGCTAAAGGATGCTTGGAGTTGCTTTGCCATAGTTTCAAATGATTTAGCTAGTTCTCCCAGTTCATCGGAACGCTGAATGTTTGGTGTTTCCTCCCATTCACCTTCAGCAATTTTCTTTGCCGTTCTGTTTAATTGTGAAATCGGTTTAATTATCCAACGAGCAGTCAAAATCCCAATTCTTGTAGCCACTAAAAAAGCAACTATGCACAGCAAAATAGTGATGCGGGTGTTGGCATTAATTTGCTCCATAAATTCGCCTTCGGGAATCACCGCCACGATTAGCCAATCTAAACCCAGTTCGTCCCTCCAGCTTTTTACCTGTACAAAATAACGCATTCCATCGGCGGTAAAACTTAGCTGTTGCTTCCCCACAATCAACTTTAGACTACCAAAGCGTTCGATCAAAGACTGTGTAGTGAGTTTAATTAAAGAATTTTGACTATTTAATGCTGATAGACGTTTTCCTTTACCATTAACGATCGTATATGGTGGCTCGCTAGTAGAAGAAGCCACTATATACCCAGAACGCTCTAAAATAAAAGTTTTACCCGACTCTTTGATTTTTAACTTAGTTAAAAACTTGCTAATTTGTGATAAGAGCAAATCAACACTAATCACCCCAACAAATTTGCGATTTTTATCGTAAACAGGATAGCTGGAAGATATGGATAAAACTTCTGGTTTATCTTCCCATGGATAAATTTGACTCCAAACTCGTTTGCTTCTCTTAACTGGATCTGTATACCAAGCTTCTAGGCGAGGATCGTAATTTTTGACTTGCTGTAAATGGCGGCGATTTCCTTGCTTGTCTGTAGGATAAACATAGAGTTTGCCTACACCATGCTTGGCGCTAACTTCATTAATTAAGAGCTGGCCATTATCTAGACGCTCAACACCAATAAACTCACCTTTGAAATTGGCAAAGCTGTTGTAGCCAACATTGAAAACCTGCATTTGTTTCCAAAAGTAATTGCCGGTGGTTTGAAAGTCCGAAAGGTTGAGCAAACCTAGCTCAATCGCATCTAAGTTGATTTGATTGATTTGCTTTGGAGTTGTTAAATAGCGATCGAGATGCTGTTCAATGCGATCGCAGATTTCATTTTCTAATTGATTAGCAAGCTCACTTACCGCTTTTTGCCCGTTTTGATACGAAAGATAGCCCACAAGTCCTACCGCACCACAAATTTGCAAGATAAAGGGCACAATCAGAACATATCTCAGGGGCATCTTGGCATAAACTTTGCCAATTAAGCGATTAAATGATTTGACGGGCTGAAGTTTGGATAACATTGTAGTTTTATTCTTCCCCAGCATCTACTAGGTGCATTTTGCCGTGCTAGCTACATTCTATATAAGTATAATTACGGCAGACATCGCTCTTTATGAAAATTTTATATTTTTAGTATAAAATCGTACGAAATACTTATAATTGTTTGACTGGCTAACTTCCTCCAACGCCTAATTTTCAAACTTTGCACAGGAGTAGTCCACTATAGAAATCGTCTATGTGGATACGCCATCGCACTTGAATTTGCTCAATTTTATCTGGCAATTATTTCCACAAATTTTCTCAGATGAACTGAAATTTAACCAATAAGCTCCAGTATGCCATTCTAAAATTCAGGTCGCCATTAGCACCCAATCCTAAATTTAATTTGTAATTGCTGATGTGTTGATTTTCTGGTCTGGAAACCTCTGGATTTGCACAAGAACTTATATTTAATTACAGCAATTTTAGAATTGTTATGCAAATACACAGCAGAAACAAAAAAAAATAGAAAAAATTTACTTTGTATTTTTTATATTGACAAAATGTTAATTTTCTTATATGGCAATTTCGACTCGATCGCCAATTTTTGAAATTTTTCCGGCTGATGATGGGGGTAGTTGAGTATTGATACTCAATCGATAAAAGTGATTAAAAGGCGATGAAGCAACCCAATTTGGCAAAGTTGCTTGTCGCTGGGTTGTAAAGATTTTTTGAAAGTTTGGGTAAGCTTCCCCTAAATAAGAATTGCGTGTTGGGACTATACAACGCTGACATGGGTTAACCCCAAAAAAGTCTACATCTCCCACTCGAAAAGAGACTAAATCACCTTGTTCGCTAAATAGCTGATCTTCCCAAAATGCTGGTACACCCCCAATCTCGATGTTGGCACGCATCCGACGCCGCATTTCATCTACACTTAAACCAGGAAACCAAGAAGCTACCTCTGCCAATGTGGCCGTACTAATTACCGTTGGGCCAAGTGAGTGTGTATCGTCAGGAAAACCCATCAAAGAGTTTTGTCTCAATGTGACAGCAAACTCAAAATAATCACTCAAAGTTGCTTCTAATGCTTGCCGTTCCTCATCCAGATGAAAAATTTGTTGTAAGTTGCGATCGGGAATTTGCAACGAGATAGTTCTATTTAAGAGTGCAAATTGTGCCCTTATTAAATGGATTTTAGCATGACGCTTACCATTGACAAATCTACCTTGTTCGTCAAAAAGGGCAAACTCGCGGTCATACTGTAGTGCGCCACTGGCAAGAACTCTAGCGTTCTCAACTTCAACACCATCCAGTGATTTAACTGGATACAGTAAAATCTTAGCTAGGTAAGGCGTCACGTCGCTTCGCTCCGAATTCAAAATTCAAAATTCAAAATTCAAAATTCAAAATACAAACATTTTAGACACCCGTCAAAAGAGGCAGGGGAGCAGGGAGCAGGGAGCAGGGAGCAAGGGGGAGGATTGGACGGAGCTTGAGCTTGATACTCCGACCAATCAAGAACGTCCTTTATGACGGGGCTTGATACCCATGTTCCGCTTTGCTTCACGGCTTCGGGGCAGGGGGAGCAATCCCTGCCCCCTGCCCCTTTGCCCCTTTCCCTCTTCGTCTTCGGTCATAGAAATATTTGGATTTGAGATTTGGCGAAAAGTCGCAGTATCTCGCAAAGAGCGAACTGAACTTTTCAACACGGATTTTGGATTTTAGATTGGTGATTTAGTAGTCCCCAATCTAAAATCTAAAATTCTTTTGTTAATGAGCTATTTGAGCAATATTGTTTGTTAATTTATGGATATACTGGCGATTTATCGATTCCGCCAACATGATTTAAAGGCCAGAAGCGAACTACAGCACGTCCAATGATATTCTGGCGAGGGACAACACCCCAGCAGCGGCTGTCATAACTACTGTTACGATTATCACCCAGTACTAAATATGAATCGGTTGGTATAGTCTGGGGTTTGGCCAAAAAAGGTGGCTGTGGCCCTGATTGGCAAACATCAATAACTGTAGTCTGCCCAGAACTGAGGTAATTAGATTCTGGCAGAGGTTTGTCGTTGATATAGACTTTGCCATCCTTAAGTTGTATTTTCTCTCCAGGTAAGCCAATTATACGTTTAATAAAAGCATCTTGATATTGTTCTTTTTGTAGCTCTTTCGTAGGTGAAAATACTACTATGTCTCCCCGCTGTGGGTCAGCAAATTTATACTTCAACTTATCGACAATAATTTTGTCTGCCTCCCACTGGTTTGGCGTACCATGCAGAGTTGGTTCCATTGAGCCAGAAGGAATCCAGCGTGCTTCAGCAACAAAGGTACGAATTCCCAGAGCTAGAACGATGCTCAATACAATTGTTCTACCTAGCTCTGCGATCCAGGAATTATCGGGTTGTTGACTAGAGTTGTTATCAGACACTTGATTATGCATGAAATTACTTAACTTAACGAAAGACGTAGGTAATTAACTCGCCTAGTGAGACTTTATCTGTTAATCTTAACGGGAAAATTTTAATTTCCTAATTATGTTTGCATCTTGACTACCAATTTGAGATTGTGGATTGGGAAGGAGATAGGAGGCAGGGGGCAGGGGGCAGGGGGCAGGGGGCAGGAGTAGGTTTCAATTTAGATGAGGCTTCTATATAAGACAGACGCTTTCGCGTTCAACCTTATCTAATTGCAGTCCACCAAATCGGAGATTTTGTGGCGGAATTAAACTCCTGCTGCCTCTCTTGTTAAAAATAAACTTTTTTTTAAGGTGCGGCAAAAATTGGTTACTCCGATCGCGAATAAGTTTAACCTAAAAGCATGGTTCTCTGTAATACATAGCTCGCTGTTTAAACTTGGTTATCCCTATGTCATCGCCAAAAATGTTACTGATTCGCCAAGCTCGCATAATCTTACCCGATGGTGAACTGATGGTTGGGGATGTATTGACGCGCGATCGCCAAATAGTCGAAGTTGCGCCAGAAATCTCCCAAACAGCACTAGCCACTGAAATTGACGCAGAAGGCTTAACTTTGTTGCCAGGAGTTATCGATCCGCAGGTGCATTTCCGGGAACCTGGACTAGAACACAAGGAAGATTTATTCACCGCTAGTTGTGCCTGTGCTAAAGGGGGAGTCACTTCTTTTTTAGAAATGCCCAATACGCGCCCCCTAACTACGACACAACAGGCTTTAGACGACAAGCTAGAACGGGCCTCACACAAATCCTTAGTTAATTATGGCTTTTTTATTGGGGCAACAGCAGAGAGTTTACCAGATTTGCTCTTAGCAAAGCCAACACCGGGAATTAAGATTTTCATGGGGTCGATGCATGGTCAGTTGCTAGTTGATGGCGAAACAGCATTGGAGGCGATATTTGCCAAAGGCGATCGCTTAATTGCCGTTCATGCCGAAGACCAAGCTAGAATCAACCAACGCCGCCAAGAATTTGCCAATATTCACGATCCAGCCGTTCACTCGCAAATTCAAGATAATCAAGCGGCGTTGCTGGCAACCCAACTAGCATTAAAACTTTCTCAAAAATATCAACGTCGGTTGCATATTCTCCATATGTCAACTGCCGAAGAAGCAGATTTGCTGCGTCAGGAGAAACCGAGTTGGGTGACAGCAGAGGTGACACCACAGCATTTGTTATTAAATACTAGTGCCTATAAAACAATTGGCACATTAGCACAGATGAATCCACCTTTGCGATCGCCCCACGATAACGAAGTTCTCTGGCAAGCTTTGCGTGATGGTGTGATTGATTTCATTGCCACAGATCACGCGCCGCACACCTTAGAAGAAAAAGCTCAAGAATACCCCAATACTCCTTCGGGAATGCCTGGAGTGGAAACTTCCCTCGCTTTGATGTTAACTGCGGCAATGGAGGGCAAGTGTACTGTGGCTCAAGTTGTAAACTGGATGTCTAAAGCTGTAGCTGTGGCTTATGGTATTCCGAATAAGGGAGCGATCGCCCCTGGTTACGATGCCGATTTGGTGCTTGTAGATTTAAACACATACCGCCCAGTCCAGCGCGAAGAACTTTTAACCAAATGCCATTGGAGTCCTTTTGAAGGCTGGAACCTCACCGGCTGGGCTAAAACCACCATTGTCGGCGGTGAAATAGTTTATGACAAAGGCCAGGTAAATACGCAAGTGCGGGGTCAAGCTTTAACTTTCTTGTAGCAAATATTTATTTAACTTTACTGAAACCTTGAATTTACAGCAACTACATAAGATATATTCCTCCCCAACCTTCATGCCAGATTGTGCAGGTGGGGTATTTCCATAACTCACAACGTAGAATTTTGCTGTATTTCTAAGTGTTTCAAGTTAAACGATCGCAAAGACGCGATAAATCGCCGTCTCTACGAAAGATTGACTATTGTAGAGACGGTGATTCATCGCGTCTCTTGCCTTAACCGAACAGTGTTGCGCAAGGCGGAGCCTCTAGGACGGCATTCCCAGTCGAAGACTGGGAACGAGATAATATTTAAAAGCTGGTTTTGAGGCTGGCTTTCACGTTAAGTTGACACCAATACTACGCATACCGCCCTCTACAGATAAGCAAGCTATAGGTAGTGTCTCGTAGAGAAGGGAATTCGTTAAAAAAAAACTTAGGTATTCTTCCAGTCGGATAAATCGGATAAGTCGGATAAGAGTAAACAAGCTAATGGAATTGTATTGTGGTTCATCTCACGATCCTTGTCCACAAAAAAATAATCAAAAAGAATTGCTATGTCCTTCAAAATTTTGGCTTTAGACGGTGGCGGTATTCGTGGAATTGTTGCAGCACGAATACTTCAACAAGTAGAACAAGAAATTAGAAATCAGGGAAAAGGAGAGTTTTTACACGAATATTTTGACATGGTTGCTGGTACTTCTACTGGTTCGATATTAGCAGGAGGGATTGCTACCGGAAAGGAAAGTGATGAACTTATTAAAATGTATAAAAATAGAGGTAAAGATATATTCCCTCTGGAAATAAAAGAGCGCTACAAAAACTTTCCGTCCATCATCAAATCAATTATTGATGTATTTTCCCCATCTAAATATTCTCATGATGGAATTACTAGCGTACTCAAAGATGCTTATAAATCCACAAGAATCAAGGATATCGAAAAACCCATTCTTTTGATTCTTGCTTACGATACGCTATATCGCAACACCACCTTTTTTACAAATTGTCATCCTGATTTAGGAGACAGATGGTACGATGACTGTTATTTATGGGAAATATGTACCGCTTCTGCCTCAGCACCTACTTTTTTTCCACCATATAAATTAGAACCTGTAGATAAACAAAAATTTGGTGACTGGGAATTCCCCCACATTGATGGAGGAGTTTCTGCTAATAACCCTGCTCTGGCAGCTTTGAGTCTAGCGATGAGGATTAGTCAGTCTTCAGTATCTCCAGAAATCAAGCAACAATATAAACTAAATAATCTGCGATTAGAAGATATTTCTATCCTTTCTATTGGCACAGGTCAAACTGGTCAACCATATCAATATAAGCAAATAAGCAAATGGAGAGGTTTAGACTGGATCAAAAATCTTACTAACATATTCATGGAACCTACATCTGAGATTGATAGTACGATTTGCCGACAAATTATGGGTGGATATGAGTCTAAACGTTACTTACGTCTTCAGTTTGACTTAAATGAAACATTTAAACCCAAACCAAAAGAGACTTATAAAGATCCTCGCATTGTCTTACCTCCAGAAGAGCGGAAAAATAAATTTACAGGGGAAAAAGTCACTGAAGAAATAGATAATACTAATTCCGTGATTCTTCAGCAGTTAATAGATACTACTTCTGCATTCATTGAGGAAGGTCTTACGTACTATACCAGAGACGATTCCGGTTCTCCGATAAAAAAGGCGATCGCGTCTTTTATTAAAGATAACTAGCGAACTGTGTCATTATTTACAACTGTCTACAATTGGTTGGGGTTTGAATACCCATCCAATTGATTTTTACATGCCGTTCAAGACTTTTTCTGGCTGGTTGCATCAGCTTAGATAGTCAAGGAGCGATGCCTACGGTGGTCACTGAGCCTTGCCGAAGTGCGGTAAACTACGCACGTCACATATAACAATAACTGCCTTCTTTGATAAATTCTCGAAATTGTATTTAATTTACTAATTAAAATTTGCTTTTCTGATAAAGTTTAGTCAAGTCAAGCTTTACCTCTTCTTTGTACTACTCCTATCACATCGTAATAATACCTAAGTTTTTTAATTAATAATTAACAGGAGAAGATATAAAAAATCTTTTATTAACAAAATAGAATGTGTAATCAAATACATTTTTCTCAGCCCTGTTTTGTGTTGTTGCCGCAGTATTTACCGAATGTTTTCCATGAGAACTGAGGCAGAGAAAATAATATGTTTTTAGACATTTTAGCTAGCCTGCAACGGTTATTTGTTGGTTATATTCCAGCAGTTGTATTGGGTGGTTTTATCGGATATTTAATCGGGATAAATAGCATGGTTTATCAGCTATTTCGGCTGATATTTCAGATACCACATAGTATCCCTCCTATCGCTTTGCTACCTATTGCTCTAATTGCGTTTCAAGAGAGCGACTCGGCTGCTATTGTAGTAGTTTTTGTGGGAACTCTTTGGACAATGATTATTAACACAGCAATAGGGATGCGGCATTTCAAAAGACAGAATAATAACTTTCGAGTAGCTATTTTTCACATATTTCATGCCTTGAAAGTTAGTATTTGGGTAGCCTGGTTTATCGTTATTGCCACAGAAATGTTAACAGGCCCAAGAGGACTTGGCTTTACCCTCTGGGATGCTTATAAAGCTGGCAATACTGATTATATAATCCAGGAAATATTATACATCGGCATCATTGGCTTTTTGCTGGATCAGTTACTAGATTTCGCAGCCTATATTCTCTCGCAAATGGTTTCAGATGGGAAAAAATCTTCTTAAACTTTATCGAGCAGAATTCAGGAGTCATACCATTTTAGATTTTGGATTTTAGATTTTGGATTGGAAATTGCCTTGTGCGTCTGGCTTGGTGTGAATCCATCTGTCGCAATCATTTTTCAAAATGGTGTCAGGAGTCAGAATGAATTGTGTACGAGTGGCAGGTAGCGCAGCGTAATACCATTTCACGAAAAATCTGATACAGATGTAACCTCTGAAAGCTTTGCTGCATCTAAATTTCTCAATTGCGAATTGCGTTAGCGAGGAACGAGCGTCATTGCGAATTGCGAATTGGTATAAAGCCTAGCCTTCTCTTCTCCCAAAGGTAGACGCTACGCGCAGCTTTTTGTAGAGAGCGTTTTGATTCAGAATTCTGAATTCTGAATTCTTCTTTATTTAGGCTTGCGGATTGCACCCTGCCAGCTAATAGTTTGCTTGGCAGAACGTATTCCTAAAGAACGAGTTGCTACGACTTCAATATCAACGTTGACACCAGGGCGTAAAGCGTCGTCAGGAATTTTGAGCTTGCCCAAAGCTAGAGTAAAACGGTTGTAGTCACGAGTCACAAGTTCTGTGGGAATATCGCCTTCAAATTCAGTTTTGTAGCCAGAAAAACCGTGCAAGCTATCTTGGGCGCGGAATTTCACGCGAAATTGAGTATTAATAGCATCAGACTTGGCTGCCAAATCGACTATTTTTAAGTTGAGATTTTGTCCGGCATCGGCAAACTCTGCTACAGCTAACCGGGTGACATCTTTTTTGGGAATGGCATGGTTAACGGTAAATGTTGTCAAGTTAGCCTCACTTTTGCTGTTACCTTCAACCCATAATTCCTCAGAAAAATTAATTTCTACTTGTTTGTTATCAGTTAAATTTAGTGTTACGGCTTGATTGCCAAAGCTGGTAATAGGTTGTCTTTCTTGCCAAACTATTTGAAAAGCCTCTTCTAGACGCTGTTCAAACTCTCGATAATCATCGGCGATCGCAGAACCAGGCGCAAGTAGAGAAGCCGCCCCTATGCGTTGATTCCACTTATTCTTCGAGAGGTGGAACTGTTTGTTTAGCAGTTCCGACATTGCTAGCTGCACAGTTGGAGTATCAGCGGCCAAAGGTTCCTTGCTATTGACAATACTCAAAGTTCCTAAGCGCCCTTGGCTACCATCGCTACCATCACTGCCATCTCGCCCATCGCTACCATCGCTACATCGATAAACCTTTTCAGTACACTTATAATCAGGACTACCAGGAGTTCCCTGGCAGGTTTTTACTTCCCATCTTCGTCTGTGACAGTTACAGCCTTCCGTACCCCTACCACCTCTACCACCGCGCCCGCCTTCGCCACTAGTTGCCCGAACAGAAATATTCCGTAAGTCTGCTAAATTGCTGTAATACACTGTCAAAGAACCACCATTTCCCCCATCTCCTCCTTTGCCACCATTACCGCCACTACCACCATCTGGTGCGTTTATATCATGGCTGACGCGATCGCCGCGTTGGGAACCACAGTCAGGTTGATAACCATCTTCCCCGTCTTCCCCGTCTTCACCATCTTTACCCGACAAGTCAAGATTTACAGGTGAACCATTGACAAAAATATTTTGGTTTTCACCGCTGCTACCATCTCTACCCGATCGCCCATCGGTTCCGGCGCGTCCATCTCTGCCATAATTTCTAGCTATTTTATAGTATTCATCAGAGGCAACGGCTGGACATAAAACTGAACCAGAGGCAGACAAAAAGCTAGTAAATAAGCAGAATGTCAGCAGTAGTGGCAGTTTACTCCTAAAACCATTGTGCATCTATTTACACCTAAAACTTTAGTTGAATTATCTACTCCTGACGCTGAGTTTCAACAATTTGCTCCCTCTTGTCCAGTGAGATCGTGTTTGGTTAAAGACTTATCATTAAGACCGCTCTAGGGGCAGAGGAGCAGAGGGGCAGAGGGGAATTGTCCCAAAGCGATCGCTCATAAGAGTAACTAGCAACTTGGGTTAAACTTGGCCATGCTAAAGCGAGGTAGTGAGTGTCGAAGTGTGACCCACTTATGAAAAAGGATTAGCTTCTGTTACCACTTCTGGCAGTGGAATAAACTCCGTTTCATCTGGCACGCTAGCAAAGCGATAGTCACGCCAATCAGCTTTCGCTTGCTCTATTCGCTCTGGTCGGCTAGAGACAAAATTCCACCATTTGTAGCGTGTACCTAACGGCTCACCGCCAATAATAATACATCGAGCAGCAGATGTAGCAGAAACCTCAACCCGATCGCCTGACTCTAGAATAGCGAGACGATATTGCTCGATCGGTTCACCATTAATCCTCAATCCCTCTGTGACACTGTATACTGCCCTTTGTGAATAATCTGTAGGGATAGTGAGGTGGGTATTGGCAGACAACACTGCATCTAAATAGAGAATAGGTGAGAGAACTTTTACAGGTGAGGTATAGCCAAATGCTTGCCCAGCAATAAGTTTGATGATAACGCCATTCTCTTCCCAAGTGGGAAGGTTTTCAGCAGGATAGTGAATGAACGTTGGTTCGGTTTCTTCGTGTTCAACAGGCAGGGCAACCCAGGTTTGAATGCCATGAATAGTAGTTTCTTGGTAACGGTCAAAGTCAGGTGAGCGTTCTGAATGGACAATCCCTTTTCCCGCTATCATCCAGTTGACTGCACCTGGTTGGATTTCCTGCACAGTACCCAAACTATCGCGATGCATCAAAGCACCATCAAATAAATAAGTTACCGTTGCCAGATTGATATGAGGATGCGGTCGGACATCAATGCCTTGATTTGGGGGCATAACGGACGGGCCAAGATGATCGAAAAAGATAAACGGCCCAACCGTTTGGCGATTAGGATATGGCAAACTGCGGCGGGCAGAAAAACCACCCAGATTTTTAACTTCGGGTTCAATCAGTTGAAGAATTGCCATAAATAATCGCAGGTGATTAGTAAATGCTGTAATTATTATAAGTATATTTACTTGCAAATAAGCTAATCTTGATGAGTTATCTGTTTGTTTTGGAGAGTTGATGCCAATGCGATCGCCTGTTTTTTGCTAGTTTTTTCCTATTAGAAGTATTGTTTCTCAACCAAAGAGTCTTTTCACAAGTGCGATCGCTCACGTTTAACTTTCTTAAACTTCTGATTAGATTTCAGTTTCCTACTGTTGAGGAAATTGATTGCAACCAATTAGCTCAATTACTATCAGATTCTGCAAAGCCTCGTCCATTAGTGCTAGATGCACGAAGTCAAGCTGAGTATGCAGTTAGTCATATCGAAACAGCAGTACGCATAGATCCTCTCACAGAGGACTTAGCAGCAGTTGCAATTTTCCAAGATAGACCAATTGTTGTGTACTGTGCTGTTGGCTATCGGAGTGCAAAATTAGCCCAAAAACTTGATGAAGCCGGGATGAAGTGCATTTATAACTTGAGTGGTGGGATTTTTCAGTGGGCAAACGAAGACAGGCCTATCTTTCAAAATAGGCATCCGACAAAGGTTGTACATCCTTACAATGCAATCTGGGGAAAACTGCTAAAAACTATTTACCATGCTCAGGAGTATTGACCTTTGGACTAATATCATGTTCGCTTCATTACTTATTAAACCCAAAGAACCCTACCCCGCCAAAGCTACACTTCGTCTCCCCTCCCGAAGAGCGGGGAGGGGATTAAGGGGAGCCAGTGCGGTCTTGGGGTCTCCCCAAGTGGAGCATCTGGCGTGTGGGGTGCAATGACTGTGGAAATCATAACTAATTATGCGAACATGATATAAGAGCTTGTCAACATTAAGTAAGTAGAATAAAAGCAACGATAAAACTACTTATACTGCATGTCTCAAGTTTCGATTGTCATTCCTACTTTAAACGAAGCAGTTAGCTTAGGGCGTACATTAGCCCAATTAACTTTACTTAATCCGCCTGCTTTTGAAGTGATAGTAGTAGATGGTGGCAGCGAAGATGAGACAGTGGCAGTTGCAAAGCAATGCTTTGGGTCATTCAATCAGTCGCTATGCGTACAAGTTCTCTCATCTGAACAGCGTGGGCGTTCTATTCAGATGAATTACGGAGCATCGGTTGCAACTGGAGATATTCTTTGCTTTCTTCATGCAGATACTTGGGTGCCGGATGACTTAATCACCGTAATAGAGCAAACTCTAGCCGAACCAACCATTGCCTGTGGGGGGTTCATTTCTCTGATGAGTGGATCTCAAACGACTCGCTGGGGCATCTCTCTACATAATTATTTAAAAACCTACTATGCACCACTGCTATTTAAACCTCACCTGTTTTTTCGAGGATTGCGCCTGTTGTTCGGAGATCAGGTAATGTTTTGTCGTCGCACTGACTTTTGGGATTGCGACGGATTTGATGAGGCATTACCGATTATGGAAGATGGAGATTTATGCCTGAGATTGATTAAAAAAGGACGTATTTATCTGGTGAACCGCATTGTTCACTCTTCAGATCGTCGCGTCGCAAAATGGGGTAGCTGGAAAGCAAACGCAATCTACCTTTATATCGGTTTTTTGTGGGGAATTGGCGTTGATGCAAATTATCTCAAACAATTTTATCAAGATATTCGCTGATTCAGGCTCCAATCATAGTAGAGATAGGAAATCGGCGTTGAGGCATTGATTGGCAGGTCTGTTTCTAGGTAGGAGCGGATATATTCTGGAATAGAGGATTTGACCTTAAGAAAATCTTGACGATACCATTTAAAGATTTTGCTACAGTAGAGCGTTTTACTATTTGAGTCATAACGGACTTTTTCAGGATTGTTAATGAAGCGACGGGTATCTTCATCTAACTGCTGAGTAACTTGTTGAGGAAAATAAGCTCCAGCCCGCAGTAACGGGCAACCAACTGAAGCGCAGACAATTGCAAAATGAATTCGTGGCTCCTGTAATTGATTCCGTAGAATTTGGTTCTCTATTTGGGCTAAACTGTAATGTTCGTCAAATATATAATAAGCACGACGTTGGAAGAACCACAAAAAAGCCAGCCAGTTGGGAATGCCTAAGATTCGCGGACGAATTGACTCAAGTGGGTATCTTTCTAAAATTGCCGAAATGGTGAACGCATTGTAAAGGTTGATCCACAATGCCAATTGCTCAGAAGTGTTGCTATTAGATGTAAAAGCCAGATTTTTTTGACTCGACAACCAATCAGCTAGCGCTTGAGGTTGCTCAGTTTTCCAAGCAATATAGTTTACACGACCCTCTCGATCGACATATTGACGCAACAACTTGTCCCAAGGTTCAAAATCAATCATTATTGCTGTGTTTATATGTTGGCTGTAGCTAAAAGAATTCTTTGCTTTCGCGATCGCAACGTAGACTTGAATTTATACAAGTATTTATTTAACGAATTATAACAATACTATCTTTGGCAACTTGAAATCAGCGATACACTGAGGAAAATTCCTTGAGGAAGCGTTGATGGCACGGTCAAATGGGGTTACAAGTGAAACGTCTGTAGAGGAATTGCCTACAGTTTCAGATAAAAATGCGATCGCAATTGAAAATCCACCTGAGCCAGTGGAGGATGCCCAAGATATTGACGACATATTGAACTCACTAAAAACCTTACTGAGTTCTCTAGAAAAGCTCCAAAAAGTCCGGCAGGAAGTAGGCGATATTAAACCGTTAATTGGGCGGATGCTTGATGGCGAACTAGTTGCTGGTGAAGAATTGGAGCAACTCAAGACAGGTGTGAGCAGTCTTTCTCGGCTTGTTCGTGCTTATAATGACCATCAAGTAGCGTTGGCTAAAGCACAACCTGCTAGAGACTTGCTAGATCAAGTGCTGAAAGAGCGTAAAGCTAATTGAGTTGAGACTGGAGATTGGGCACAAGAGGCAGAGGGGAAAGAGGTAATTTTTTATTCTCCCCCTTTCGCCCTGCTCCCTAGTGTCCAATTTAATAAGCGATCGCACTTTTTTGAGAGAATGCGATCGCCTCTACATTGCCTTGCTGTTAACTGATCGTCTAGACATCGCACCCCTAATTACCCAAATGCGTAGACGCACAGCAACTTGGGTTAATATATCGCTGTAAACTGAAGGTATAAGTCAAACTTGCGGCTATACCCATGAATTCTTTACAAGACTACACCACTGTTATCCGTCCTGATAACAATGGTACATTTGTCGCATATATACCAGCGATTTCCGGTTGTCATGCTTGGGGACAAACACCAGATGAAGCTCGTGCTGAACTTGTCTATGTTTTTGAAATGATTCAGGAAGAATACAAAGAACAAGGACGTTCTCTACCCGAAGACGTTGAATTGGTAATTGCAAATGCCAGCTAAAGCCAGTGTTTTTTCTTAGCAACAGCCCAGCCTAGAACACTTAATAAAGCAAAGACACTTCCACCTGCTTCGCCTATATTAACAATAAAGTTTTTTCCTGATTCTGTTTTTATATTTATTTCTTGATTCTGCCTTTTAAAGGATGCTCCTAAACGTAATAAATTTTCTTTATTTATATCTACAGTTTCAATAGTCTCATAATGCAGAATATTAAATTCCTGATAATTTGTCCAAATTAATCTTTCATTAGTAATTAAGCACCAATGGTTCAAATTTACAAAGCTCAAAATACATGGTTTTTCATCTGATGCTAAAGCTACTCCTTCTAATACATAAGCTTTCGTTTCCTCAGAAAAGCTGTTAAAAGACATAATAACTTTACTATTGATTTTATATCGACGAAAAATAGAAGCTATTATGTCAGGGCTTATTGTTTTTTTTGGGATCGCATCTCGCATAAAGTCGCTGTATGTCTAAATCTATGGTTTCATTTGAAGGATATCAAATTTTGCAAGATATCTACTTACGATCATGAATGTTGCACCTGCCATTGTAGTACTAGGTCAAAATAGCGTGACAGTAGCACGCAAGATAATCAGCGTCTTACCAGGGGCGAGGCTATACGGTCTAGAGGGTCGCACATCTGGAGTTGATGTCAGCTTCACGAACTTTGGTGAGACGCTGCGCGAGTTATTTACCCAAGGAACACCGCTAATTGGCATTTGTGCCGCCGGTATTTTAATTAGGACTCTAGCTCCGGTAATCTCGGATAAACGACAGGAACCACCAGTGCTAGCTGTGGCTGAAGATGGTAGTGCTGTTGTTCCCCTGTTGGGCGGACTTGGTGGAGTGAACGATTTGGCACGCCGCATTGCTGAAGCGCTGGATGTCAAAGCTGCAATTACGACCACAGGCGATTTACGTTTGGGCACAACGCTATTATCTCCTCCCCCTGGATACCATTTAGCAAACCCAGACGATGCGAAGAAATTTATCTCAGATGTGTTAGCTGGGGCGCAAGTTAAGCTCGAAGGAATAGCGCCTTGGTTGAGCGATAGTAAACTGCCCATAGATCCACAGGGAGATTTGACCATCCAAGTTACGGAACGCTTGGTGACTCCTACAGCCAACAGGCTTGTCTACCACCCAGCAACGATCGCGATCGCAATGAGTGGCATGATTGATGATGCAGTAGCTTTAGTACAACAGTTACTAGCTGATGCCAAACTACAAAAAGCATCAGTCGCCGGGATATTTGCACCCATCGCCGCCGCCGCCGATCCCGCAATCCACGCGGTAGCTAGCGCCTTAAAAGTGCCCACCCGCTTTTTTACCCCAAATCAGTTAGAAAGTCTACTTTCACAAGGTTATAGCCCCGCCCAAGCCGCAGCGATCGCCGCCACTGGGACATCCCCCTTATCTCCATCTCCCGATATTGCGATCGCTATTGCTCCTCAAGCAATCGACCCCAACACCATCGGTCAACCACGCGGAAAATTAGCGATTATTGGCACGGGCCCTGGTGGTTCGCAATGGATGTCTCCCGAAGTCAAGGAGATACTCAAGTCGGCAACTGACTTAGTGGGTTATAAAACGTATTTAGATTTAGTTGGTTCTCTGGCTGATGGCAAGCAACGGCATGAGTCTGATAACCGCGAAGAAGAAGCACGGGCAAAGATGGCCCTTGATTTGGCTGCATCTGGACGATATGTAGCTGTAGTTTCATCTGGCGACCCCGGTATCTATGCAATGGCAACAGCAGTTTTTGAGGTATGCGATCGCTATGCTAAACCAGAATGGGACAGTATCGACATTCATGTGGCCCCAGGCATCTCTGCAATGCAGGCAGCAGCAGCAGCCATTGGTGCGCCCCTTGGGCATGACTTCTGTGCTATTTCCCTCTCCGATATCTTGAAACCTTGGTCTGCGATCGCCCAACGAATTGCGGCTGCTGCTGAGGCTGATTTTGTCATTGCTTTCTACAATCCTGTTTCCAAAGAGCGTACTTGGCAACTGGCAGAAGCGAGAAATATTTTGCTGCGACATCGAACACCAGATACACCAGTAGTATTGGCCCGGAATCTCGGTCGGCCAGGACAAACGGTAAAAGCGATCGCACTTGAGCAGTTAACACCAGCAAGCGCTGATATGCGGACAATTATTCTCGTTGGTTCCACAAAAACCCGAACTATCAAGCGCCGCGATGGTAATATCTGGGTTTATACGCCGCGTCGCTATACCGAATATTAGGCACGATTGGCGCTGTCACCGAAGAGAGCAAAAAAGGCAAGACAAGCACTTTTTTAAAGGCACTCAAAGATAAAGGGATGGGATTTTGCATTTTCTGTAATGCCGCGATGTCTAGCGACAAGCCGCAAAGCGTCTACGCTACTCTTTATGCTTTAGAAATAGGACAAATCAAGCGAGTTAAAATTCTTGAATGGTATGTACATCAAGGGAACGAAACACAAGCAGCTGTGGAAAATGTGCCCAACATTACTTTTTGTTCAATTCATCAATTATCAGGCTATTAACACACATAAAAATCTGAAAAACATGCATAAAAGTTCCCGAAAGCGTGCAACAGCAACTGGTACATCATCAAAATTTTTAATTTCCACAACAGCAGTCATAGTTGTGCTACTATACAACTCGTGTATGTAGTTCATTCAAACGAAAATCCCAATAAGTCTCACCTATCTGCAATATAAATGAGTAAAAACCATTGATGATTACGCTATGAAAAAATAAATTATTAAACAGAATACATTTGTCAAAAGTCAGAATTTATTCTGAATTCTGTACAAATAGCGGAGGAATCATCGGGTTCAGAATCTCACAAAACAAGAAAATTTGGTGATGCAAGAATTCATTAATGGGTCTAAATCCCCGATTGATAACGAAGCTCTTTCTCTACGAAAGGCTTCTCTTTCAGAGACACTAAGGCAACGCCAAGGAATCCTTAAGTGTTTTGATTTTGACTTCTGAATTTTGACTTCAACAAATTTTCATTGGAATTTTAACATTGTAATCTAAGCATATAGCGATTAGTCAGGAGTTTAGTTTGATGAATCCTAAAGTCTCTGTAATTATCCCTGCCTACAATACTGAAGTTTATATTAAGAAGGCAATAGAGTCAGTCTTAAATCAAACACTCACTGAGCTTGAAGTTATCGTTGTCGATGATGGGTCAACTGATAAAACTGTAGAAGTTGCAAAGAGTTTTACCGATGAACGTCTCAAAGTGATAGTTAATCCACAAAACCTTGGGGTTTCTGCTGCGCGTAATCTTGCTATCAAAGCAGCCCAAGGAGAATGGATTGCTGTTCTTGATTCAGATGACTGGTATGCTCATGAAAGATTAGAAAAGCTTGTGTTGCTGGCAGAACAAGCAAATGCAGATATGATTGCAGATGATGTTTATTTTATCAAAGATGGTGCAACATCTCCTTGGAGTACATTGATTCAAGAAAGTGGAGAACATATAGATAAAATTCTCCAAATTGATATCGTTTATTTTGTAAAAACTGATGTTTATGGAAAAGCAGGACTACATCTTGGTTTAAGCAAGCCCCTGTTCAAACGAGAATTTTTGGTTAAACACAGCATTGAGTACGATGAAAGCCTAAGCATAGCTGAGGACTTTTGGCTTGATATGAAATGTTTAATTAATGGCGCTCGCTTTTTTCTAGTGCCAGAAGCCTATTATTTCTACCGTTCACGCTCTTCTTCTCTTGTACGTGAAAGCCGATTAAAACGTCTAAATCAATCTTGCATATCTACTGATTCTTTCATGCAGCAAAAAGTTGTGGAAAAAAATCCAGCTTTAATGCGTGCTCTGTCTTATAATCTTGCAGTTTACAACAGAACTTTAGCTTACTATCAAGTTTTATTGCCTCTCAAGCAAGGAAATTGGTTATTAGCATTGAAAGAACTCACAAAAAAACCGAGCGTTTTTTATGATTTTATTTCTAGATGTAACAATATTATTAAACGTCGATTTCAATACTATGTGATGGGTAATAAATTAGTTTTTGAAATGCCTTATAATCTCCAAATAAAACGAAGAAAATCAACGCATCCCAATTTTTATTCTTCCAAAAATAATAAATAAGTAAGACCAAAAGATTGTTACAAAAATATGAGGTAAGGGAGTAATCGGACAACCCTGTGACTAGAAAGATTATAAAGATTATAAAGCTGTACGTCTTCTAACTTGGTTGCGATGCCTACGGCGGGCTGCGCCTACGCAGCCTCATTCCAAGAAAATAATCTTGTAGTCTAATTTGGTTAACAGCCAAATCATAGCTCCTATACTGACCTGTATTGGAGATGGACATGATGGAATTTAGAATATTATTCGTGAATTTACTCTCCCTATTGAACGCCGCGAAATACTCGATCGAGTAATCATGTCCTATTTTCCAACCATAGAACTATTATGATACCTATTGCATAAGCAATAATATCTTTCCAATCAAATACACTTCCCAAAGCAACAGCCAGAATCTTGTATTTTTGTAATCCTAAATTATTTACAAAATTAAAATATTGCAGAATCTCAATTGCACAAGAAAAGGCAAAAACTGATAAAGCGACTATCGATGAGTGTATATTCCAAAAAGCTTTGACAAAGCAATAAATTAATATAACTACTAAAACATCACCGATAAAAGGACGAATAAAACTATCATTTATAAAAACTGCAATACATACCTCTATTAAAAATAGTAAAAGTGTCAGGTAAAAATATTTTTTATTGAAGATAAACATGGCAATCAATAGCGCTCAAAAAATACCTACTTTGACTATCAACCTCTTTAATTTTTGATAGACTCTGTTAAAAATTCTATTATTACTAATCCCTCTTTTGTTACTACGGGGAGAGTATAATCAGGAAGAAAAACCGAAACAGTAAGTAACTCTGATGGTTACGTAGCGCAGGGAAGCAGTAAATACAGTCGGCTTCATAGATAACTATTGTCAACACTATTATTCAATATTTGAGGATGTGAGACATTTTGAGGCATTCAAGTATTTACACTTGAGAATGTTATCAGAAATCCGAGCCAAATCGCTACCAGAGATAGCGAAAATAGCAGGATTAAAAGATGGTCAATTCCCGTCATCATTTTTACCAGAGATGCACTGTGGAATATCAAAAAATTAAAAGAAATGAGGCTGTGGTTAACAAAAATGTTGATTGGAGAAAGAGAAATAATTTTATCTATTGACAAATAGGAGACAAGAAAAAGGGAAAATTAACAGATTACGTGACTCGCCAATATACCGGGAATTTAGGCAAGACAGAGAATGGCTGGGGTATCAGTAAATGCTTATGGTGTAGTAGATGGGATTACTTATCGGTCAATGTTGACAATCTTTAGAAGAAGCTTTCATACCTAGCTGCTGTTAGTAGTAATACACTCATCAAGCGACCTACTAAGTATTGCCTGACTTAGCGGTATCAAACTAAATATGAACTTCCGTTAACTAGTATAACAAAATATTCACAAACCTGAGATGATGGCATATTAATACTTTAGTACATCCTGTGTCACTGATACCCCAGATATCCGAGTAATCATTTGTCATGAATCCTTACACTATCCTCGATCGGACAGGACTTCAGCGTGTTAGTGATGGCATGATCCGCCCCCTACTAGAAAATTGCGAGCCTGCCTCATATACCCTGGTTTTAGTCTGGCCCCAACTTGGGGATTTTGATAGTCTTGAATATGCGTGGTGGTTACAGCGCGAAGCTAAAAAATTGTCAGATGAAAAACTCGCTATTCGTGCAGTGGGAATTGGTAATCGCGCCTCTGGAATAAGATTTTGTGAATATACAGGATTTCCACCGGAAAATTTATTTGTTGAACCTAATGGAGAACTACATCACCAACTCAAACTTTATTCAGGTCTCAATTTTCCTCTCCCTGGACTTTCCCCTGCTCAGAAAGCTTGGCTAAATCTAGTGTTAATGTGTGCAGGCTTTGGAAGTCCTGGAACGCTAAAAGAAGTTTTTCGGGGATACAGGGGAGATCGTCAAGCCCCTCAACTTATTGAAGATGATGAAATTATTCAAGGTACTCCTCTACCTGCTTTTAAAGGCTCGTTTTTCCAATTAGCTGGCGGAAGTGGGTTTCAACGTCCCTTTGAATTGGCTACTCTACGGCTACGGAATATGGTTGAAGTTCTCAGCAATTGGCATACTTATGTACCTAATTCTGCCTACTTAACTCAGCGTGGTGGAACTTTTCTGTTTGATACCAAAGGCCAGTTACTTTACGAACATCGAGATCCAGGAATTTTAGGCTTTGCTGCTAATATGAGTCAGCCCTTATCATTTTTATCCTCGATTGAAACGGATAGCTTTACTTCAACTCACTAATTCCTAAACCTTGTCTACCTTGAGAACCATAGTTTTGTAGGTTGGATGCAGCGATAGCGTAACCCAACATATAAATAAGGTGGTAATGTTGGGTTGCGTTTCACTCTACCCAACCTACATAAACATAAATATATCTTTTAAGGGACTTCCAAGAAATAAATTATCCAATCTTGTAGGGTGGGCATCTTGCCCGCCTTTGACTATGGGCGCGCTACGAGTGGGGCATACCCTGCGGGATCTCGCTACAAACCCGCCGTTGATTGAAAACGACTAAATCTTCTCTTTTAGAGACGCTGTTCGCGTTTGATTTAATAAGGGTTTTAAACCCTCTTGTTCAGACGCTCCGCGAACAGCAGACTCAGGGCATCGCTCCTGACTCTTGAATTTTGAATTATGCTGAAAATCAAGATAAGTGAGGACTTTTCTAACGACACTTGAATTTCATTTGTGCGAAGTGGTCTTCCAGTAGGAAAATAGATAAAGGAGTAGTAACCATCAAGCTATATGTTTGAAATTATGGTATTAAATCATTTTTTGTTAAAAGAGCCTGCTTCGGTATCTCATCAATATTCTGAACACATCAATCTACTTTTGTAAATCTAAAATCTGCTCTAAAAGAAGCTCTAATGGGTATAAAAGTTATAATAATTCGTAATTGATAATGACGCTTGCGGACTCGCTAACGTAATTCGTAGTTGTAATCACTGCTTGCTCTGTACTCTCTTAATTACGAATTACGAATATAGCAAGTAAGGATAAATAAAATGTCATTTATTATGCAAACTTCTGGAACTCTTACTGGTTTAGATATCTTGGTAGTTGAGGATGATGATGATACTCGCTTTTTTATCACTACTGTCTTGGAAATGGATGGAGCAACAGTTATAGCAGTGATATCAGCAGCAGATGCACGCAATGTATTGTCTGAATTGCAACCCGATGTTTTAATTAGTGATATCGGGTTGCCTGGGGAGGATGGCTACACTTTCATTTCCAAATTCCGTGCGCTGAAAGCAAATAATTGTGGACGAGTCCCGGCTATTGCTTTAACAGCCTTTGCTGATAGTGAGGCTCGTATCCGTGCTTTGGAAGCTGGCTTTGACACTCATATATCTAAACCGATCGCTCCAGAAGAACTAGTTGAGATAGTAGCTAATTTGGTTGCTTCTTGTAATTGGTAGTTATTCTCTTCGGTCTTGATAATCTTCAGAAGATTTTGGATCTAACTCCCAGCGATCGCCATCACGATCCTCTAAAATATCGTTGGTATGCAGAAATTCAGAATCAGCCATTTCTAGCCCCACTGCTGCTTCTAAGTCCTCTGTGACATTTTGATCGGGAGTGGAAGTACTACCACCAACTGCTTCATCTCCAACTGCATCTGCATCTTGCCAATAAGCATCAACATCCCCACCAGTCAGTTCAGGACTAGTTTCTGTGTACTCGTCTCTTTCTGCTTTTATTGAGCGTCCGCCAATGTTGTATCCCGGCAAGTCTTTTACACCAGTACCGTAGGATTCGGTAATCTCTTGTGGCAAATCATTACTTTTAATTTTGTCATTATGATTTTTTTCTGCCATGATCCTAGCTCTTTTCTGCATTCTCACAATAACGTTTTCTTGTCAGCAATTTGTCTAACTAGAGGTGTATAGCTAAGAAAATAATCTATCCCCTGGGTACGAAGCTAAACTAGCGATCGCGCCATAAGATTGTAGCTATGAATTCATGGTCAAGGAACTTGTAGTTGAAGTTATGAGTTATAAGTTATCAAACCAAAATTATTCATTGGCGAACTTTTCACTCATAACTATTTCTTGTTTGGCAAAAATAGGCAACCAAAATAAAATTTTGATGATAAGTTTAGCATTTTAACTCGTTTTCATACTTTTTAAATATCTGAATGCTAAATAACCAATTGAATACTCAAACTTATTTGAGTAGTGAAGGCAGATAATATGATAAGTAATTCAAGATTATTTATTCAAAAAATAATCTGTTTATTTAACTTTTGTTGTAGTTAGTTAAAGACTAGAGAATACAAACGTAATACCATTTTATGACTGAACATAACAATAACTCCGGTAAGAAAAAAGTTGCTATCCTCATTGAACAAGCAGTAGAGGATGCAGAATTTACAGTTCCATATAATGGATTGAAACAAGCAGGAATAGAGGTAGTAGTCCTTGGTTCCCGAATGAATGAAAAATATAAGGGGAAACGCGGCAAACTTAGCATACAAGCCGATGGTACCACAACGGAAGCGATCGCAGCCCAATTCGATGCAGTGGTGATTCCCGGTGGTATGGCTCCCGATCAAATGCGGCGAAACATCAACACAGTCCGCTTTGTCCAAGAAGCTATACAACAAGGAAAATTAGTCGCTGCTGTTTGTCACGGCCCACAAGTTTTGATTGAAGGTGACTTGCTCAAAGGTAAGCAAGCCACCGGTTTTAGCGCTATTGCCAAAGACATGATTAACGCTGGTGCAAATTATCTAGATGAGCCAGTGGTAGTTGACGGAAATTTGATTACATCTCGTGAACCTGGAGACTTGCCAATTTTCACTACAGCTATTTTGAGCCGTTTGGGTTATGGTGGCAAAGATGCTGCATTGCCAAATGAAAAAGACACAAGTGCTGAATGGTGGAAGTTGGCTGATGCTTGGGGTGGCTCAACTAAAGGTGATATTGCCAAAGGTTTAAATACTGCTCTTGCTGGTGAACGTTATTCTTTAGAAGCATTTGAGAACTACTTTGAAAAGGAATCAGATAACGAAGTAAAATCAGTTTTCCAAGAAATAATTGCTCATAAACAGCGCCACATTGAAAAACTAGAAACTTATCTTGACCGATTGGGTGAAAAACCCTCTTTAGGGGCAAATATTGCCAATCAGTATGCCAAAGTGAAAACAGCCATGACAGGAAGTGATGATATATATCAGTTACGTTCTGCTCTAGGTGATGTGCAAACCGGTATCGGCGATATTGGCAATTTGTGTGCAATGTACACTGACCCAGTAGCAACAGCTATTTTCAAACAAATTTACCAAGATTCATCGAAATATGAGCAACGATTGGTAGAACTATATCGAGCGCGGATAGGCGCTCAGATTCAGCCTCCTAAGCCGACAACAGGGGCTGCTGTGTCAATGTAAGGTTTTTTGAACGTAGATGGCTACCGAAAAGGCGCAAATAACACACAAGAAAGAAGAGGGTATTTGCGCCTCTATGGTGAATTTACAGTAATGGAGATATAAAAAGTGACTTCAACATCAGGGGATAAATCAAGTACAAACCAGCCAGAGGCTAGTGAAGTAGAGCGTTGGGCTTCCCTTATCGGTGGCGGTGCGATGGTGCTGATGGGTTTAAGACAAGGTTCATTGCGAGGAGCGCTGACGGCTTTAGCTGGTGGTGGTTTGGTTTATCAAGGTGCAACCAAGCAAAGCACAATCCAGAAAGCACAGGAAGCAATAGGTCTAAACCAGCCGATCAAAGTTGAAAAGACGGTAACTATCAATAAATCGCCAGAAGAATTGTATCGCTTTTGGCACGACTTTGAGAATTTGCCCACATTTATGAAGCATCTCAAATCTGTCAAGGTGTACAACGAAAAACGTTCTCATTGGATTGCCAATGCACCTTTGGATAATACCGTAGAATGGGATGCAGATATTCTCGAAGACCGGGAAAATGAATTTATTTCTTGGGCTTCAGTAGAAGGTGCAGACATTGATAATTCTGGTTTTGTCCGTTTCAAAAAAGCACCAGGCGATCGCGGCACGGAAGTCAAGGTTGTTTTGGAGTATAACCCACCAGGCGGAGCATTGGCAGCTACCGTAGCTAAACTTTTTGGTGAAGAACCAGAACAGCAAATTGGTGATGAATTGCGCCGCTTCAAAATGCTAATGGAAGCAGGCGAAATCGCCACAACTGAAGGTCAACCTTCTGGACGTAAGTAGTTATTTGTTCTTTGTCCTTTGCCCAATGCCCAATGCCCAATGATTAATAATTATGAAAGCAGTCTGCTGGAACGGTGCTAATGATGTGCGGGTAGAGACAGTACCAGATCCGACAATTCTTAACCCGCGTGATGCAATTATTAAAATTACTTCCACGGCGATTTGTGGCTCCGATCTACATATTTATGGCGGCTATATTCCCACAGTGCAACAGGGTGACATTATTGGTCACGAATTCATGGGGGAAGTCGTGGAAGTTGGCAGAGGAGTCAACAATTTAAAAATAGGCGATCGCGTTGTTGTTCCTTCCACAATTGGCTGTGGTAATTGCAATTATTGCCAACGTGATATGTGGTCATTGTGCGATAACTCCAATCCGAAAGGTTGGATTCAAGAAAAATTGTTTGGCAATATCACCTCAGCTATTTATGGCTACTCCCATATGTTGGGTGGTTATGCAGGCGCACAAGCCGAATATATCCGTGTACCCTTTGCTGATGTGGGTGTCGTCAAAGTTCCGCCAGATTTGCCGGATGAGATGTTGTTATTCATCTCCGACGCTATTCCCACAGGTTATATGGGTGCAGAATTATGCGATATCCAACCGGGTGATACTGTAGCCGTTTGGGGTTGCGGTGCTGTTGGACAGTTTGCCATGATTAGCGCCTACATGATGGGAGCCGAAAAAGTGATCGCAATAGATCGCTTTCCCGAACGCCTGGAAATGGCGAAAAAGTTTGCCAAAGCAGAAGTGATTAACTACGAAGAAGTTAATGCTGGCGAAGCGTTGAAAGAGATGACTGGTGGTCGTGGCCCCGATGCTTGCATCGATGCTGTTGGTTTAGAAGCACACGGCGTTGGTTTAGAAGACTTCTACGACCAGACAAAACAAAAGCTCAGATTGGAAACCGACCGTCCCCACGTTCTGCGGGAAATGATGGTCGCCTGTCGTAAAGGCGGGACTCTTTCAATTATGGGTGTTTATGGTGGTTTTGTAGACAAAATACCATTGGGTGCAGCCTTTAATAAAGGCTTAACCTTCAGAATGGGACAAATGCATGGACAGAAATATATGCATTTGTTATTGCAGATGGTTTTGGATGGAAAACTCGATCCATCCTTCGTTGTCACCCATCAATTGCCTCTAGAACAAGCACCCCACGCCTACCACATCTTTCAACAAAAAAAAGATAACTGTATCAAAGTTGTTCTTAAACCCTAAATGGCAAATAGTCATTCAGTGTTTTGAATTTGTCCACCTTACATAATGCAATTGAGGTTGTTTATGAATCGACTAAGTTCTTGGTTACGAAATATTCGTATTTCTCAAATCCTTGTAGTTTTCTTAGCAGGATTTATATTTTTACTGGGTCAGGCTTTTAGCTACGTTGATGTAGCACAAGCTGATGTTACAAGTCCAGAGGGTACTTATTACAAAGGAACGCCAAATGGGCAAGGTGAAATTAGAAACGATACCCAAATCAATAATACCCAAAAATCACAAAATCCAATAAAAGGTGCTGTTGATAATATCCGCGAAAAATTAAACTTGGATGAAAAACCTCCTGAAGCTACAAAAGAGTTTTTTGATCCTAGTACAAATAGAAGTGCAGATAAAACTTCATCATATGAAGGAAGTAGAGAAGGTTATTATCGCACTCCTTCTAGTAACTAACTCAGAGATAGCAGCTAAACGGTTAGTAAATCTTGAGTCGAATACTTGAATAACTTTTTAGCGGTTATTGAGACGCGATAGTTATCGCGTCTCAAAATTAAGACAAATCCAGGATTTATCTTGATACGAACGATCCAGGAATTATAACTAAGGACTAAATAATTATGAAAGCAGTTTGCTGGCATGGAGCAAACGACGTGCGGGTGGAAACAGTTCCCGACCCTAAAATTCTTAACCCACGTGATGCTATTGTTAAAATTACTTCCACAGCAATATGCGGTTCAGATTTGCATATTTACGACGGCTATATTCCCACCATGCAAAAGGGCGATATCCTTGGTCATGAATTTATGGGGGAAGTCGTAGAACTTGGAAGTGCAGTTAAAAATGTGAATGTAGGCGATCGCGTTGTTGTTCCCTTCACTATATCTTGCGGTAGCTGCTTTTTCTGCAATCGGGATTTATGGTCGCTGTGCGATAACTCTAACCCCAATGCTTGGTTAGTCGAAAAGCAAATGGGACATTCGCCAGCAGGTCTATTTGGCTACTCTCATTTATTCGGCGGTTACGCTGGCGGTCAAGCAGAGTATGCAAGAGTACCTTTTGCCGATGTAGGCTTGTTCAAAATTCCCGATGGTTTAACGGATGAGCAAGTGCTATTTCTAACAGATATTTTTCCCACTGGCTATATGGCAGCTGAGAACTGCAACATCAAACCCGGCGATATTGTCGCCGTTTGGGGTTGTGGCCCAGTTGGACAATTCGCCATCAGAAGCGCATATATGCTAGGTGCGGAACGGGTAATCGCCTTTGACCGCGTTCCCGAACGGCTGCAAATGGCTAAAGAATACGGCAAAGCTGAAGTTCTCAACTACGAAGAAGTGAATATTGGCGAAGCACTCAAAGAAATGACTGGCGGTCGTGGCCCCGATGCTTGCATTGATGCAGTAGGAATGGAGGCACACGGCACAGATTTTATGGCGATGTACGACCAGGTAAAGCAAGCAGTACGTTTAGAAACAGACCGTCCGACGGCATTACGGCAAGTAATAGTATCTGCTGCTAAAGGTGGTCATGTATCACTTGCGGGTGTGTACGGTGGCTTTTTAGATAAAATCCCAATGGGTGCTGCCATGAACAAAGGATTAACCTTCAAAATGGGACAAACGAATGTCCACAAGTATCTAAAACCTTTGCTAGAACACATCCAAAACGGTGATATCGATCCAACGTTTATTATCACCCATACTTTACCTCTAGAACAAGCGCCGCACGGCTACGAAATTTTTAAACACAAGAAAGATAACTGCATCAAAGTTGTACTCAAACCTTAATAGGGAGTGGGGAGTAGGGAATAGGGAATGGGCAAGAGTATCCCAATGCCCAATGCCCAATGCCCCATACTTCGACTACGCTCAGTACAAGTCGCGGTTCCTGAGCGTAGTTGAAGGGCAGTACAAATGCCCCTTGCCCAATCCCCAATAGCTAACCTTCCATGTTTGATTTACTAAAATCACAATTTACGCGTCGTACTATATTACACAAAGCAGGTTTTGGGTTAATTACACTCAGTACTTTTGGGGTAGCAGGTACTATTTTTAAACCTAATCGTACCTTAGCCCAAGCTGGGCCAGCACCAGGCAAAGAACCATCTATGTCTCCTGAAAAAAAGTTAGGATGGGCTATTGTTGGCTTGGGAAAATTTGCTACGCAACAGATTATTCCGTCGTTTGGTGAATGTAAGCGTTCAAAGTTGGTAGCACTAGTCAGTGGCGATCGCGCCAAAGCTGAAGGCATAGCCCAGCAATACGGGGTTAACTCGAAAAATATCTACAATTACCAGAACTACGACACCATCCGCAATAACCCGGAGGTTGATGTTATTTATATCATTTTACCTAATGGGTTACACGCCGAATACAGTATTCGTGGTGCCCAAGCTGGTAAGCATATCATGTGCGAAAAGCCAATGGCTATTACTGTCGAGGAATGCCAAGCAATGATTGATGCTGCCAAAAAAGGCGATCGCAAATTGATGATTGCTTACCGCGCTCAATATGAACCTTACAACCTGGCTGCGATCGAACTTGCACAAAGCGGCAAACTCGGTAAACTAAAAACCATAACCTCTGACCACGGACGCAACCTCGACCCCAAAGATCCCGCAGATCGTTGGCGGGCACAAAAAAAACTAGCTGGCGGCGGTTCTCTTTATGACATAGGCATCTACAGCTTGAATGCTGCTAGATACATTACAGGCGAGGAACCACAAGAAATTAGCGCCATGATGTACAGCACCCCTGGCGACCCCCGCTTTCGGGAAGTTGAGGAAAATGTCAACTTCGTTTTGCGTTTTCCTAGTGGTGTGCTTGCTAACTGCACGTCAAGCTACGGCTATGCAGATACCAAGCGTATCCAAGTTTTTGGTTCAGATGCAGTCTTAGAGTTAGATCCAGCTACCGACTACTACCAACATCGCTTGACAATCAAACGCAAAAACAGCAGTGAAGAACAGAATATTCAGGAAAAGAACCAATTCGCCCTAGAGATGGATCATTTGTCCGAGTCCATCATGGCGAATAAACAGCCCAAAACTCCTGGAGAAGAAGGCTTGCAAGATGTCAGGCTGATGCAACTAATTTACCAGGCAGCTCGCACTGGCAAAACAATCAAAGTTTAAAAGTAAAAGAGGCAAAAAATATGTCTGATACAACCGTTATCAAAGTAGACTCTAGCAATTCTCCTAAAGGCCAACTTGGTCAGAAATATCTTGCATCTGGCAAAACCATTTCCATGCGCCTATGGGAAAATGAGGAACCGAACGAACCTAAAGAGCCAACAGCAAGAGAATATGAAACTGTTGGTTATGTAATTACTGGTCGTGCAGAATTGCATCTTGAAGGGCAAACGATTTTACTAGAACCTGGCAGTTCTTGGATAGTACCAAAAGGAGCCAGCCACACTTATAAAATTTTAGAATCATTTACTGCTGTTGAAGCAACCAGTCCACCTGCGCAAGTTCACGGGCGAGACGAAAACTGATTTGCGATCGCTCGCTAAAAACCTATAGCCGCTTTCAATGACATGGAATATAAAGCATTCGTAGGAGAACAAGAATATTGTTCTCCTTTTTACTGTGCTTTGCACTTTAGAGGTTGTTTTAAAGTGTTGGGCTATGATTTTATCACATTTTTATCCCCCTTAATCCCCCCTTAGAAAGAGGGAAAAAGAAATCTAGTTCCCTCCCCTTTCTAAGGGGAGGGTTAGGGTGGGGTAAAAATATTCAATACATCAACTATGACTTTTCAAACAACCTCTTATGGCATAAATCTTCTGATAGAGAGACATAACAAGACGAAATTGTATTCTATTAACAATGTCTTTTTAGAGAAAATGCTTTTTGGTAAGTCTGGTTTTCTATCAATAATTTCAGCATAGATAATTACTCAATATTTTTAACAAAAACAGAATGGAGCGAACAAATGAGGTTTGTCTTAAGACGCCGCAAGCTGGGTCAATTGATGGTCTTCAGCACAGTAGCGGCTACGATCGCTAATTTTGTAGAGAAAGCTGTAGCAGAAACTCAAGTAAAAAAAACTACCCCAATGCTGGCAACTTCCACTTCTGAAACTGTGAAGGTGACGCTACAAGTGAATGGAACACCTCATAGTTTGCAAATTGAACCGCGTGTTACCTTACTTGATGCACTTCGGGAATATCTAGGATTAATTGGTACTAAAAAAGGTTGCGATCATGGTCAGTGTGGTGCTTGCACGGTGCTGGTTGATGGGCAACGAATTAATTCCTGCCTGACATTTGCAATTATGCACACCGACGCAAAAATCACAACTATTGAAGGGTTGGAACAAGGAAATAATCTGCACCCGATGCAAGCCGCGTTTGTTGCCCGCGATGCGTTTCAGTGCGGCTACTGTACGCCAGGACAAATTTGTTCGGCAGTGGGTTTAGTCAACGAGGGACACGCCAAGTCAGATGCCGACATTCGCGAACTGATGAGCGGCAATATCTGCCGTTGCGGTGCTTATCCAAATATCGTGGCTGCTGTCCGCGATGTCTTAGAGGGAAAAAAAGATGCAGCCGTTTAGCTATAAGAAAGCAGGACAGGCAGAAAATGCCGTGGCGTTGGTTACTCCAGATGCCCAAGCTTCGTATCTCGCTGGTGGTACTAGCCTCATCGATTTGATGAAGCTGAATGTCCAGAATCCAAGAGAGTTGGTTGACATTAACCCACTCCCACTGAGCAAGATAGAAATGCAGGGTAACGGTGTGCGGATTGGAGCAATGGCAAGCAATAGCGAGGTTGCTTATAATCCGATAATTCAGGAGCGTTACCCGGTGTTGGCGGAGGCGTTGCTGTCTGGGGCATCACCGCAACTGCGAAATATGGCAAGTGTCGGCGGAAATTTGCTGCAACGTACTCGGTGTTACTACTTCCGCGATACCGCTTTCCCCTGCAATAAACGCGTTCCTGGTTCAGGTTGTCCGGCAATTGAGGGTTATAACCGCATCCATGCAATTCTTGGCGGTAGCGATCGCTGTATTGCCACCCATCCTTCTGATATGGCTGTGGCATTGGTGGCACTCGATGCCGTTGTGCAAACCCGCGGGCCGAGAGGAGAGCGCAGTATCCCGCTGGTAGATTTTCATCTTCTACCTGGCGAAACGCCAGAAAGGGAGACGGTTTTAGAACACGGAGAGTTAATTGTTGCCGTTGATTTACCTGCTTTAAACTTCGCAAGGCGATCGCACTATTTAAAAGTTCGCGATCGCGCCTCCTATGCCTTTGCAATGACATCGGTTGCAGCAGCATTAGATATTCAAAATGGAATTATTCGCTCGGCACGCATTGCCCTTGGTGGCGTTGGCACAAAGCCCTGGCGTGCCTTGGAAGCGGAAAAAGTGCTTCTGAACAAGCCGGCAAACCAAGCAACATTTCAAGCAGCAGCATTGGCTGCGATCGCCGGTGCTAAACCTCAAAAATACAACGGCTTTAAGGTCGAACTGGCTAAACGCACAATTGTTAAAGCGCTGGCAACGGTGGGAGGGATGGCATGAATACTGGGGATAAAAATATAGTTGTCGGCAAACCGCTAAATCGAGTTGATGGATACCTGAAGGTGACTGGTGGCGCACGTTACGCGGCTGAGTTTCCGGTCGCCAAAATGACTTATGGCGTCACAATTCAAAGTGCGATCGCCAAAGGTAAAATAGCCCAAATCGATACCAAGGCGGCGGAACAAGTACCGGGTGTATTAGCAGTAATTACCCACCTCAACGCGCCCAAAGCTTCTGGAGAAAAGGGCGGCGGTCGCAAGCTGCAAGTCCTGCAAGATAACATTGTGCTGTATAGCGATCAGCATATTGGTGTTGTGGTTGCTGATACCTTTGAACGAGCGATGTATGCTGCTTCGCTGGTGCAAGTTCGCTATGACGAAGAGAAACCAACCATTAATATGCGGGACAATCTCGCTAAGGCATACTTGCCTAAAGGTAAAATCCCTAGAGAGGAACCGCCCGATTTAGAGCATGGCAATCTCAGCCAGGGACTAGCGGCGGCAGCTGTCCGCGTCGAGCAAACTTATACCACGCCAGTCGAAAATCACAATCCGATGGAGCCTCATGCTACAACAGCAGTTTGGCAAGGCGATGAACTGCTGCTGTATGACGCAACTCAGGGCATCTTTCAGGCTCAACAAAAAGTTGCAGGGGTATTAGGAATTGAGCCTGAGAAAGTTCGCATTATGTCTTACTTTGTGGGTGGTGGCTTCGGTTGCAAAGGGTCGGCTTGGTCGCACGTCCCGCTAGCGGCGATGGCAGCACGACAGGTTAATCGCCCAGTGAAATTAGTTCTGGGACGGATACAGATGTATGGGCCTGTGGGCTTTCGACCGGAGACAATTCAACAAGTTTCTCTCGGCGCAACCCGCGATGGCAAATTGACTGCTTTGCGACATACCGGGATTTCGCAAACTTCAACTTTCGATGAATTTATCGAACCTGTTGGTAAAAGCGCCCGAATGCTCTACGCTAGCCCGAATATCGAAACTAGCCACCATCTGGTTCAGGTCGATCAAGGAACACCAACCTATATGCGGGCCCCAGGCGAAGCTTCTGGGTCGTTTGCCTTAGAATCGGCAATGGACGAACTGGCTTATGCACTCAATATCGATCCGGTAGAGTTGCGTTTGCGTAACTATGCTGAAGTCGATCCTAGTAAAGAAATACCTTGGTCGAGCAAGTCACTGAGAGAGTGTTACAAATTGGGGGCAGAAAAGTTTGGCTGGCAAAAGCGCAATCCTCAGCCCCGTTCGATGCGAGATGGTAATTATTTGATTGGTTGGGGTATGGCGACAGCTACTTATCCTACCAACCGTTCCCCAGCATCAGCGATCGCTCAAATTATGGCAGACGGTACAGCCGTGGTGCGAAGCGGTTCGCAAGATATTGGTACGGGAACTTATACTGTGATGACTCAAGTTGCAGCTGAAGCACTCGGTTTACCAGTTGAGAAAGTGCGGTTTGAACTAGGTGATACCAAGATGCCACAAACCCCTATTTCTGGTGGTTCCCAAACTGCCGCCAGTGTCAGTTCAGCCGTGCATTTAGCGGGAAATCAAGCACGCAGTCAGCTTTTGCAACTAGCACTTGCCGATCAAAAATCGCCGCTTTATAGTTCAAAGGCTGAGGATGTGATTGCTCAAGATGGCAGCTTTTTCTTAAAAAATAAATCCTCCGCCAGCGAAACATATCAGGCAATCTTGGCACGACATGGGATGAAAATGCTCGAAGCGCGTGCAGATGCCAAGCCTGGAGAGGAACAAAAAAAGTTCTCAATGCACTCATTTGGAGCGCAGTTTGCCGAAGTACGCGTTGAGCCTGATTTAGGCGAAGTGCGAATAACGCGCTGGGTGGGAACTTTTGGCGTAGGACGCATCCTCAACGCTAAAACAGCTAACAGTCAGCTGATCGGTGGGATTATTTATGGCATTGGCATGGCGTTAATGGAACATACGCTAACAGACCCCAACCGAGGACGCGTTGTCAACCATGATTTAGCTGAGTATCACGTACCAGTGAATGCAGATGTTCCTGATATTGAAGTGTTGTTTGTCGATGAACAAGATCCACATATCAACCCGCTCGGTGTCAAAGGAATTGGTGAAATTGGCATTACCGGCACTGCGGCGGCAATCGCTAATGCTGTCTATCATGCCACCGGTAAGCGCATCCGCGATTTACCAATTACCTTAGACAAGCTGCTGTAGATATGGCGATCGCAACACTTGTAGAGACGCGATTTATCGCGTCTTAAATTTATCGCGTCTTGAAATACCAATCAGTAGAAGACTCAAGATTGATGACCGCTCAAGTAAAATTTGGTACTCTTAGCTCGGAATCACTGTAATTACGTCCGTGACCGAGATGAGTAGTCCAACAGCCCGATCCTACGCTTTCTTATCGATTGCAGCAGCAATCATCACTATTGCCTTGAAATTTGGCGCTTACCTGCTAACCGGGTCAGTAGGTTTGCTTTCAGATGCTATTGAGTCAATTGTAAATCTCGTCGCAGCATTGGTTGCTCTATGGGCATTGACCTATGCTGATAAACCAGCCGATGCCGAACACGCCTTTGGGCATTCTAAAGCCGAATACTTTTCCAGTGGTGCAGAAGGTGCGTTGATTGTAATAGCCGCTATCAGCATTGCTGTTGAAGCTTGGGGACGCTTGCTGCATCCAGAACCGTTAACACAGTTGGGATTAGGGTTGGCACTCTCCCTCATTGCAACCGCAATCAACGGCGTTGTTGCCTTTATCTTGCTACGGGCAGGGCGACGGTTGCGTTCCATCACACTCAGGGCTGATGCTCACCACCTGTTTACTGATGTGGTGACTTCGGCTGGTGTGGTAGTTGGAATCTTACTCGTCAAGCTAACAGGCGCTCTCGTATTCGATCCAATTATTGCACTGATAGTAGCAGCAAATATTACTTGGACAGGATTTCGTATACTGCGGGAAACCAGTAGCGCTTTACTGGATGCAGCTTTACCTAAAAAAGAAATTGACGCAATCAAGAGCATCCTTAACGAGTACAAAGGTCAAGACATCCAGTTTCATGCCTTGCGAACCCGCGCTGCTGGAACCCGTCGCTTTGTTTCCTTTCATGTTCTTGTACCTGGATCTTGGACAGTGCAACAAGGGCATGATTTATGCGAAGCAATTGAGCTTGCGATTGTTCGGGTGCTGCCTTCAACCCACGTTACAACTCACTTGGAACCTGTAGAAGATCCAGTTTCTTGGGAAGATTTGGAGTTAGAGCGTTCGAGCAATCAGCAAATGCAAGATATGAGCGCAAGAGATTAATTGCATACAACGCCGAATACTGCAAATGCGATCGCTTCCAGCAGGCGGTTACGCTATTGCAACTTGCTTTTTGCGGGAAGGACGCTTGCGGTCTGATTTTTTCTTCAATCCCACAGCTTGAGCTTGATCGCTATCTGAACCATATTGCCCGCGTACAACTTCTTTCATCGCTAATACGGCATTATGAAATTCCCACTCTGCTAATCGCGCAGCATCAGCAGCAGCACGGTATAAAGCTAATTTCTCGGTTTCGGTTTGTTGAGAAATTAACATTGCCTGATAAGCTTCTTGTAAATTAGCAGATGAAGCATCAGCACGAGTTGTGTTGTAAGTGCTGACGGTTTGTAAACCGTGGAATGAGTCAATATCTTGACTAATCAGTTGAGGGCGCAAACGGTTTGTTGTATTTTGGGGAGGCATATATGCATACTTAGTAAGTTGTACATTTAACGTACCCATTACAACAAAAAAAGTTATCAGTAAGATGAAATTTTCAGATAGAGCAAGGTTATAAAGGATAGTTTAAGATAACAGGTCGATGTATTGGCATAACAGACCGATGTATTGGCATAACAGACCGATGTATTGGCA
>NZ_JAVRCB010000013.1:0-59690 GCF_034530955.1 Nostoc sp. DedQUE05 | reverse complement strand
AGACCGATGTATTGGCATAACAGACCGATGTATTGGCATAACAGACCGATGTATTGGCATAACAGACCGATGTATTAACATAACAGACCGATGTATTGGCATAACAGACCAATGTATTGGCATAACAGACCGATGCAATTACAAAACTGTTAGACGACACTAAAAACACGTGAGTTCGACAGACCTCTCCCTCCCAGCCTCCCTCTCCTTTTAGGAGAGGGAGGAGTAACGAAAAAAGAAAAGTTTTTTCCCCTCTCCTGGTAGGAGAGGGGCTGGGGGAGAGGTCAAAATAGCACCCGTCGAACTCACGTTAAAAACCATGAGGAGCATTAAAATTTCTAACGCTCTAAAGCTGAAGTGTCACTAGTGGGAATACAATCAGAAAATGATGCAGTTTTGTTAGTAAAGACTGCACTAGAAAATAGGGGAGGTTAAAGCAATGGATGAGCGCGATCGCTACTTACGAATCGCTCTGGTTCTTGTTGGCATAGCTTTTCTACTTATATATCCGCTAACTCAAGTCTGGGCATCAGGCTGGTTATGGCAACCAGGTCAGCACGAATACGAACAGATGATCGTTGGTGTTTATGCGACGCTTGGTGTATTTTTGCTGTTGGCTTCAAGGCAACCAGAAGCTCACCTCAGTTTAATCTGGTTCACCGTCATATCAAGTGCAATCCACGGGCTGATCATGGCGGTACATGCAGTAATTGACCCTGTTGAACAGGGACATCTGTTTGGTGATGTTCCAGCATTGTTCTTGGTAGCGATCGTCCTTGGCTTTTTAGCGCCCCGCAAAGTGGTGTCAAGTACATGAACGGGCATAGAATGTCTGGGTATTTCCCATCATTAAAGAGATACAGCACATTTTAGATAAATATAAAACCCAAAACCTTGTAGAGACGTAGCACTGCTACGTCTCTACGTGTATTCGATGTTTGTGACGGGGTTGATGTGGTCGTCTCTGCGATCGGCAACAATGATGTGACGGTTCCAGGGCAGAAAAACTTGATTGATGCTGCCAAACAGCAGGGCGTGAAGCGGTTCATTCCTTCCGATTACTCCGTGGACTAGGGGGCAAGGGGAAAGAGGGTTTCCTGGTTTTTGCACAGATGCGGGAATTATAACTAATTAGGCGGACATAATATAACTCCTACTTTTATTGATAAAGTTTTAAATCAAGCAAGTTTAAACAAAAAGTAAGTTTTTACAATACATCGACTTGCATTAGGAATACATCAACTTGCATGGTGAATGCATCGACTTGCATTATGAATGCATTGACTTGCATTAGGAATACATCAACTTGCATGGTGAATGCATCGATTTGCATTGTGAATGCATCTTGCGGAGTATATTTAAAAGCACACCTTAGCTAGAGTCTCTGTGCCAGATAGCAGTGATAATATACGGCTCATTCCTGTTGGTGCTTGTAGGAGACAATTATGGAAATCAGTAGACGCAGCTTGTTAAAAACTGCTTCTGCTTCGGGATTAGTGGCAGCATTACAGTTTCGGAAGGATTTTTGCAACCGCTCTTTGCCCAAACAGAACTCAACCAGATGATATCCCTGCATTCAATCGAGAAATCTTGAATCTATTTGCACAATTTGCACCAACGGCATCTGCTTCACATTAATCGGCTTTGTTTGTAGCTTACTCAACTGTGCGATCGCGTTTAATTTTTCATTCAACGTTTCAAAATATAGCTTTATCTAAGGAGAACCCTAATTATGTCTAACTTCAAAATATTTTCTACTGGTATAGTAGCGATCGCTTTATCTCTGGCGACTGGTTGCACACCGACTACTCCGCACGACCAGACTACATCTGAAGTTCCAGCTGCTGTACCTGTACAAGGAACTGAGAGTCCATCCCCAACTGTATCGCCAACTACCTCACCAACTCCATCAGGGCAAAATAACCTCAGTTCGGCAGACAGACAGTTCATCACTCAAGCCGCTCAAGATGGTTTAGCAGAAGTTCAACTAGGACAACTGGCATTACAACGTGGAGCTAGCAATGTGGTAAAACAGTTTGGACAGCATATGGTTGAAGATCATACGCAAGCAAACAATCAACTTAAACAGCTGGCGGCTCAAAAAGGTGTGACGCTGCCAACTACTATTGGCGCCAAAAATCAGCAAGTAAAGCAACGTTTATCCAAACTTTCTGGTGCTAACTTCGATCGTCAATATCTGAACCAGATGCTTCAAGCTCATCAAAAGGATGTCGCTGCATTCCAAACTGAAGCTGAACAAGGACAAGATGCAGACGTGAAAGCATTTGCGGCTCAAACGCTACCAACCCTCCAACAACATTTGCAAGAGGTTAGTTCTCTTGTTAATCCTGGAAGTTCAACTAGCACCCCAACTCCAACTAGCACCTCAACTCCAACTAGCACCTCAACTCCAACTAGCACCCCAACTCCAACCACTACCCCGTAAGGCAATAAAGTTCAGTTAAGCATTTCTTCTTTCCCTTTGTATCTGCTGCGCGTACTCTTGCAAGCAAGCTACGCGTAGCCTTTTGTACAGAAGGTGGTAGGGGTACAGCAATGATTAAATTTCTTGGCATTGTAGGGAAAAGGGTAAGGGGTAAAGGTATAGGAATTTTCCCAAACCCAGTAACCTTTCTAAAATAGCTGAGTAACCAAGGTTTTACCCCACCCTAACCCTCCCCTTATAAAGGGGAGGGAACAAGAAATCTTGTTTCCCCCCAATATATCGGGTGGATTAAGGGGGGTAATTTGACTTGTGTATTACAAGCCGATGCTTTGGGGTGGGGTAAAGCGTATGTGGGACAAACGTTTGAGCTTAAGTTGACAACAATGAGCAATCATGTGTCCCTACGACAGATGTGGTTCAAATACATGATTTCTGCTGGAAGCCGAAAATTTCATCATTAAAGAGAATTTTAAGGAACCACGATGTCTAAATTGTTTAAAGGAAAAATTTCTCGTCGTCAAATTCTAACTACAGCTGGGTTAGGAGCCGTTTCAGCCGCCGCAATTGGTAGTATGGGCGAAGAGGTTACTGCCCAACAACCAACGGGACAAGCCACTCCTCGCGGAGGCCCGTTGCCGCCTCAGATTGAGTTTGCGCCCATCTCAGAAAAAACTGAGGTTGATACGGGTGGGCCACCAACTGCATTACCTCCAGAGCGACGTTTGGGATTTGCGATCGTTGGACTTGGCAGACTGACATTAGAAGAAATCATGCCTGCCTTTGCAGAATGTAAACTAGCAAAGCCAACTGCATTAGTTAGTGGTGATGCTGCCAAAGCAAATCTTGTTGCCCAGCAGTATGGCATTAAACCGCAGAACGTTTACAACTATCAGAATTACGACAATCTCCGCAACAATCCAGACGTTGATGTAATTTATATTGTACTGCCTAACAGTATGCACCGGGAATATACGGTGCGTGGTGCGAAAGCTGGAAAGCATATTCTGTGTGAAAAGCCAATGGCAACCACAGTCGAAGATGCTCAACAAATGATCGACGCGTGCAAACAAGCCGATCGCAAGCTGATGATTGCTTATCGCTGCCAATATGAGCCACACCATCGCGCCATGATTGCGATGATCCGTAGCAAAGAATTGGGAACTGTGAAGGTGATTCAGGCAGATAACGGACAAAATCAGGGAGGTGACTTAAATCAGTGGCGATTGAAACGCGCCTTAGCTGGAGGTGGCTCTTTACCGGATGTAGGAATTTATTGCTTGAATGCAACTCGCTATTTAACGGGAGAGGAACCGATCGCAATTAGCGCCCAAATCTTTAGTACTCCCGGCGATCCGCGCTTCAAAGAAGTAGAAGAAAATGTCACCTTCCAGCTGCGGTTTCCCAGTGGAATACTAGGGATTTGCTCCACTAGCTACGGCTTTCATGAAGGGCGGCGGTTTCGCGTTTTCGGCTCTGATGCTTGGGGACAACTCGATCCGGCGTTCTCCTACAATGGTTTGCGAATGATGACTTCGCGCAAATCCCCAACCAACAGCATGGCAGAAAATATTAGCGAAGTGCGGATAGGTGAGAAGAATCAGTTCGCTTTAGAAATCGATCACATGGCGGATTGTGTGATTCAAAATAAACAACCTCATACACCTGGTGAAGAAGGTTTGCAAGACCAAAAACTTATAGCGTTGATTTACGAAGCGGCACGAACAGGCAAGACGATTACCTTACCTCGTGTGTCAGGATTAGATACCACTCGTGGCCCCGCTCCTAGAATGCTGAAGTAAATACGTGCATACCGCAGTTATGACAACCTCTGCTTGGAGTCCGCTCCGTAAATCTTTGTTTCGCGATCGCTGGATTGCCTCGATTGTCTCCAACATTGGCGGTTGGATGGAGGACACAGCGGGAGCTTGGTTAATGACTTCTCTCACCACTTCTCCCCTGTTGGTGGCACTGATGCAAACAGCAGCAACTTTGCCAGTGCTGCTGTTAGGACTACCAGCCGGAGCAACAGCAGATATTTTCGATCGCCGTCGGTTACTACTGTTTTGGCAAGTCTGGATGCTGGTTGCTGCACTGATCTTGAGTGGATTGATTTTTGCAGGTACGATTACACCGTGGTCGCTACTGGCGCTGACGTTTTTGCTCAACTTGGGAGCGGCAATGAATGGCCCAGCTTGGCAAGCAATTGTACCAGAATTAGTACCGCGATCGGAACTCATGGCTGCCATTGCTTTAAATAGTGCTGGGTTTAACATTGCCAGAGCAGTTGGGCCAGCGATCGCAGGCTTGATTTTGGTGGCGGCAAATGCGGGAGTCGTCTTTTTGATTGATGGCCTTTCTTTTATCGGGGTGATTTACATCCTCTATCGTTGGCAGCGCCAACCGCTTTATGAAAGCGCCCTGCCCGCAGAGCGAGTATTAGGTTCTATGCGGGCTGGTATTCGCTATGTCCGTTTTTCTCCCACCCTGCAAGCCGTGTTAATTCGAGCCGCTGTTTTAACTAGTTGCACGAGTGCTTTGTTAGCCTTGCTGCCTTTGGTAGCACAACAAGATTTGCGACAAGGAGCAGGTGGGTATGGTTTACTACTCGGTTGCTTTGGATTGGGAGCGATTTTCGGTGCAATTTTGATGCCACGAGTGCGCCAACGTCTCACAGCCGATGGAGTTGTGATTGCTGGAACTCTGGTGTTTGCGGTTGCGACATTAATTCTGGCGTTTATTCACAACGTACCTTTGGTGTTGCTGGCTTTGCTGGCGGCGGGAATTGCCTGGACAAGTATGACATCCAGCTTAAATATTACAGTGCAGCTTGCGGTTCCCGCTTGGGTGCAGGCGCGGGCGCTAGGAACTTATCAGATGGTATTTCAAGGAGGTTCAGCAATTGGTAGTATTGTTTGGGGTGCAGCGGCAGAGCATTGGGGTATGCGGATTGCCTTATTCATTGCTGCGATCGGCTTAGTAGGGGGAACCTTTACAGCGCGGCGTTACCGCTTGATATCAGGAAAACTGGATTTAGGCCCAGCATTACGGCGGGCAGAACCGCTGGTAGTAATTGAATTGCAACCAGAACAAGGACCAGTTTTAGTTACACTTGAATATTGTATTGACCCAGTTCAAGCAAAGGAATTCATTACAGCAATTCATGCCCTGCGCGTGGTGCGGCTACGAGATGGTGCGGTTCGTTGGGGCATCTTTCACGATACATCTGTGCCACATCGCTACTTAGAGACGTTTATCGTCGAGTCTTGGGTAGATCATTTACGTCAATATGAGCGGTTTACGGTGGCAGATCGAGAGATTCGTGAAAGGGTTTTTGCCTTTCATCAAGGCGATGAACCCCCAGTTATTTCTCACATGATTTATGCTCGCTAATCCCAAGAAGCACGAGCTTAGAAAAGACTGAAAATAGGATATTCTTAAACAAGTTGAATGTCCAGATTGGCTTGAAAACCAATAGGTTTATTTTCAACAATGGCAAATCTAGATTCTTGGAAGAACAAAGAACCAGTTAGGGCATCATAACTGAAATCATTGATTGAAATAGCACCAAACCCGGTTTGAGAAACCTGGATTTTGTCACCTTCAACAGCCTTGAAGTCTTTAATAATGTCAACACCATCTAATACGTTGTTAAAAACAAATTTATCTGCACCTACTCCACCAGTGAGAATATCGTTACCATTTCCACCAGTGAGTATGTCATTGCCATTTTTGGCAGAAAGTGTATCGTCACCACCATTACCAAATAAGAGATTATTTTGCCCATCTCCAACAATGGTGTCACTTTGATTTGTACCTTTGATATTATCAAAGTTTATAAATGTAAATTTAGCTGTGTTTCCGCCAGGAAGATTATTCACTACGAAACTTTGAGTTTCCAGGTTGGCGTTGACTGATAGATCGGATAAAAATGAAAAGGGTATTGAAGGAGCCATTGAGGCGTCTATAGTGTTATTTACAGCACTAGCATCACCAATAAGATTTTCAAAATTACCAAGTAAATCTGTACCTAGTCCACCACCTTTTTTAAGAGTTCCATCAATGAATATGGTAGAGCTTTGACCCAATTTGCTGTAATCAGCTGTATCAATACCATCTCCACCATTTAAGGTATCGTTGCCTGCGCTGCCTCTAATAATGTCATTGCCGCCACTGCCAGATAATTCATTATCCCTAACATCACCAGTAATTACGTCATTTTGATTTGTACCAATTACATTTACAAAATTCTTCACATTGACTGCTATTGATGGCGAACCTACAACTCTGATCTCTAATCTTTCTTTAGATAAGTCAGCTATTATTGATACATTTGTGCTGTCAGAAGTCGCATTAATAATGTTAGTCTGTCCTGTAGCACCGATCGCAGTTTCAAAGAAATCTTTAAACGTGTCATTTCCAACTGCACCTTTTTGGATAACCACTGGCTGGACTATTACCGGTTGTTCTAAGCCACTGTAATCAATGATATCGTTACCTTTTCCACCAGTAATGGTATCGTTACCTGCACTGGCGATAAATGTGTCATTTCCATCAGTTCCAACTAAAATGTCGTCTCCATCAGTGCCTATAATTAGTGCCATAATCTTGCTTTACTTGTTTGTGGTTAACTGCTGTATGTTAACGTGTTATGAACCACAAGATACTAAAAAAAGATGAAACTGAGTTAACTTGCCCAAGCAACGGCGTCTCAGTGTTCATCTCAATGGTGATTGCATTCCTTGTCTAAAACAACACATAGTTTGTTATCGATCGCACAACATAAAATTCTCTAATCTTGCGGGTGGTTGAGAGTATTTACTGTAAGTTACAGAAAATCAGTATTCCGTGCTAATTCTAAGCGATAGATAAATGCTCAAGTTGACAACTATCTTGTGGGGCATGATTTCAGGGGTATTTTCGCTTATCTTGAGTAGTACGATACTGCGATGCTTGCGGCGGTTAACAACGCACCTCAGTCTAATGCATATACTGCATCGTTAATGGGCGGCAAAGAGACTTGTGTTTGACACTAGCAGCGATGCACAATCGCACAGGATGGGCACAGTCATCACATTGTTTTCATTGGGACTGCTTGCTCAAGCTGACAAACTGCTAGAAACAGAAAAATAAACAATCAAATGAACGAATTACAAGCAATTTTAGAAGGCTTCGAGTTAAGTCAAAAAAATGGTGAAATTACTTTTCTTGCTACTGTAGTCAAAACTCAAGGTTCAACCTATCGCCGACCGGGTGCCAAAATGTTGATGACAGATACAGGTCGGACGATCGGAACAATCAGCGCTGGTTGCTTAGAAAATGATGTATTTGAGCATACTCAACAACGAATGTCGGACGGCGAACCAATTGTTGTTACTTACGATAACACCGCCTCGGAAGATATTCTTTGGGGCTTTGGTTTGGGGTGCAATGGAACAGTGCAAGTTCTGATCGAACGTCTGGAAAAAGAAAGTTCACCAAATGCGATCGCTTTTATGCAGGAGTGCTTCGAGCGAAAACATTTGGGTATTATTGCTACAGTCTTTGCTTTTGAAGGCGAGGTAGATGTGAAACTTGGGTCGCGTTTACTGCTGTATCCTGATGGTAAAATTATCGCTGACATCAAAGATCCAAATTTAATTCAATCTCTGCAAGTAGATACTCAAGCAGCTTTTATTAATCAAAAGTCTAGTGTAAAAAACTATCAGTTACCTTTAGGCAGTGCAGAAGTTTTTATTGAAGTCATCCAACCACCCACGCCTTTAGTAATATTTGGTGCTGGTTATGATGCTGTACCCGTAGCACAGTTTGCTCAAGCATTAGGTTGGGACGTTACTGTAGTCGATTGTCGGGCTAATGAGGCAACTAAAGCGCGATTTCCGACAGCTTGTGACGTGATTCTGACTCAGCGAGAAATTGTCCAAAAACAAATATTTATAGATGTCAAGACAGTTGCCGTAGTGATGACGCATAATTATCTTGATGACCTGGAAATTTTGAAAACATTGCTGCCATCTCCCGCACGCTACATAGGGGTTTTAGGCCCAAAAGCACGTACTGAAAGATTGCTTGAAGATTTACGTTCGCAAGAAATAGTTTATACTACGGAACAATTAACTAGATTGCATGGCCCGATTGGGATTGATATCGGAGCAGATACACCTGAAGGAATAGCGATCGCGATTATTGCAGAAATTCAAGCAGTGCTAACAAACCGCAATGGTAGTTTTTTAAAAAATCGCAATCAACCGATTCACCAATGTTATGAAAGCAACTCAAACTTGCTACTTACCTCATAGTTTTTATGACTGCTATAGACAACGAGAAATCAACCATAGCCGTTATGATTCTTGCTGCTGGTGCATCTACTAGGATGGGTACACCGAAACAACTATTGCTTTACCAAGGGCGTAGTTTTTTACAATATATTACAGAAATAGCGATCGCTTCAGTTTGTCAACCTGTGGTAGTAGTACTTGGAGCCAACGCAGAACAGATTCATCCCCAAATTAAACAACTTCCCGTTAAAGTAGTTAAAAACTTAGATTGGGCTTGTGGAATGAGTACCTCAATCAAGAGTGGTATTGAATTGTTAAATAATCTTCCGCAAAAAATAGAAGCAGTAGTTATTACACTTTGCGACCAGCCATTTGTTTCTCCCCAAATTCTCAATCAACTTGTTGATGCATATTATTCGACAAAAAAACCGATTATTGCTTGTGAATATGGAGATACATTAGGTGTACCTGCTCTATTCAGTCAGACATTTTTTTCAGAACTTGCCGCTTTAAAGGAAACTTCAGGAGCGAAAAAAGTTATTAATCATAACCTTAATGAAGTGTTTTCTATTCCGTTTCCATTAGGGGATATAGATATTGATACACCAAAGGATTACGAACAATTGCTATCAATTACTAAAGGAATTTTTGAAGCATCTTGAACAAGAACGCTAAAAGCGAACAAGTAGAAAAGACCGCGCTAGCTCCACAATGCAGTGCCTCCCCGACCTATACAGATAGAAAAATAGAAAAAGTTGGGTTAGTATTTTAAGGCTAGAATTTTTTTCCTAGCCTTTTGTCTTTAAAGCATTTTAGGAATGAGGATATAGGACTCCTATTTTATTTTTAAACAAGACTCAGTACGGATCTATGCCTTCTTTCCTGTTCCCTATTCTCTATTCCCTGTTCCCTGCCCACGCGCAAGTAAATTCTCCGAATCAAACCGGATTCCTATATTAGGAAACAATTTTATTTAAGAGCTGCTAAAGTTCTGCGTCCAATTATTCCGTCTGCTCTTAATCCCTTAGACTTCTGAAATTTGATCGCAGCGGCACGAGTCTTGTTATCAAACACACCATTCACACTTCCTGTATAGAATCCTTGCTGTTTTAAAGAATTCTGAACAGTTTTCACTGTCTCTCCTTTGCTGCCTACTGTTAGTACAGTACCAGTACTACGCTTTGCCAGATGATTAGACTTGTGCTTGGCACTAAGCTTTGGTACAGCATTAGGCTTTTTCATGGTGTTGCCTTGCTGAGTACTTTGGGCAATGTGGGTAGCAGTAGCCGAATTTTGGTTTTTATTATTAGTTAAAGAGTAAGCAGGTACAGCAGTAGCTAGAGTCAAAGCAGGGAGCAAAGCAAGTACTTTCCAATTCATTTTCTTGTTCCTTACAACTGTATGAGATTTTGCAATTTCTATCTGAAGAGTCATCTTCATAAGCTACTGTGCCTTAAGTGATTCTCCTCTGTAGATTCTGGTGTGTGGATTTAGTCTGAGACTATTTCCAAAGCCAGAGCTATAGCATCACACGTCGTATTGACAAAGCTATTGCGAAATTGTGACAAAACCATGACTAAATGTATTAAAATTTATGTCGCACGAAATTGCGCTAGTACCGCAAGGCGGAATTAAAAATTAAAAATTAAAAATTAATACAGCGTAAGCATTTCATTGGTTTTGAATGGAATGGCACGCTTGTTAAGATACAGCCCTTGCCCCAACTGGTTCCCAACCTGGAGGCTGGGAACGAGGATACAATAAGTGTTTGGGCTTTACAAGCGTGCCATTCGGTTTTGAATGCGTGGTTTATTTACGCCGTACTGTACTAATCTCTTTTATCTTCCGAACCCAACATTTTCAATAATTTTCTGGCAGCTAAAACACCCATAACTCCTGCGCCAACCACTTCCACTGCTTGGACAACTTTTTTGCCTACATCATGAGGATCGAGATGGTGATGAAAAATCTCTTCATCCACCCATTCAGTTGTTGCTTTAAAGTCATGAATTGGTGTTGGTAATAGCGTTAAATAAGTTCCTTGACGAATTAAATGCCCGGATTCTCCTGCAACTTCAAAAATATTGAATAAGTTAGCGGCAGCATCATTTAACCCTAATTTTAAGAGAGTTCCGCGTATATTTACCTTTACTGATTTGAGGGCTTCGCCTAAAGCTAATGCTTTTAAATTTTGGGCAATATTGGCTCCTTGCTGATAAGCAACTTGGGCTGTTGGCGGTAGTGAATTATCTTGGACTGCTACACAATCCCCACCTGCAAATACTTCTGGAAAGTCGAGTAGTTGCATTGTAGAATTCACTAGGAGGCGGTTGTGGCGATCGCGATGTTCTTGAGAAATTGGTAAATCTTTAATTAGTGGGTGAATAGAAGTGCCAGCTGTCCAGATTGCGGTGTATGTTGGCAATGTTTCAATTTGCTCATTGCGTTTATATTCAATGGCATTGGCATGAATAGTAGTGGCTTCTGCTCCCGTAAGTATTTCAATTGGGATCGTGCGTTTTTGTAATTCTTTCTCAGCAATTGGGCGCAGAGGATTGTTAATATCACCATTGAGAATTTCTTGTCCGTGATTGAGCAATACCACCCGGATTTCACTAGAATTTCCTCCCATAGCGTTATACCAATGTGGCAGTAAATCAGCTAAAGTAGCTGCCATTTCTACACCACTTGCACCACCACCAACTATAACTACTGTTAGCAGTTGACGACGTTGTTCTGGATCTTCAGTTTTGATTGCTTTTTGCAAACAATCACCTAAATGCCGATCGAGAGCGATCGCATCTGCTTCTGTCCAAAAAGGAAAAGCGTATTCTTTAGCACCTTCAAGATGATGATAACTAGTAACACTACCCAAAGCTAAGACTAAGTTACTGTAGTTGTATGAGTTTCCCGAAGCTAATTTGACTTGTTGTTGGTGCAAGTCGATCGATTCCACTGCATCTTGAACAAAAATTACACCACTACCTTTAAGCAATTCTGTAAAACGCGGTACTACTTGAAAAGCATCCATCTCGCCACTGAAATATTCGTAGAGTAATGGCTTAAAGCAAAAGCTTTCATTTCGATCGATCAAAATTACAGAGCGAGGATAATGTTCGTGAGCCAGGTGTAAGGCTGTAAATAAGCCAGTGAAGCCACCACCAAGAATCACAGTTTGATAAACTGGGTTACTCATAAAATATCTCTTTTACCAAATTCATAACTCACTTTTATATAATTACTCCTTTTGTTAAGATAAAACTTAAAAAAGTCTAAACTTTTACCAATAGAAAAAGCGATCGACTATGGCGACCACTTTCTCTATAGATAAAAAAATTATTTCTTATTTAGCTATATTCCATCTACGTTTCAGCTACCGACAGAAGCATTTCCAGACAAAATTGGTATGTTATCTAATACACGTGACAGGGGTTCATCTCCTTTCGGTTCTTGTCTGTTGAGGGTGAAACCTCCTTGAATCAATCCCTGCTGAGGAGATGAGTCGCCGACATTAACTTGATTTGCGTATATCTGAAGAGATCCATTACCGTTCACAGTGTTTATACCATTATCATTACCAATTCCTCCTACTACTAGCATTGATTCTGCATTACTCAATTCTTCAAAAAAGCTAGTTTCCAAGTCGGCAATTTTGTTGTTTGTCATAACTTCCTTTGTTCATTAATTGAAATTACATTGATTATATTTTGGTACTTTTCATATTGCCAGACGAGAGTTGGTGATTCAACTCTGATGCTTCTGCTAATAGGAAACTTGTGTTCAATCACACACCCTATTTTTCATTATTTAGTCTAACCTCCAGATAATTAGCTTATCTCTTCTTCTAACTAGGTTTAGGCTCCCTTAAACTAAAGTTTCTAACGATTTCAACAACGCTTTCCCCACTTCTGTTTGTGGATTCAATTTTTCTAATTGTGCTTCCAAATCCACTAAATGCCCTTCCAATTGCTTTATTCCCTCTGCCAACGCCGTTTTTGCTCCTCCTACTATAGCCATTAGCTCATCATCAGAAAGTTCCTTCAAATCATCGATTTCATTGATTTGGAATTTGTCTACTTGCATTTGCTTTGCTTGCTCCAGTTGAGGACGTTTCTAGACTTTTTTGTTGTTAGTCATAATTCTCCTAAGTGTCTTTGATAGCAGACATCAAAAACTCTCAGATAAATTCAATACATAATGCTTGCGATCGCTATTTAATCGTAATATTCAATAGAGTGCAAATCGTTAATCATTTACACAAGTATTTCCGAAAGCTGGGTTAAGTAGACCAATTACATTGACACTATTAACACAAACGTTAACGGGTACATGAACGGGTACTTGAGCAAGGTTCCCCGAAAGAACTCCAGGACTACCAACAGCAGCACCTTCTGCACTTGAATCTCCGCCAAATACACTCAATAAATCAGCGTCATCTAGTTCTTCAAACAATTCTAGTTCTTCTTGATGGAGTGTAGGTACTTCTTTTGTTGCTTGTTTCTTGGTTGAAAAGATTTTTAACATTTTATTTTACTCTTTTTGGTTGTTTTCAATCTCTGTGCTTAAGTGTGCTATGGCTCTCTTGCATGAATTATCAAATAAGAGATAATTCCTCTTGGATCGGGTATAAACGCAAGACACGGGGAAGTAGTAAAGATGGTTGTCACAAGTTCTTTGTTAATTAAGGAAGCTTTATTATCTGCCAATATTTTGATTTGACTATGTATTACGCACTAATTTAAAGCTTATCAACAGGATAATCAAGGTTTCCTACAAAACATCCTACTTTTCCTACTTTTCCTACTTGACAAAATAAGTACTGTTGTAGCTGAATATATAATTGCTATAAAGCTTACCCATCTTCGTTTTAGCCTTAGCGTACCATTTAAACGAATGGCACTAATAAAAGCCCAAAGGCTTGTGGTTTAAACAGTTTGCAATTGCTTTTGTAATTCATGCCGAGATTTCGTTATTAAGGGGTAAGCTTTGGGGCGACGTTTCTTTAGTCGTGCTTCGCTGCGAATTTATAGGACTTACGCAAAACTACACGCGGTAGGGGCAATTCATGAATTGCCCCTACCTAAAAATAAGGGTTTCAGCTATTGTTTGCGTAAGTCCTGATTTCTTTTCACCCAATATCTCTATTAGTTATTTGTATTTACAAATGACAAATTTGCTATACGAATAAAAATAACGCAATTAAAAAGACGCTGAGGAATAAAGCGAAAGCAATAGCGTATTCGACTCTGCGACTAAAAAATCCCACCGCAGCAATTAGAGCGATCGCTAGCCCAATAATGCCAATATATTGCTCTTTTTGTAAACCTTGTGCAATCAGTGGATCTTTACCTGGTGCGGGAGTTTCTTGAACTGCTTTTGGTGCGAGTTCTGATGCTGGTAGTTCTTGGATGAATAAATTCATAAAATTACTCCTGAAATACTTGCTAAACTGAAAATTTTTATGCCCGCCAAAGGTAGAGAAGCGAGAAAAGGAAGACCCAAACTACATCAACAAAGTGCCAAAATAGAGTTGTCGCACTTGTACCGAAGTGAGTTTTATTATAATTGCCTGGAATGAATGAGCGAATCAGCATAATTATCTGAAGCACAACACCAGCCAGAACGTGTAAACCGTGGAAACCTGTCAGTAAATAGAATGTGGAACCAACTAATCCCGTAGTGAGCTTGAAATCGAGATTTTTCCACTCAATTAATAGACCAATTAAAAAGTAGATTCCCATTGCGATCGTTATTAGCCAGAGCCAGCGAAATTTACCCAATTGATTACGCTTGAGGGCATTTTCTGCTGGTTGAATCATAAAGCTACTAGAAAGTAAAACGACTGTATTAATAATCACGAGTTTAGACAATTCTGGCCCAGAAACACCAGGTGGTAGCCAGTTATTAGTATTCAGTCGTAAAGCAACATAAGTAAAGATAAAACTCAAAAAAATGATACTTTCCGACAACAGGAATACAGTAAACCCAAACATTCCTTTGCCATGATGATCTTCATGACTTCCGCCACCACTTGGCAGAAAGCGCTGTAACCAATTCGGTAAGCGTCGCCGCCACTGATCGAAACGGATCGGACTTTCATCTATATGGATGCTGCGCTGTTGCATAATTCGTAATTCGTAATTCGTAATTCGTAATTAATAAATTCAGGTTCCATCTGATTTTTCGGACATAGCGAATTATCTTTAAAAAACCTCCGCGTCCCTTTGCGCTAACCTTTGCGTACCTTTGCGTTAAAAAAAAAGCTAAAATTTAGCGCAGCTTTATAAAGAAACGCAATTACTCACCATTATCAGAATTTTCCACGAATGAATATTTTGGATCGCCATAGTCGTAAGGAGGTCTGTTGACAACAGGAATCTCTGCAAAGTTATCTCGCGGAGGTGGTGAAGAAGTTGTCCATTCCAATCCCGTAGCGTGCCAGGGATTATTAACTGCTCTGACTCCATATAGCCAAGAACCGACAATGTTAGCAATAAAGGGCAGCGTAGATACTCCCAGTAAGAACGATCCCAGGCTAGCAATAACATTCCATCCCTGATACTGAGGATCGTAGGAGGAAATTCGGCGTAGCATTCCTTGCAAACCTAACGGATGCATCGAGAAAAAGGTGATATTGGCAGGAATAAAGGTTAACCAGAAATGCAGTTTACCCCAACCTTCGGCGTACATCCTGCCAGTTATTTTGGGAAACCAGAAGTAAATTCCGGCAAAGATTGCCATTGTAATAGTATTAAAAACGATGTAGTGGAAGTGACCGACGACAAAGTAAGTATTATTGACGTGGATATCAAATGGCGTAGCGGCAAGCATCACACCAGTGACACCGCCAAAAATAAACATCGCTGCACCTCCCATCGCAAACAGCATTGGTGTCTCTAGGTGCAACTTGCTTCTCCAGATTGTGGCAGTCCAAGCGAATGCTTTAACACCAGTGGGTATGGCAACTAACATCGAGGTGGCCATGAAGGTCATCCGCATCCAGCCAGGGGTTGCACTGGTGAACATGTGATGCACCCAAACGAAGATGCTGACTACAGCAATACCTAAAGAAGCAAGAGCAACTGACCGATAGCCAAATAAAGGATTGCGAGAAAAGGCTGGGAGAACTTCCGCAATAATACCGAAGGCTGGGAGCGCCATGATATACACTGCGGGATGAGAGTAGAACCAAAATAAATGTTGGTAAATGATCGGATCGCCACTTCCTTCCGGTTTAAAGAATTGTGTACCGAAGGAGAGGTCAAGCAACAGCAGTATCAATGCACCCGTCAAGGAAGGCAAATTAATCAGCTGCAACAACTGGGCGCTAAAAACTGACCACACAAAGACCGGCATCCGAAAAAATGTCATCCCTGGCGATCGCATCCAAAAGATAGTGGTAACAAAATTGACAGCCCCCATAATTGAAGAGATGCCGATTAATACTAGGCTAACTATCCAAATCAATTGACCGTTAATCAACTGACCGGCTGGAACTTGCAGACTAACTGGTGGATAAGACCACCAACCAGCTTGTGCAGTCCCGCTTGGTAGTAAGAAGCTAGACAGTAGTAAAAGACCGGCTGGTGGCAAAATCCAAAAAGAGATGGCGTTGAGCAAGGGAAAAGCCATATCCCGCGCTCCAATCATCAGCGGTACTAGGAAGTTAGCAAGACCTGCATTGAAGGGAATAATCCACAGGAAAATCATGATTGTCCCGTGCATGGTGAATAAACCATTGTACAGGGGGCGGTCAACTAAATTTGCTTCCGGGGTGAGCAATTCAGCTCGGATAATCATCGCCAACAGCCCGCCAAGTAGAAAGAAAATGAAGGTCATCACCATGTACTGAACACCGATTACCTTATGGTCAGTACTGAAGCTGAAATATTCCCGCCAGTTATTCTCAGGTTCTCTATTGTTGGCTATAGCTTCACTCAAATCATGTGTCATTATTTATCTTCCTTTGATTGGCTACAGCAGGTTGAGCAGGTGCGACTGTGTACCAGCCGCTTTTGAATAATGTCTTTGGCGGTTGAATATTTTCGGCAACTGCCTGATTTGGAACATTTCCACTTTCGCTAGAGACTGTTTGCGCGAGCCACTGATTATACTGATCGAGGGATTCAACGTATACATCTGCTTCCATCAAGGCAAAATAAGTACCACTGAATTGAGAATCTTTCAGCCGATATTTACCTGGGCGAATGGGTGTTAGCACAATGTCAATGTTCCGCCCTGGAACAATATCTTGTTTTAAGCGAAACTCAGGAACGTAGAAACCGTGGATTACTTTCTCTGCTTGCATATTTAAGCGAGTGCTGCGATCGCTCGGCAAGTGCAATTCCTTACTGATAAGATTATTTGGATAGTGGAAAGACCAATCCCATTGCCTAACGAAAACATCAATTGTTTCAGACGCAGGTTTGGGGACATCGCTAACTTTTGCAGCATAGGCGGGTGCAGATTCTAGGGGCGTATGCAAATGCACAATTTGGTTTAACCCCAGAATATTTAATTGCTGATAAATATTGAAGCTTTGGAAGGCAATCCATATTACTAATAAAGTTGGGGTCGCTGTCCACAATATTTCTAACTTCCCATTACCTCTAGAAGGGTGTCCTTCGCTGTAGTCTTCTGGGCGGGCGCGATGAAAGGCGATCGCATACACGATAACACCAACTAGCCCCAGCAAAATAAATGCTCCAATTGAGACTAAAAAGCTAAATAAATCATCTACCCGTTGTGCTTCTGCTGTCGCCTGGGGAGGCATCCAAGAAAATGCCTGTTGTCCAATCCACCGACTGACAATCAGCAGTCCTGCGACATAAAACGCTATTAGTACATATTCCCAGGAACTAAACATAATAATTTCATCTAAGAGTACTTCCCGCTTGATTATTTGGGTAGTAAGTTTGGGCTTCTACCTTCTTGGAGTAACCTCGCAGCAGTAACGTGTATTCCAAACTCTTCTCCCAATTGCGCCCCCAAAGTTCCGTGAACAAACAAGATGCCCAATATTGCAATACCTGCTAATAAGTAACTCCACTGCACCTGCCTAGAAGCATCCTTGCGCCAGCGATAGCGTTGTAAACCTCTCCATACAGTCATGGCAACAACGATCCCCAACAATGAAATGCCACCCAAACCATGCAAAAGCATCGTCCAACCAGCAGTTAACCCCCAAACGCTCTTTTGATCGACTGGTGGATTTGCTAGCAATAGCTCGAAAAAACCAGCTGCAACAGTGAAAAAAGTGATAAAAGCTGCTCCAATGAGGTTATACCAGCCGACATCAAAAAAACCAGAACGGAGGGTAGGCAAACCCAAAAATTTGAATATTGGTTTTTCTAAAGCAAAAAGCGCTCCCGCAATATCAAAAATAATCGCAAGAATGAATAAACCCAATGTTAGATGCACAAATTGCGGATGTATGGGAATCTCATAAGGTAATCCGTTAGCATTCAGCCTCAATCTCAACTGGTCAATCAATTGCCAGTTCATGGCACAACTCCCTGCTTCATCCCTTGCACGACTGGCTCGATATGTAACCCATACACCCAAACTAGCTTGCTTCCTAGATAGACTTGCAAGCACACTAGGCAGACTAAAAACGTTGCTACACCAAGGTAAGCTGGCGGTACTTTCCGTGGAGTACGTTTGCGAATCACGAAACGCCAAGCTGTAATGCCAACAACAATAGCCGCCAGCGACCAACCCATCACCGTATGAAAATTCAGTGTTGGTTGCACTGCTGGGTAGATGTTCGCCAGACCTGCTTCAAACTGACCAAGAATCACCGCTATAAAGATAGCTGCTGAGGCCACAAACATATTCCAGAAACTCACCTCAAACAACCGCACGTTACGGGTAAAATAACCCAGCAGATCGCACACGAAAGAAAAAAGCACCATCGCAATTACGAAGTGAACAACGATCGGATGTAGAGGGTCAGGGTATGGTAAATTTTGGTTATTCAGAGACAGAGCAGGCATCGCTTTCTCCTTCATAGGTCAAATATATATATATGCGTTGCATGGAATTGCCATCCGCTTAACGTACCATTCATATTTTCCAGAATACTGTGCTAACGTCACAGATCGACCAATTAAAAAACATTGAGAATTTCCGATACACTGCAATAATTTTTCAAGTAGCTTTTGAAATAAAAATACATAATTACTCTTTTTCAGTAATTATTTTCTCCAAAGGTAAAAACTCACTAAAACAACTACATTTCTGATTGATATCATATCTTGATTAGTATTTCCAAAAAACAAAAATTTTCTTTTTGATTAGATGGGATTGCTAATAGCCAATCTAATCAGACCCTTGAGAGGCGCGTAAAGAAAAATATTTAATGTCTTATATAGTTCTCTGATTAACTAAAAAATTTACTTTAATCAATAATCAAACTTGCTTTGAATATACCATAAATCTTTATTGAGATTGATATAAGCTTGAAAATCACATTTTTACAAATCTTAAAAATAAAAACATACTATTGTCACAGAAATGACAAAGGATTTCAATATTTTTTAGTAAAAAATATGCTGTTTATCTTTCTCTAGATAGATTAGAAAAATACTAAAGGTTTTTAAAATCATTAAAAAAGCAAAACTTTTTTAATCCATAATTTTCTGACTTAAAAATTAAAATTGTCAGGGTAATACTACGCGCAAAAAGCAAAAATATCATGAAGGTCTTGCAAATATTGAGATATTCACAACGAATACAAGTCTTAAAAATATCGAAAGCATTATGAGTTATTCCCCTTACCTGCTCAAAGGTCAAAAAGCACTTGTGACGGGTGCTAGTTCTGGTATTGGTCAAGCGATCGCTCGCTATTTAGCTTTATCGGGTGCAGCAGTAGTCGTCAATTATCGTTCGGAAGCTGAATCAGCCCAAAAACTTGTTGATGACATCAAAGGGGCTAATGGTGAAGCATTTGCTATTCAAGCTGATGTTAGCAAAGAAGACGAAATAAAGGCGATGTTTAGCCAAACAATCGAGCGATTCGGCACTATTGACATTTTGATAAACAATGCAGGTCTTCAAAAAGATTCACCGTTTGTAGATATGACCCTCGATCAATGGAATAGAGTTATTGAGGTGAATCTGACAGGACAATTCTTATGTGCTAGGGAAGCTGCAAAAGAATTCTTACGCCGAGGTATACAGCCCGATATTTCATCTGCCGCAGGTAAGATTATTTGTATAAGTTCAGTACATCAAGTAATTCCTTGGGCGGGTCATGTTAATTATGCTGCGAGTAAGGGCGGTATAAATATGATGATGCAAAGTATTGCTCAAGAACTTGCACCCCATAAAATTCGCGTTAATAGTATTGCGCCTGGTGCAATCAAAACCCCCATTAATAAATCAGCTTGGGATACTCCAGAAGCAGAAGCAAAATTATTAAAACTGATTCCAGCAAAACGTGTGGGTGATGTAGAAGATATCGCTAAAGCAGCGGTTTGGTTAGCTTCGGATGACTCAGATTATGTCTATGGTACAACTCTATTTGTAGACGGTGGTATGACCTTGTATCCAGGTTTTGCAGACAATGGTTAATTGATAATGCCTACAAAAGTTAGTGTTAACCCTGGTTTGATCGCAATCAAGGAATTAAATTTGGCTGTAGGAGACGTTTTGGCACAATGTCGAACAAACCCAATGGTGAATTAGAAGTTTCTGCATAATTATTATTGACTCTCATGGCATCTGATTCATCTCATAAAACTATATTTGCAGCGATGGGCGCTAACTTAGCGATCGCTATTACTAAATTTATCGCCGCCTCCATTACTGGCAGTTCCGCCATGATATCTGAAGGGATTCATTCGGTGGTAGATACTGGCGATCAACTAGTACTTTTGCTGGGAATTCGCAGAAGCCAAAAGCCAGCAGACGATCGCCATCCCTTTGGTTACGGTCTAGAACTTTATTTTTGGACTTTTATCGTTGCTATCCTCATCTTTGCCCTTGGCGGCGGGATGTCAATTTATGAAGGAATCACTCATTTAATTCATCCCAGCCCTTTAGAAAACCCAATGTGGAATTATATTGTATTAGGTATTGCAATATTATTGGAGGGGTTTTCTTGGACTGTAGCTTTAAAAGAATTTTTGCCGACTAAGGGTAAACAAAATTTCTGGCAAGCAATCAAAAACAGTAAAGATCCCACAGTATTTACAGTCTTATTTGAGGATTCGGCGGCAATTTTAGGCTTATTCGTGGCCTTAATCGGAATCTTCTTAGGACATTTATTTAATAATGTTTATTTGGATGGCATTGCTTCGATTATTATTGGCATTATCTTAGCTATAGTAGCAGTGGTATTAGCGAGAGAAAGCAAAGGATTATTAGTTGGTGAAAGTGCCGACCCTCAAACTATAGCCAATATCCGGTCTTTATCCAAAACAGAACCAGGAGTGCAAGAAGTTATCCGGGTGCTAACAATGCAGCTTGCTCCCAAAGAAGTATTACTGAACTTAGAAATCCAATTTTCTAAAAATCTTACAGGTGAGGAAATAGCTTTAACTGTAGAAAATTTAGAAGTAAAAATTCGCCAAAAGCATCCTGAAATCAAACAAATTTTTATTGAAGCAAAATCCTTAACTGCCGCTCGTAAATTTTCGCCAACTTCTCAATAAATTTTTAATCGCATAAATATCAAACACAGTATTTTCTCAATGTACTCAAAGCTTATTGGCACAACAATGCAGTATGGTAAAGATTATTGATCGAGCAAAAGCTTTTGGCTCACCAGGTATTGAGCCTCGATGGACTCATGCTAATAAAGATGGAGTCGGAACAGCCTACTCTACCTCTAGTAACATTTGGTTTACTCTTTGGAACGGTATTGTCACTGAAATCTACCATCCCACAGTAGACAAACCTCAAATTCGGGATTTGCAGTATCTAATTTCTGATGGGAAAAGCTTTTTCCACGAAGAGAAACGCCATCTCGAATCCAAAGTGGAACCGATGTGGACTCATGGTTTAGGATACCGCATTACTAATTCCGATCCCCAAGGACGTTATGCCGTAATCAAAGAAGTGATTGCCGACCCACATTTCCCCTGCATCTTACAGCACACTACACTAACAGGAGAGAGCGATTTTATTTCCCAACTCCATTTATATGCTTTGTGTGCGCCGCATCTGGATGTTGAAGGTATGGGTAATAATGGTTACGCTGTAGAGGTTGCTGGACATCGGATTTTGATCGCCGAGAAACAAGGAACATGGCTAGCGCTGGGTGCAACAGTTCCCTTTAGCCGCCTTTCTTGTGGTTACGTTGGTGAAAGTGATGGTTGGACAGATTTAGCTGATAATTTCCAGATGGATTGGGAGTTTGATAATGCTGTAGATGGCAATCTGGCTTTGACTGGAAAACTAAATTTAGATAGTACTAAAGAATTTACTTTAGGACTGGCGTTTGGTACAAACTTGCATAATGCAATTTCTACACTATTTCAGTCGCTCAATATTTCTTTTGAACAGCAGAAGCAGCAATACAACGAACAGTGGAAGCGATCGCGCCGCAATATCCGACCGCTAGAATATGTTTCATGCAATGATGGAAAGTTGTATCACAACAGCATTAGTTTGTTGTTAGCACATGAAGATAAAATTTATCCCGGTGCGTTGATTGCATCCCTGGCTATCCCTTGGGGTGAAGCCAAAAACGACCAAGACCAAGGAGGATATCACCTTGTCTGGACGCGGGATATGGTTAGCAGTGTATCAGGTTTAGTGGCTGCTGGTGAAACAGAAACAGCAGTGCGATCGCTAATTTATCTTGCAACCAGCCAGCAGGAAGATGGCGGTTTTGCTCAAAATTTCTGGGTTGATGGCGAACCTTACTGGAAAGGTATTCAACTAGATGAAGTGGCATTTCCGATTCTTCTAGCATGGCTATTGCACCAGCAGAAGACTTGTTTAAAATTCGATATTTATCCAATGGTTCTGCGGGCGGCGGGTTATTTAATTCGTAACGGCCCGGTTACTCAACAAGAACGCTGGGAAGAAAATAGCGGTTATTCACCATCAACACTAGCATCCAATATTGCCGCCTTAATTTGTGCTGCTCAATTTGTTCGTCAACGTGGAGATGAAGCAACAGCAAAGTTTATAGAAGAATACGCAGATTTTTTAGAATGTCACATTGAAGCTTGGACAGTTACTACTGAAGGAACTTTAGTTCCTGGGATCAAACGGCATTATATCCGAATTACTCCTTCAGATATTAATAATTCTCAAGCCGAAGAAAATCCTAACCAAGGAACTGTTTTCATCAGCAGTCAGCCACCTGGTGAACCAGCAGAATTTCCCGCCAAGGAAATTGTTGATGGCGGATTTCTCCAATTAGTACGTTATGGAATTCGCAAACCTGATGACCCGATTATTGTTGATTCTGTCAAAGTAATTGATGCAGTTTTAAAAGTAGATACACCCGTTGGCCCTTGTTGGCATCGTTACAACCACGACGGCTACGGCCAGCAAGAAGACGGAAGTCCTTATACTAGTTGGGGTAAGGGACGCGCTTGGCCTCTCTTGGCAGGAGAACGAGGACATTATGAACTAGCTGCTGGTGGGGATGTCAAAACATATATTAAGGCGATGGAAGGATTTGCTTCAGATACTTGTTTGCTACCAGAACAGGTTTGGGATGAAGCAGATATCCCTGATATCTATATGTTTTTAGGAAAACCAACAGGTTCAGCGATGCCTTTAATGTGGGCACACGCAGAGTATATCAAGCTGCTACGGTCAACTGATGACGGACAGGTGTTTGATTTTATTCCAGAAGTGGCAAATCGCTATCTAGGCGAAAGAAAGCAGTGTAAATCATTGGAAATTTGGAAGTTTAACCGACAAATCAGCCAAGTAAAAAAAGGTCAGACATTGCGAATTGACGCTTTAGCATCTTTTCAATTGCACTGGTCAGATGATGATTGGCAAACTACACAAGATATGCTTTCTACTTCTACAAAGTTAGGAGTGAATTTTGTAGATATTTCTATTTCTGATAATCAGCAACAATCAATTAACTTTACCTTTTTCTGGATTGAAAGCAGCAAATGGGAAGGACACAATTATACGGTTAGAATTTCGTAATTCCTAATTTCTAATTTGCCTTTCAATACATTTCGGATCGAAAAGAGCCATTATTATGCAGAATAACTCATCATCCAAACCAACAATTGAATACTGGCACGTCTGGACTGATAACGACGGTATAAGTCATCAATCCCGTTGTCAAATTGAAGACTTTATGGAAAAAGGCATAGCCCCGGATACCTCACCGCAGTGGCTTTCTAATTTGAAGCAGTCCGGTGCTACAATCAGCTTTACTGTGCTACCTGTGGGATGGGTTGGTAACTGGCATGAAAACCCAAAACCCCAGTGGATTATACCTTTGTCAGGACGCTGGTTTGTGGAGACTATGGACGGTCAGCGAGTCGAGATGGGGGAAGGCGAAATTTCCTTTGGAGAAGATCGAGGTACGAAAACAGACGCGCAAGGTCATAAAGGTCACTTATCTGGAACAGTAGGCGATGCGCCAGCTGTTTTAATAATGGTGCAATTTGAAGAGACTCCGACTGTAAACCAATCTTGTCGATTTAGGTAAATAAGTTAGTATAGTGGCTTCACTCACTGCCCAAAACTTGCTCCTCACCCAGAGGAAATCTAGTTCCCTCACGCCACTTGCTTCAAGCCGGGAAACCCGTCCAACGCAGTGGCTCCCCTTTATAAGGGGAGGGTTAGGGTGGGGTAAAGCCTATCCTTAATTACGAATTACGAATTATTTAACCCCTTCGATTTCCGAAACTCCTGGACAACATCTTTAACATCACGTAATTCCCCTTCAACTAAATAGTTTAATTGCCGCATTTCATCTGCTGAAATCTTTCCAGCTAGTTGTGCGATCGCTGTTCTTAATTGTGGATATTTTTTTAAGGTTTCTTGTCGGACAATTGGCACAGTTTCGTAAGGTGGAAAATAATGTTTATCATCCTTGAGTACAAATAAACCCAAGCGAGAAATTTGCCCATCAGTGGAATTTCCTGCCACCATATCCACTTGTTTTTGAATCAAAGCACGATATATTAAACCCAAGTCCATAATTTGGGGTGGTTTAGCAAAACGTAAATCGTAAGTTTTTGCTAATCCTGGAAAACCATCTTCTCTTTCTAAAAATTCGTAACCGAAACCGCCACGCCACTGTGGTGTATATTGAGTAGCTTGGGAGAGAGTTTGAATATTGTTGAGTTTAGCATCTTCAGCCCGAATAATCATCGCAAAAGTATTTTCAAAACCCAAGCTAGGCATCACTTCCAGATTGAATTGCTGGGCGTATATTTGTTTGATTATTTCGTAAACTTCTTTGGAGTTATTAACTGGTTTTTGCTTTAAAATTGCAGTCAGAGCTGTGCCTGTATACTCAATATAAGCATCAATTATGCCAGCCTTAATAGCGTTATGACAAACAAATGAACCACCTAAACGGGGACGACGAGCTACTTTTAACTTAGTTGTTGCCTCGATTTGCTGCGCTAACAATTCACCTAAAATATCTTGTTCGGTAAAATCTTTGGAAGCAACAACTATATTAGCATCGTTATTACTATTGATATTTCCCGTGCAGCCAGCGATTACCAGTAACAAAGCAAAAGTTAAAAAGCACAATGCCAAAAATCTTTTCATTACTTAACTTTTAATTTTCAATTTATTCTCCATCAAACCAATTGCGAAGTCAGCTAGTAATGCAATTGCCGCCGCTGGAACTGCACCAGCTAAAATTAACTGATTATTCACTACTGATATGCCGCGAAAAATAAATACTCCTAAACCACCTGCACCAATAGCCGCTGCAATAGTTGCAATACCAATGGCAATAACTGTTGCGACTCGCACTCCTGCTAAAATGACTCCCAGTGCTAAAGGAATCTCAACTTGCAACAATAATTGTCTATCCGTCATTCCCATACCTCTCCCAGCTTCTCGAATCGCTGGATCTACGCCAGTAATACCTGTGTAAGTGTTACGAATTATCGGCAGCAAGGAATATACAGTCAGGGCAACAATTGCTGGTACTGCACCAATGCCGCCAATTATGGGAACAGGAATGAGTAAACCAAACAGTGCCAAACTGGGAATAGTTTGGAAAATATTTGCTATGCCGAGAATTGGTTGACGAAGAAAGGTTTTACGTGTAATTAAAATACCTAATGGAATGCCTACAATGATGGCAATTCCAATGGCGATGCCTACTAAAAATAGGTGTTCTAGAGTATGCTGAAGAATTTCTGGGGCATACTTAACCAGGAAGAAATTTTTCATAAAGTATCTTGCAGGGAACGCAGACATTGCAGAAAGGCGAGGCTTTCTGGGTGTTGCGATCGCATAAATTCATCTTTCGTCCCCAATACTATCAATTCTCCGCCATACATTAAACCAATTCTCGATGCCAACACAAAGGCTTCTTGAATATCATGGGTGACGAAAACAACTGTTTTACCTAACTCTTGCTGCAAATGCCGAAACTCTTGTTGCAGTTCGAGGCGCGTAATCGGATCGAGTGCGCCAAAGGGTTCATCCATCAACAACACTGGCGGATCTGCTGCTAAAGACCTGGCTACACCAACTCTTTGCCTTTGTCCTCCCGAAAGTTCGTGCGGGTAACGTGTGGCGAATTGTGCTGGTTCTAAGCCTACCAATTGCAACAGTTCATAAACTCGCATTTTAATTTGTTTTGGTTGCCACCCTTCTAAAGATGGGACTAAACCAACATTGCGTTCGACAGTGAAATGGGGAAATAAACCAATTTCTTGAATAACGTAACCAATTTTTCGCCGCAGTTTAATTTCATCCCATTGAGTTGTGGGAATGCCATCAAATAAAACTTCGCCTTGTGTAGGTGTAAATAGGCGATTAATTAACTTCATTGTCGTGGTTTTGCCGCTACCACTGCGCCCAAGTAATACCAGTGCTTCTCCTTGGCGAATAGTGAAATTGAGATTTGACACCAATGGGCGATGATTGCGGCTAAAAGTAACATCGCGGAATTCGATGGCGGTTTGACTATTTTGCGGCATGAGTGACTTTTGGGGGACGCTAGCTATTGTATTATGTGCTGATTTTGCTAGCGTGCTAACGCCCATTTGCTTTTCCTAAAATTAGTCTGAGTAGTTATTTTCTCCAAAGTAGGGATTACCTAAAGCTTTCGGGGGTGTAGATTTTCCCAGCTTACCGACTAATGCCCATAAGTAAGGAAAAAATCACTTTCTCGTTTTTGATAAGCTAAAACACATATTTCTTGCATAGTGAAGGAGTGAGGTTTTTTGACTGCTGACAGTTAACAGTCAAGAGTTAACACTCAACAGCCAACACGACCATATATGATTTAAAAAGTGTGGAACAGCTTAAATAATGTTTAAACAGTGTTGCGATCGCAGAAGTTGAGCTTCTAGTTGTTTCTGTTGTGTAATCTCAGTATTCGCGCTCAAAATAGATTTTGGTTGACATGATTCACGCAATATGTTAATAATAATAGTTTGTGGAAACTTTACTTCTTAATTTAAGCTCTTGGCTAACGTCATTGTCATAGGTGCCCAATGGGGCGATGAAGGAAAAGGTAAAATAACTGACTTACTCAGCCGTTCCGCAGATGTTGTGGTGCGTTACCAAGGGGGTGTCAATGCTGGACACACGATTGTAGTTAAAGGTCAGACCTTTAAACTGCATTTGATTCCCTCTGGGATTTTGTATCCAAATACCGATTGCATTATCGGCTGTGGAACAGTGATCGATCCACAGATTTTGATCGCAGAACTCGACCAACTAAAAGAGTTAAATATTTCCACTGACCACCTGCTGATATCTGAGACAGCCCACGTAACGATGCCTTATCATCGATTGATTGACCAGGCATCTGAAGAACGACGGGGAAGCCATAAGATCGGCACAACAGGTCGGGGCATTGGGCCGACTTATGCTGACAAATCTGAACGTACAGGGATTCGGGTTTTAGACTTAATGGACCCGGATGGGCTACGCGAGCAGCTGGAGTGGACGATTAATTATAAAAACGTCATTTTAGAAAAGCTTTACAACTTGCCGCCTCTAGATCCACAAGAGGTAATTGAGCAGTATTTGGGGTATGCAGAACGCTTGCGACCTCACGTTGTTGATACATCGTTGAAAATATCCGATGCAATTTGGCGACGACGCAATATTTTGTTTGAAGGCGCACAAGGTACGCTCCTAGACTTAGATCACGGAACTTATCCTTATGTCACCTCCTCTAACCCAGTGGCGGGTGGGGCTTGCGTTGGTACTGGGGTAGGGCCGACAATGATTGACCGGGTAATTGGGGTGTCAAAAGCCTATACAACCCGTGTCGGAGAGGGGCCATTTCCCACTGAATTAGATGGAGAATTGGGAGAATTGTTGTGCGATCGCGGTGCCGAATTTGGTACAACCACCGGACGCAAACGGCGCTGTGGCTGGTTTGATGCCGTTATCGGTCGCTATGCCGTGCGGATTAACGGTATGGATTGTATGGCGCTGACCAAACTAGATGTGCTCGATGAATTAGAGGAGATCCAAGTTTGTGTCGCTTATGACATAGATGGCCAACGCAGCGAACACTTCCCCACCAGTTCTCGTCAATTTGCTAGATGTCGCCCCATCTACAAAACCTTACCGGGGTGGAAAGTGTCAACAACTCACTGCCGCACCCTAGAAGACTTACCACAAGCAGCATTGGATTATCTGAAATTCTTAGCCGAATTGATGGAAGTTCCGATCGCGATCGTCTCATTAGGAGCCAGCCGCGATCAAACCATAATCGTAGAAGACCCGATCCACGGGCCCAAACGCGCTTTATTGCACCCCGACGGTACACCTGCTACCCTACTTAGTGCGTAAATTTAGTCATTAGTCATTTGTTATTGGTGAGCCAGTGCGGTCTTCTCCCAAAGGGAGAGGCTAGCGCCAAGGGGGTTTCCCCCATGAGCAACTGGCGAAACCGAAGGTTCATTAGCAAATGACTAATGACAAAGGACAAAGGACAACTGACAACTGACAACTGACAAAGGACAACTTCTATGGCTATTACAGTCGAATCTCAAAAACGTCCAGAAGGCAGCAAGCCAAGAGCTTTGCGCCGCGCTGGATTGATACCTGCCAATTTGTATGGTCATAAGGGCACAGAATCTATTTCTTTGACCATTGAGGCCAAAACTGTTGAGCGTTTGCTCAAAAGAGCTTCCGTCAACAATACCTTGATTGAGTTGAATGTTGCTGATGCACCTTGGCGTGGCAAAACCTTGCTGCGGGAACTTCAAATTCACCCCGCAAAAGGTACGCCTTACCACCTCAGCTTCTTTGCAGTTGCCGGTCACGGCGACACCACTGTTGAAGTACCGCTGCGTTTTGTGGGAACTGCTGTTGGTGTTAAACAAGAAGGTGGTTTTTTAGACACTGTTATCACTGAATTGCAAGTCAGCTGTGCGCCAGAAAACATCCCGGAAATAATTGAAATTGATGTCTCTAACCTGCAAATCGGAGACAGCTTGCGTATTCATGAGCTAGTCTTGCCTCAAGGTGTTACAGTTCTTGGCGATACGGAGCGAGTTGTAGTTAGCGTCTCGCAGCCGCAAATCAGCGCTGCTGCTGAGGATGAAGCTGAGGCAGGGAGTGAAACAACCTCTGAAGCTACGTAAGTGTGTAATAATTTTTGATGATAGCCAGGGGGAAACTCCTGGTTTTTTTGTATTTGAACCCGCAGAGCAAAGAGATGATATCATCTCCGCTAAATTACCCTTAATTCCCTCGGAACCCCACCCCGCCAACGCTACGCTTTGTCTCCCCTCCCCGCTTGCGGGGCTACGGTGTACACACAAGTCTGAAATAGCTGAAAAACTCAAGGTTTTACCCCACCCTAACCCTCCCCTTGTAAAGGGGAGGGAACTAGATTCTCCTGTTTCCCCCCTTTACAAGGGGGGATTAAGGGGGGTAATGTGACTTGTGTGTACACCGTAGGCTTGCGGGGAGGGGTTGGGGGTGGGGTGTTTTTATTATGGTCGATTCGACGACATGATATGACAGAAGTATAGCAGCAGGCAGAAGGCAGTCTTGCTGGAGGCAGGAGGTAGAACTATTATTATTCCTAGCATTCACGCTTGTCATTATGTCCTAACCTAACGTCAGTTCGATGAACCTCTCCCCAACCCCTCTCCGGCGCGGAAAGGGGCAGAAATATTCTTAGTTGACAACGAGAAAATTATGGTTTCAAAGCCTCTCTCCCTGCAGGGGAGAGGTTTGGAAGTGGGGTTTTTTAGATCCGTCGAATTCACGTTAACCTATGTGACTACGGCTATAATACCAATTCAACATTCAACCCAATCTACGCAGTTTATGGCTTTAGCCTAAGAGGTTGTTTGAAAAGTGGTTGGCTGTGATTTTAGGCACTAACCGATCCCCCCTAGCCCCCCTTTTTAAGGGGGGAACCGGAATCAAAGTCCCCCAATTTATCGGGGGATTTAGGGGGATCTAGAAGGTTTTGTTACCGAGAAGAAAACTTTTCAAACATCCTCTAACGCACTTAATTACGAATTACTTTAACGTGCATCACCAATCAAGACAAATGGCGACCAATAATAAGGATGGTCTTTAATTAGCTTCAACTTAGCTTGTTGCAAAGCTTCTCCTTTGGTCATACCTTGCTTGAGGTTTTGATAAAATTGAATCATCAATTGCTGAGTCGCTTCATCATCAACCGCCCATAAACTTGCCATCACAGCTTTAGCACCAGCACGCTCAAATATATAAGCAACTCCTGCAAGTCCTGTGCTAGCATCATTCAAATTAGTGTCTACAGCAGTTTGACAGGCACTAAGAGTAATCAGTTGTGTGCCTTGTAGCCCTAAAAGAGCAGCATTGGCAATGTCTAAGGGTTTGTCAGCAAATAGTAATGTATTATTTTTTAACTTGACTTTTTTGCAATCTTCGGTTTTGAAACAGCCATGAGTTGCTAAATGCAAAAAGTCAAAGCGCAATGCTTGGGATCTAAACTTTTCTAGGGTAGCTTCATTGTGGATATAAACTTCACTGTCTGGCAGTATTTCCTTAATACTTCTGACTTCTGCCTCTGCACCTGGGAGATTTTGTGGGTCACTGGGTACTGGATTACCAAATGCTAAAACAGCTTGTAGTTTGGGGGGTACGGCATTTTGCACACCTGGAGATTTTAGGGAATTATTGGAAATGCGAGTCAGATAGTTGACAGGATATTTCTCGATTAGAAATTGGTTGGTTTTACTGTCGGAAAGAGTTTCAAAAGGTAGATGGCGCAGTTGACCAGTAGCGATAATACTTAGTTCTTTGGGGGATAAAGCTTTAATTTTGTCTTCTATAGGACGAATAAGAATATCATAAAGTTTGCCGCCAGTTTCACGGTAGTTAGAATTACTTTCATCTTGTATTTCTTTCAAGTATTGGGTGAGAAGTTTATTAAATTCAGTAGGGTCAATAGATTTTTTTATAACGCTCAACTCGCCTTTTGTGAAAATAAAAATTGCGACGTTATTAGGCATATCTGTGACATTAGTCAACAAGACAGGTTGAACTACAACCGTTCCTGCGGGTATGGAGGATGTCAGGTTTTTAATATCTGCGGGTGTAGTTTCAAATAGTTCTGCTACTTCAGGAAAACGGCGAGAGATATTTTCGGCTTCTGAGTAAACTTGTGCTTCTAATTGCCTAATTTGTTCGGGGAGACTTTGGGAGAGATCGCTTTGCAGTTTTTGTCGCAAGGATTCCAATTGTTGATTTTTTTTACTCCAGTTATCAAGAGCTTTCTGTGCTTCTGGGTTGGCAACCTTGGCATTAATGAGGCGAGTATAATCAGCAAGGTCGGCTGTGGTGAATAGGTTAACCCATTCAAAAGCTTGAGCGTATTTTTTTTGATTAATGAGGACATCGACTAAAACAGTAGCAATTGCACTTCCACCGTTCTGCTGTAAAAACTTTTGGCGATTTTCCCGTTGTAAACCCCGGCGCATTTCTAAGCTGATTTGGAGAGATTGCTCTAAATTAGTAATGGCTTCAGTTGGTCGATTTGTACTTTGGAAGAGTTTACCAATATTACCCAAGGTGATAGCTTCACCAGCGCGATCGCTCACAGCCCGCCAAAGGGGCAAAGCTTGGTTGTAAAATTCCAGTGCTTTCTGCTTTTCTCCTAAAGCGTAGTAGACTAGACCGATGTTATTGAGAGTAGTAGCTTCACCAGTGCGATCGCCCACAGCCCGCCTAAGGGGCAAAGCTTGGTTGTAAAGTTCCAGTGCTTTCTGATTTTCTCCTAAAGCGGAGTAGACTCCACCGATGTTGCTGAGAATAGTAGCTTCACCTGCGCGATCGCCCACAGCCCGCTTAAGGGGCAAAGCTTGGTTGTAAAATTCCAGTGCTTTCTGCTTTTCTCCTAAAGCAAAGTAGACTCCACCGATGTTATTGAGAGTAGTAGCTTCACCAGTGCGATCGCTCACAGCCCGCTTAAGGGGCAAAGCTTGGTTGTAAAATTCCAGTGCTTTCTGATTTTCTCCTAAAGCGGAGTAGACTAGACCGATGCCATTGAGAGTAGTAGCTTCACCAGTGCGATCGCCCACAGCCCGCCTAAGGGGCAAAGCTTGGTTGTAAAGTTCCAGTGCTTTCTGATTTTCTCCTAAAGCGGAGTAGACTGCACCGATGTTATTGAGAGTAGCAGCTTCACCAGTGCGATCGCCCACAGCCCGAATAAGGGGCAAAGCTTGGTTGTAAAATTCCAGTGCTTTCTGCTTTTCTCCAAAATCGCCGTAGACTAGACCGATGTTATAGAGAGTAGTAGCTTCACCAGTGCGATCGCCCACAGCCCGAATAAGGGGCAAAGCTTGGTTGTAAAATTCCAGTGCTTTCTGCTTTTCTCCTAAATCGCCATAGACTCCACCGATGTTATTGAGTGTAGTGGCTTCACCAGAGCGATCGCCCACAGCCCGCCTAAGGGGCAAAGCTTGGTTATAAAGTTCCAGTGCTTTCTGATTTTCTCCTAAAGCGGAGTAGACTGCACCGATGTTATTGAGAGTAGCAGCTTCACCAGTGCGATCGCCCACAGCCCGAATAAGGGGCAAAGCTTGGTTGTAAAATTCCAGTGCTTTCTGCTTTTCTCCTAAATCGCCATAGACTCCACCGATGTTATTGAGTGTAGTGGCTTCACCAGAGCGATCGCCCACAGCCCGCCTAAGGGGCAAAGCTTGGTTATAAAGTTCCAGTGCTTTCTGATTTTCTCCTAAAGCGGAGTAGTTAAACCCAAGCCCTACCAGTGCAGTTGCTTCACGTTTTTGGTCTTTCAGTTCTCGTGCAATGGTTAAACCCTGCTGAAATATTTGTATTGCCCGTTGATATTCCTGTTGCTGTGTCAGTTGTGCTGCTTGCTCTAGCAGTCTTTCTGCTTCTTGCGATCGCGAGTTTTGAGTCTGTCCCCAGGTGGGTTGAGCCATCAGCATCACTGTTAAAGGCGTTAGATAAAAGCCCACAGCCAAAAAACTGGTGAGAATTTTTTTCATAGAATAGCGCAGAGGTAGCTGTTTTTAATTGGGTGTTAGCAAAAGTTGTCGTTAGTAACATCAAAAGTATTTGGTCAAGTCTGGGATTGTTACTTTACAGGAACGCTAAGAGCAAGCGGAGCGATCGCAAGAACAAAAATACCTTAACTTTGCGTAAGTCCTATAAAGGTTGAAACATTTATTGCCGACATCGGAGCATTTGTTATAAACGTTCGGACATTTCTTGCAAATGTTTAAGCATTTGTTGGAAATGTTTGAACGTTTGTTGCAAACGCTTGAATATTTGTTGCAACTACTTGAACCTTTGTTATAGATATTTGAATACTTGTTACAACTACTTGAACATTTGTTAGAGATGTTTGAATACTTGTTACAACTACTTGAACATTTGTTGCAAGCATTTGAATAGTTGTTGCAACTGCTTGAACATTTGTTGCCAGCACCAAAGCATTTGCAATAAATGTTCAAACATTTGTTGCTAGCATCGAAGTTTTTGTTATCAACATCAGCAAAAGCCTAAATTAGGGATTTACGTTGAGTAGACACAAATATGCTATAGAAGCGTACAGCTAAAATAATTCACGAATCAATAAGGGTTTGCCAGAATGTTAATCGTTCTTTGTTGCGAATTGAACTGGATTTCATTCACCACATATTGTCGATTTCTAGCCACTGACTGAATACCCAGCAACTGTGCTGTGGAAACTACAGGTGGTTTAAGTTTCACCACCGCTTGACCCTGAGTAGGATTTTTTACGGTAAAAGTATTTAGGGGTATACCATTCCAAGTTACAAGCTGACCTGTGGGACGGTCTCGCTCACCCCGGATAATTTGCCGCCCATTGCTTCTGTAAGCTAACGCCCCATTCTTGAAGACTACTTTTTGAATTTTGCTCAGGGGAATTGTGGCAGTTTTGCCACTACGCTGAATTGATAGTGCTTCTGTCTGTGCATCAATTCCGATTACTCGACCACTGTTTGACCCACCTGCTTTTAGGATGACTTCTGCTAACTCTGGTAAGGCCACTGGAAGTTCTAATTCATCTGCTTTGACTGGTGTCTGTGCTAAAAAGAAATTTTCCGTTGTGACATCCTTGCTAATTACAGTTTGGATGTTCCCTGCTAGTGCTGCTGCCATTACTAAGATTGCCACAACCGATCTTTGGAAAAAAGCTTTCATGGCTTTAACAGTGTATTTGACTAGATTTAACTTTCTCATTAAACTTCAGAGGCGTATATTAAATTTCCGTAAAATCACTAAAACAAACTGATTATTTACCTGTAACAGTTTGTAGTTGTGCAATATAGACCTAACCCCTAACCCCTTCCCTACTAGCGTTGGGCAGGGTGGTTTCATACGAAAAAAGAAAAATACATAAGTCTTGATTTCTCGTTTAGTGTCCAGGCTTTTTCCCTCACTTCTATTCCTCTCCCCCACGGCTACCGTGTATACACAAGTCCTTCTCACCCCCTCTAACTCCCCGATGCCTTGGGGGAGAACCGGGAACCGGATATTTCCCCCAAGGCATCGGGCTACAGTGTACACACAAGTCTGAAATAGCTTACTCATCTGGGTTTTTGCGTCACTTTTACCCCACCCTAACCCTCCCCTTGCAAAGGGGAGGGAACCGGATCTTTAATCTCCCCCCAATGCATCGGGGGATTAAGGGGGGTAAATCCGAGGTTTGCGCTTCATTACCAAGATGTGTGTACACAGAAGCCCCCACGGGGGGAGAGGCTTTGAAACCCAGTTTTAGTTTTTCTCTGCTTGTATGAAACCACCCCGCTTCCCTACTAGCGTTGGGAAGTAAAATTCAAAGCCTCTCTCCTAAGAGGAGAGAGGTTTGGAGAGAGGTCAGAGTGTATTTGCACACAAATGAGAAACGCTATATTGTTTCTCTCATCTCCCCTATTTTTCGTATGACCCAAACCCCTAACCAGGAAACCAATATTTTAGGTAAATTCACAAGTGTACTTGGCTTACTGGGTGCGGCGCTTTTCTTTGCAGGCTGGATTTACCGTTGGTCATATTTCTACTTTTTTCAGCTAGAAGTCAATACCCTCGACTTACCCGCACAGTCTTTTTTGATAGTTCCCCTGCAAATATTTCTCGGAGATGGTTGGACAATCTGCAAAAGTGCGATCGCTTTTTTTGTCGCTGCGATCGCTATTCAGGCAACTTTATGGTTAATTAAAATCGTTAGTGAGACTGTAGTCTCTGCAAGCCAACTACTATTGAGTCGCATCATCTCTGCAACCCAACACAAACGCTCATGGACAGCTAAACGGCTAAAATCTCTGGCTGAATTTAGTTCTGGACAACTGCGCTCAGTGGAATTTCTGCGATCGCTAGTCAATGAGATAGTCATAGTATCCTGGGTATTAATTGTGATATTTTGGTTAGCTCGTTGGCAAGGCATCGCAGATGCACGACGAGACGCTGGTCAAAACTCCACCTTACCTGTTGTAGCTTTAATTACACCTGAAGAAAAGTTTGCTGTGGGACGCAAACTTGATGATATATTTGCAGATCCATCTTTGAAAGGTTATCGCATTATTGGCGATCGCGGTCTATTCGACGACTTGCGAGGCAGAGAAGATAATGACATCAGCAATCCACAGCAGCCGCGAGTCTGGCGCTTACTCCTAGAACGTGGCGGCTGGATTTATTTGTTTCGAGCATTACCCTCAAACGCAAAATCTGGCGAGATTCCATCTGTGTTAGCTATTCAAGAAAGTGAGAAGGGACATATCATCATTCGCAGTCCAGAAGCTTCTAAAACGAGTTCTCCTTGATATGCTGATATCTTGCACCATTCTCAATTGACCAATGACCGATGACTAATGACAGTCTTCACAGAAAATAGCGCATTAGCTTATCAGCACTCAATTGGTAAACTGTGTAATAATTTTTGATGATAGCCAGGGGGAAACTCCTGGTTTTTTTGTATTTGAACCCGCAGAGCAAAGAGATGACAGAAGCGACTCTTCCAGCTTTTATCGAGCAAATGTTGCAGCCGGGATTTTATCCCCATAAGGTAACAGAACCTATTCAACTAGTTCAAACCCACGCTTCTTATGTGCTGTTAACTGGGGATTACGCCTATAAACTGAAAAAACCTGTGAATTTTGGCTTTTTAGATTTTTCTACCTTAGATAAGCGGCAGCATTTTTGTCAGGAAGAGTTACGGTTAAATCAACGCGGTGCTGGTGAATTATATTTAGAAGTTTTGCCCATAACTTTAGTAGGGGAGCAATACCAGTTAGGGGGAACGAGCAAAGCTGTAGAATATGCGCTGAAGATGCGTCAGTTTCCTCAAGAGTCGCTACTAAGTATCCTTTTTGAAGAAGGTAAGTTAAGTGAGACACTTCTAAATGAGTTGGGACGAGTGGTTGCTCAATATCATGCCCAAGCACAGACGAATGATTACATTCGCACTTTTGGCGAAGTGCCAAATATCCGGGCTGCCTTTGATGAGAATTATCAGCAAACTGAGAAGTATATTGGTGGCCCCCAGACTCAGGCGCAATTTACAGAAACAAAGCAATATACAGATAAATTTTTTGCCGAACGTCCAGAATTATTTGCTAGCAGAATTCACAACGGTTATATTCGTGAATGTCATGGGGATTTACACCTGAGAAATATTGCCCAGTGGCACGATAAAATCTTGTTGTTCGATTGCATTGAATTTAATGAATCGTTTCGCTTTGTCGATGTGATGTACGATGTGGCGTTCACTGTGATGGATTTGGAAGCTGGCCAGCGTCAAGACTTGGGTAATGCGTTTTTGAATGTTTATATAGAGCAAACTGGAGACTGGGAAGGCTTAGAGGTGTTGCCCTTGTATTTAAGCCGTCAGGCTTATGTCCGGGCGAAGGTGACATCATTTTTACTAGACGATCCGAGTGTACCCGCAACGGTGAAGGAAGAAGCGACAAAAACCGCCACTGATTATTACAAACAAGCTTGGGAATACACTAAACCCAAGCAGGGACAACTAATTTTGATGTCGGGGTTGTCGGGTTCTGGTAAAAGTACCACAGCAAGACATTTAGCCCTTCAACAGAAAGCGATTCACCTGCGTTCTGATGCGGTGCGGAAGCATCTAGGGGGAATTCCGTTGTGGGAACGGGGTGGCAACGATTTATATACACCAGAGATGACCGAGAAAACTTACACACGGCTGTTAGAATTGGGAATTATCCTGGCTAAACAAGGTTTTTCGGTAATTTTGGATGCCAAGTATGATAAACAGCAGTTACGCCAAGAAGCGATCGCCCAAGCTACAAAACATCAACTTCCCCTTCAGATTATCCAATGCACAGCACCACTTGAAGTTCTAAAAGAGCGTTTGAACAATCGCACTGGTGATATTGCTGATGCCACCGCCGATTTATTAGCTTCACAAATCAAACAAGCTGAACCTTTCACTGAAGAGGAACAACCTTATGTAAAGATTTGGGATACAACTGAACCACAACAGGCACAATTAAAATAATTTGTAATTCGTAATTCGTAATTCGTAATTGAATCGAAAATTAGGAATTACGTTAGAGTCAGACGCTCCTACGTCGCTAAGGCTTTGCTATCGAGCGTCATTAGTAATTTGTTAAATAAGTTTTTTATTTTATGGCAGACAAAAAGAACGACTTATTCAGTATTTCTCCCAGCTTCTTTTCTCAACTATTATTTGGGGCATTTTTAACATTTATATTAATAATGACTGGCTCCGCACCAGCCCTAAGCATCTTCTTAGGAATCATGGGCGGTTTCATCTTAAGCTGGATCGCTAATGTAACTGATAATAGCCCCCAAGCACCAAATGTAGCCTCCTCTGATGGTGTTGATGCAGGATTGAAATACTGGTTATTTTTCATGCTAGGTTTTGTATATTTAGGCTATCCAGCACCTATGAGTATCTTGCTTGGTGGATTAGGTGCTTTAGGTGGAGGCTGGATTACTGCTTGGTGGGGAAGTAAGGAAGAAACTAGAACTCAGTTGCAAGTTGAAGAATCAGAAGAGGTTGAAGTTGAACCAACGAATGAAAGGATCAACAAACGGCAAATCAGAAGAGCCGGTCGCCGTTACCGTCGCACTCCTGGAAGTAGTTTCAATTACAAGTTTTGGGAAAGGTAATAATTTGGGGATTGGGGATTGGGGATTGGGGATTGGGCATTGGGCATTGGGCATTGATCGATAATCAATAGTTTTTCTTCATCACTTCCTCATCTCCTATTCCCCATGCCCCATGCCCTATTCCCCATGCCCCATGCCCTAATAATATGTTTTTATATCTATCCAAATTACTGCCACTATTTTTTTATCCACTAGGATTAGCCTGCGTAAGCTTGGTAGTAGCATTAGTGACTTTGTGGAAACGACCCCGGACTGCGGCGATCGCAATTGCTTTTTCCCTAATTTTATTGCTATTTTCTAGCAATGCTTGGATCGCTAAATCATTAGTGCGATCGCTAGAATGGCAAAATCTTCCACCCGCCCAAATACCTAATGCAGAAGCAATTGTGGTTTTGGGTGGCGCAACTAAATCAGCTTTTTTCCCAAGACCTACTGTCGATTTAAGTGAAGCAGGCGATCGCGTCATCTACGCCGCACAACTGTATCGTCAGAAAAAAGCGCCTATAATCATTCTGAGCGGCGGTCGCATTGATTGGCGTGGAAGTGGTTCGCCAGAGTCGGCAGATATGGCAACAATACTTACATCTATTGGTATTCCATCTGAGGCGATTGTCCAAGAACCGGACTCTCTCAATACTTATCAAAATGCTGTAAATGTCCAAAAAATTTTGTCATCTCGTGGCATTCGTCAGGTATTATTAGTTACTTCGGCAATGCATATGCCGCGATCGCTTCAGATTTTCCAGCGTCAAGGAATCAATGCTATTCCTGCACCTACTGACTTTCTAGTTAGTGAGGGTGAGTTGCAAGAACTCGGTAGTACTCCCAAAGCCGCCATACTAAATTTATTACCTGATACTGATAACTTACACCAATTTACCATCGCTTTAAAAGAGTATATTGGTTCTTTAGTTTATCGCTTACGCGGTTGGCTTTAATTAAAGTTAGGAGTTAGGAGAGACGCGATTAATCGCCTCTGTACAGGAATTATGAGTTATTAATTAAGAAGTGCGGTAATTATCTCAATTCAAAACAGACGCGATCGCGTCTCTACGACTCTTAATTTTATGTCAAAAAATTTACCTTATATTATTCCAGTTGCTCAACCTCAAGTTGAAGAAGCTTTTGCCTCTTACCAAACAACCCATGAGTTCTACCATGAAGTTCGGTCGCGATCGGAGTTTCAGCGTTATTGTGATTGGTATTATACAACAGCAGAACAAAACCGCCAAGAACTTAAAAGAATGCGCGGCGAACTGAATATTTTCCAGTGGTTTCGCCGCCGATAAGTGATTTAGATGACTTCTAATTCGTTTTCACGTAAATGGGCTTTAAACTTTTTACTAAACTGGACTACAATCGGTAGATTAGCGCTTACTGGTCTGTCTCGCCATTGGGTGGCAATAGCTGTAACTTCGCCTTCTGTACCTTTGATGTCAAAAGGCTGATTCCGATGTTCAGGATGATGATACACCACTACCGAATCTTTAACGCGGACGCGATCGCCAACTTTCATAACAACATTTACACCTAGCATTTTCTTTTCCACAAGTATCTGCTACAAAATATATGATTAAATCGCTTAGAATTTGATTTAATCAGCTATTTCTTGACGCTTCATCGGGGTGCAACGGCTTAACCCTCTGCGTCCAGGCACGTCTTAGCAATCCGCGCGTACTTTTTTCTGTTTTTTGCCACGTTAATAAGTATCGCCCATAGCCTTTCTCTTTAACCCAAAAGCAGGGAAATGAAAGAAAATCAGGCGATATCGGATGTGCTTAGTACTTTGACAAGATATCCAACCCTTTTATCTTGACGCTAGGATGTTCCCCAGGTCAACTCTCTCACGAATGTTTCGTCTATGGCAGATGCTTGGTGATTGCGATCGCTCCTTTGTATGCTGTAGAATTTGACCTCTCTCCAAACCTCTCGCCTCTTAGGAGAGAGGCTTTGAATCTTACTCCCCTTCCCTATAAGGGAAGGGGTTGGGGGTTAGGTCTTTATTTGACTCAATACCGAAGCATTATAGAGTCTAACCAAAATTTACTTGCTTGCTTAAAAAATCGCGGAAGTTGGAATGATAAAGACTGTAGTGGATTTCTCCATCAATTTCCTGGAGTGTTAAAAACTCACGGCAATTTTCTAGAATTTCTTCAACATCGTATTCATCAGCATCAATTGTACTAGCAATGCTTTCTGCTGATACGACTGATGAAACTTGTGCTAACTTCTTCAATACAGATGATTTTAATTCCCTCTTAAGACTTGGCGAGTTGGGGGGGAATCATCTTGTGCAAATGCTGCTGATAATACGCTTTTAAAGCAGGGGGGAGTTGTCCCGTTACGATCGCTTCTCTCAAATATCGACCAAGGTCTGAGCCTTCTCAACTCTTATCAAGATTACCTCCTCAGTCGCTGGAATAGCGGCAACTACAACTTCACTCCCCTATTGAATGAGGTCGAGGAAATGCAAAGTATATTAGTTGCTAGCTTAAACAAACTCAAAGCTTGAATTTATTACTTCTACCCTTCCGACTTCTGCCTTCTGCCCTCTGCCTTCTGCCTTACCCCAACCTAGATCGCCAAAAGTTGCCAAGAACCAAAATATACCTAACACAGCTTAGAGTCAGGAGTCAGAATATAAAGTTTTCCTGAATTATGGTTTCGGACTCCCCAATAATCAAGCGTATTGCACCCAACTAAGAACCGCTATAATTCCGCAGCTAACATCCTACCTTGAACTGATTCAAACTCATCTTCTAGTAAATATAACTTGGCTTCATCATAGTTATTAGTAGAAAATACAACTTTATAACCCTGTGCCGGATCATAAATCTGACAGTTATCTTCACTGTCGCAAAGCAATAAAAGAACATATGGAAGGGAATGACTTGCATCTATCCATACTTCCATAAATTCCCACTTATTCTTCATTGGATCTTGTGGGGGAATAACGCGGTATTCTTCGTCTGCATTAGACATATTCAAACAAAAAACGGTAGAGCAATTAATACTCTACCGTTTTTTAATTTGGGATCTAATCTAAAAAATCCTAAACCCTAAATCTTACTCAACGCCTTGGGGTAACAATTCCCGACGCTGTTGAGAACTAACTTGCACAACGCCATTTTCATCCACATCAACAAGGGCTGTATCGCCATCCTTGATACGACCAGACAGAATTTCTTCTGCTAGGCTATCTTCTAACAGGCGCATAATTGCCCGACGTAATGGCCTCGCGCCGTAGCTGGGACTGTAACCTTCTTGGATCAACCGATCCTTGAAGCGATCGCTAACTTCTAAGGTGATACCCTTTTCAGTGAGACGACCAAATACTTCCTTGAGCATAATTTCGGCGATTTGGGTCACTTCTGGCTTGCTCAACTGACGGAAGACGATAATTTCATCGAGTCGGTTGAGGAACTCTGGACGGAAGTACTGCTTGAGTTCTTCGTTCACCAAAGAGCGAATCCGGTTGTAAGTTGACTCGCTGGCATCTTCGGAGAATTCAAAGCCGATACCGCTACCGCCTTTTTCAATTACCTTAGAACCAATATTGGAAGTTAAAATCAGCAAGGTGTTTTTGAAGTCCACCGTGCGACCTTTGGCATCAGTTAACCGACCGTCTTCCAAAATTTGCAGCAGCATGTTGAATACATCGGGGTGCGCTTTTTCGATTTCGTCGAACAACACCACGGTGTAAGGACGCCGCCGCACGGCTTCGGTCAGCTGACCACCTTCGTTATAACCAACATAACCTGGAGGGGAACCAATCAGCTTGCTGACGGTGTGACGCTCCATGTATTCGGACATATCTAAGCGGATCATCGCTTCTTCGGAACCGAAGAAGTAAGCAGCTAAGGACTTCGCCAACTCGGTTTTACCTACACCAGTAGGTCCAGAGAAGACAAAGCTAGCTATGGGTCGATTGGGATTCTTCAAACCGACACGAGCGCGACGAATTGCTCGTGAAACTGCTTTGACAGCTTCATCCTGACCGATTAAACGCTGATGCAAGGTATCTTCCATGTGCAACAGCTTTTCAGATTCAGATTCGGTGAGTTTGTTCACCGGTACTCCAGTCCAGGAAGCGACAATGTGAGCAATGTCTTCTTCTGTAACTACAGGTTCTTCATGTTCTGTGCCAGTTGCATTGGTCTTGCTTTGAGCGATCGCCCGGATTTCGGCTTTGATTTCCATTTCGCGATCGCGCAGTTCTCCAGCTTTATCGAAGTCTTGGGAGCGCACTGCATCATCTTTTTCTTTTAATATCTGACGCAGTTCTTTATCTAACTCTTTGGCTGCGGGTGGCAGTTGGGAGTTAATCAAGCGCACCCTAGAACCAGCTTCATCAACTAAGTCGATGGCTTTATCTGGGAGGTAGCGATCGCTAATGTAACGGTCTGACAATTTCGCCGCCGCTACCAATGCTTCGTCGGAGATTTTCAGTTTGTGGTGTTGCTCGTAGCGTTCGCGCAAACCATATAAAATTTCAATTGTTTCATCAACTGTAGGTTCGCCAACCATTACTGGTTGGAAACGTCGCTCTAGCGCTGCATCTCGCTCGATGTGCTTCCGGTATTCATCCAAGGTTGTAGCACCGATGCACTGCAACTCACCTCTGGCCAAAGCTGGCTTGAGGATATTTGCTGCGTCTATAGCACCTTCTGCTGCACCCGCACCAATTAAGGTGTGTACCTCATCAATCACGAGAATGACATTACCCGCCGAGCGGATTTCATCCATGATTTTTTTCAAGCGTTCTTCAAATTCACCTCGATACTTGGTTCCTGCTACGAGCAAACCAATATCTAAGGTGACGACGCGTTTATCTTCGAGGATGTCAGGGACATCTTTGGTGGCAATGCGTGAAGCTAAACCTTCAGCGATCGCAGTCTTACCAACCCCTGGTTCCCCAATCAGCACTGGGTTATTTTTGGTTCGGCGACCCAATATCTGGATCACTCGCTCAATTTCCTTGGCGCGTCCTACCACCGGATCGAGCTTATTGTCTATTGCCATTTGGGTCAGGTTTGAGCCAAATTCATCCAGAGTCGGGGTTTTTGTGCGCCCGGATGAACCGCCTGGTGAAACTTCGGCAGTTTCTCCCAACATCCGAATAACTTGGGTTCTTACCTTAGATAGATCCACACCGAGGTTTTCTAGCACCCTGGCTGCGACGCCTTCCCCTTCGCGGATTAGGCCCAACAGCAGATGCTCGGTGCCAATGTAGTTATGCCCCAGTTGGCGTGCTTCTTCCAAGGAAAGTTCTAAAACTCGCTTCGCCCGTGGCGTAAACGGAATTTCCACGGCAACAAAGCCCGATCCCCGTCCTATAATTTTTTCAACTTCAATTCGGGCATCTTTGAGATTGACGCCCATTGATTTCAGCACCTTAGCAGCCACTCCAGTGCCTTCGCCAATCAGACCCAGGAGGATCTGCTCGGTTCCGACAAAGTTGTGACCTAAACGGCGGGCCTCTTCTTGGGCCAGCATGATTACCTTAATGGCTTTTTCTGTGAAGCGCTCAAACATGGCTTTATCCCATCATCTGCGGTCGTGCCGGTATGCTGATTTTAGCACAGGCAAAGCTTTTGGATGCCTGTATAACAGATTATAGACATCCTGAACCTATGACTTGGGTTGATGGGCTAATTGTTAACTATTGACTACTTCTATCTTGCTAGTGTACTGAGGAGCTTTACTTTACCAGCGTTTTTGGGATTTATTGGGATTTATTACAAATAGTTGACCGTTTAAATTAAGGGTTTTTTGACTCAATCCCAAACATTTATATTTAACATATGTATTTTTTAATATCAAGCAAAAATAATTAATATACGATTTATTTATATAATTTACGTTTTAGATAAAATATTTAAATAAAAATAGGTGCGACAAAGTTACATTTTTTTGCTGAAGCCGATCGCAAGCCCTAATAATCCAAAATTACTCATACCCAACTAAATAGGTAGGCAGAAATAAAGCTAACTATATAACAAAATGTAAAACCTTCAAAACCCATGTAATTGCTTCACTTTTCTTTGCTCCGTAGCCAACGGGAACGCCAGGGGCGAACGCAATAATATAGTTATAAATCTTCTCGCGGACTTACTTAAAAAGCAAGTGCCAAGAGGATTTTTCGAGGCGATCGCTGACAATGGAATACCATTGGTCTAAAGTTGCTTTAAATTTGCGGTGTTGTAAATCTGGGAGCCAAAGGATTAAAGCATCCTCATCGTTATCTTGGTAGTAACGCCGCCGCCGCCCAGCTGTTTTGAAGCCAAATTTTTGATATAAAGATATTGCCGCCAAGTTGGAAGCTCGGACTTCGAGGGTAGCTCGCTCCATTTTGCGATCGCAAGCTGTCTTAATGAGTGAATATAATAAAGCCGCACCCAAACCTTGACGGTGATATTGAGGATGAACCGCCAAAATTGTAATGTGCGCTTCATCTAAAATTGACCAAAAGCAACCCATTCCTAGCAAACTTGTGCTGGAGGAGGAAGAAAATAAACCGAGTAAATCGCTGTTGGGACTATCCAATTCTCGTTTGTAGCCCTCCAGAGTCCAAAGTCCGCCAAAACAGGCTCGATCGAGTTCCAGGATAGCACTGAGATTTTCTAATGTCAGTAATTTAATTTCTAAGTCTAATGCGATCACATTTATTGAATAACGTTACAAACCCTTTGTAAACTGGGAATCGGGAGACGAACTCAAAGCCCGTAATTTGAACAAGGAAAACTTTTATAGTTATGGTATCGACTCACCCCACTGGGGTTCAACATTCTGGAAGTCAATATTTACCTCAAAGACACGACACCAGTGCAAATCCTTCGCCTAATCAAGAACTTTTACCCTTGACTGCCAGAGTTCATCATCATGACCTCTTGGAAATTGGTGGGTGTGATGTCACAACCCTAGTTGAGCAGTTTGGTTCACCTTTATATATTTTAGATGAAGAAACCCTGCGTTCGGCTTGTCAGCAATACCGAGATGCTTTCAAGCAATATTACAAGGGCGAATCTCAAGTATTGTACGCCTCAAAAGCTTGGAATTGTTTAGCTGTTTGTGCGATCGCCGCATCTGAAGGACTGGGAATTGATGTAGTTTCCGGAGGCGAACTTTACACCGCCCTACAAGCGGGTGTTAGTCCCAATAAAATCTACCTTCATGGAAATAATAAATCTCGTGAAGAATTAATTTTAGCGATCGAGTCTGATGTCACCATTGTGGCGGATAATTGGTATGAGTTGCGTACCCTTGTCGAAATAGCCCAACCTGCTCAACCAATCCGCATCATGCTACGGTTAACTCCCGGTATTGAGTGCCACACTCACGAATATATTCGCACGGGACACTTAGATAGCAAATTCGGTTTTGATCCCAACGATTTAGATGAGGTGTTTGGTTTTGTCAGTCAACAACCTATCCTTAATTGCGTAGGGGTACACGCTCATATTGGTTCCCAAATTTTTGAGCGCCAACCACATCAAGATTTGGCCGCCGTTATGGTGCAATGGCTGCGAGATGCTGCTAAGTTTGGTTTAAATATTACAGAGTTAAATGTTGGTGGCGGTTTAGGGATTAAATATATAGAATCAGACGATCCCCCTAGCATTGAAGAGTGGGTGAAGGCAATTTGTGAAGTAATTCAAGCAGCTTGTGCGGCCGAAAATCTGCCTTTGCCGAAATTACTTAGCGAGCCGGGGCGATCGCTAATTGCCACAGCTTGCGTCACTGCTTATACTATTGGTTCATCCAAAGTTATCCCAGAAATTCGTACCTATGTAGCGATCGATGGGGGAATGTCTGATAATCCCCGACCGATTACTTACCAATCAGTTTATCGGGCAGTAGTTGCCAATAAAATGTCTTCACCTTTAACCCAAACAGTCACAATTGCTGGTAAACATTGTGAATCAGGAGATATTCTGATTAAAAATGCTCTACTCCCAAAGACTGAACCAGGGGATATTCTCGTAGTTATGGGAACTGGTGCGTACAATTACAGTATGGCATCTAACTACAACCGCTTGCCTCGACCGGCAGCTGTCGTAGTGGCAAATGGCGAAGCAAATTTAATTTTGCAACGTGAAACTTATGAAGATTTAATTCGACAAGATCGCCTACCAGAAAGACTCAAGAAATAGTCATTTGTCTTTGGTCATTAGTCATTAGTCATTTGCAAATGACGAAGGACAAATGACAAATGACCAACTGTAAATTAGAGGCAAAAGTTTAATCCAGATGTCATGAGAGATTGGTGGAAGCAATGGCTGACAAACCTGGGGTGGTCACAGTCCTTGCTACTTGGGACTCTGGATATTGTCTTAGTGCTGGCGCTGACGTACATGATACTAGTTATTATTAGTGAGCGCCGGACACTATGGATGGTGCGGGGATTCATTATCTTAATGCTAGCCTCAGCACTCAGTGGCAGATTCGGACTACCTCTGCTAAGTTTTGTACTAGAAAAGTTGGTGATTGGTTGTGCTGTGGCGATGGCAGTTGCTCTACAGTCAGAGTTTCGACGGTTTTTGGAGCAATTGGGGCGTGGCGAATTCCGCCAGCTGTTTCAACCCGACCGTCTGGCAATCCCCAAATCTGATAGCGTAATTGATGAAATTGTTGAGGCTGTTAAAGAATTGTCAAAAAACCGCATTGGAGCTTTACTAATTGTGGAAACCACAGGGCCAATTGATGAGCGAGATTTTTCTGTGCCAGGAGTAAAGCTAAATGCGGAAGTTTCTAAAGAACTAATCCAGACAATTTTTCAGCCAAAAACTTTGTTACACGATGGAGCGACATTGATTCGTGGCTCACGGATTGTGTCATCAGGTATAATTTTACCACTTTCGGGACGCACAGCCTCGCGCCAGCTGGGAACACGCCACCGGGCAGCAATGGGAATTACTGAGCGGGTCGAAAATTGCATTTGTGTCGTTGTCTCTGAAGAAACGGGTTCTATTTCCTTAGCGGAACGGGGAACCCTAAATAGACCGCTGACGAATAGGAAACTGAAAGAGTCATTAGAGGCTGTTTTGTCTCCAACCGTGGATAGGGAAGCTGTTGCTCCTGGTCTGTTGAGTTTTGTTCGTCGGATAGGTGGGAAGACACTAGCACTGGTTTCACGTTTACTCAGATTACCATCGACCGCTTCTCGAGATAAAAAATGACACTACAACAAACTAAACTGCAAGATTTACCTACCGATTTAAAACGAGAATTATTGCCGCAGCACGTTGCGGTGATTATGGATGGTAATGGTCGATGGGCTAAACGTCAGGGTCTACCCCGAATTATGGGTCATAAGCGAGGAGTAGATGCTCTCAAGGATTTACTTCGCTGTTGTCAGGATTGGGGAATTCAGGCGTTGACAGCTTATGCTTTTTCAACAGAGAACTGGAAAAGACCGCAGGAAGAAGTAGATTTTTTGATGACTCTATTTCAAAGAGTTTTGCGCCAAGAACTGCGGGAAATGGTCGAAGAAAATGTTCAAATTAAGTTTGTAGGGAATTTGCAAGACCTGCCACGATCGCTTCAACAAGAAATTTCTCGTTCAATGGAAGAAACTAAGAATAATCGCGGTATCCGGTTTTCCGTGGCAACTAATTATGGTGGACGGCAAGAAATTTTACAAGCTTGTCAGGCGATCGCTAAGCTTGTCCAGCAAGGTGTGCTACAACCCAATGAAATTAATGAACAGGTGTTTGAGAGCCACTTGTACACAGCCGGAATTACTGACCCAGATTTGTTAATTCGCACCAGTGGAGAAATCCGCCTCTCAAATTTTCTTCTCTGGCAAATGGCTTATGGAGAAATTTATATTACCGATGCTCTCTGGCCCGATTTTGACCGTGCCGAATTTCATCGTGCCTTGTGTGCCTACCAGCAACGGGAGCGGCGATTTGGGAAAGTCTAAATCTGTTTACGCAATTAGACTAAGTAGGTCGGCGTAAAAATTTGTCGTTGGCATCAGGCAGGAGGAAAAAGGGTTTTAGTCTAGTTTATCTTTCTTCACATAGTTTGGTTTTCTTGTGCCAACTTATTTATATAGCAAGGGACTGGGGACTGGTGACACTTCGACAAGCTCAGTGCATTGCTGGGGATTGGGTGAAAAGTCTTGTTGTGTCTAAGTTTTATCATCTGTTAATGTCCTAACCACGAAGGCTTGTGCTATACAACCAATACCTAATTGGGATAAAAAAGTAATTAAATAAAATCAACTATTTTTCGGTCGTCGCAGTTTCTTGGAATTCATTGGGCCGAGAATTTGATTCAGGCTACGCAATTGCTCTGCTGTACCCATACCAATTAGTCTGTCTCCCGACATTAAAATCGTATCGCCAGTGGGGCCACCGATTAAAGTTCCATCAACACGGTGAATTGCCAGAACCAATGCTCCAGTTTGCGATCGCAATCTCGCCTTTTGCAAACTTTGACCCACAACAGGACAAAAAGCAGGGTCGAGTAAAAATTCTTCCATATACAACTGGCGGTCTGCACCAGTCAAAATCCCATCTACAAAATCCAATACTTGGGGCCTGAGAGCCGCAGCAGCCATGCGTTTCCCGCCAGTAATATAGGGGGATATCACTTCATCTGCACCACCGCGTCGTAACTTCTGCAAAGCTTCTTCTGTACTTGCCCGTGCGATCACCCGAATTCCTGAATTCAGCGTTTTTGCTGACAAGACGATGTATAAATTTTCAGCATCAGAGGGAAGGGCTGCAACAATACACATCGCCCGTTCAATACCAACTTTTAGGAGTGTGTCATCTAATGTAGCGTCACCTTGGTATGCTGTATAACCTTCAGCTTGCGCCCTTTGGATTGATTCTGTCTCCGAATCAATTACTACAAAAGCTACACCTTCTGTCCGAAATTCCTTGGCAATTTGCCGACCAGTCCGACTAAATCCACAGATGATGTAATGTTCTGATAGGGATTCCATTAACCGCCTCTGTTGTTGTAGCCGAATTCCTTCTTGAAAGTACCCTTGAATAATCGCTTCTGTAAATCTATTGACAATGTAACCGATATTGACTACACCTAACAAAATCAGGGCAATTGTAAACAATCGTCCTCGACTACCGAGTGGTTGCGTCTCTCCGTATCCCACAGTCGCCAAAGTGATAACTGTCATGTAAGCTGCATCTTCCCATGACCAGCCCTCCACTAACCAGTACCACAAAGTGCCAATCAAGAAAACACCACCAAGAGCGATCGCCCCAGCCATCAACTCTTTTTGGATACGTTGATATTTTTGCTCAAGTGTTGAGAATGAGGTAAAAATAGTATTTTTAGCCTACTTTTTCTAGTTTTCTACTAACTTTAAAATTATCTATACTAATAGTCCAATAACTCAGGACTACTTACCTTTTTTCTTATCTAGTGCTTCTTGGATAGCGCGTCTACAGAATTCTGGAGGGTCTTCTTGTGCTTTCACCTCTTCCTTCATTTCCTTAGTAACCCGGAAACTCAGATTATCGGTTAACTCTCTACTTGGTTGAGATGATTCAAAATTTTGAGGGTTACCCTTGGGGTTAGGCATTGTTGAGAGATATAAATAAGGCTTGATTTGATGTATACAAGGAAATAGAGTTTAAATCGGTAGGTATCATCCCTGGAAAAGTTGTTACCTACCGATACCACTTTTACAAGAGGTAACTCTATTTTATGTTCACGCGTTCCGAGTTAGAAATCAAAACCATCCCAGAATTACGTGACTTATGCCGTCGATACGGTGTTAAACCTACAGGCAGTGCGGCATACAAAGTCAGCTACCTTACTTCTCTGATGGCATTCCCTCAGCTAGCACTTGGGCAGCTAAGAGAAGGAAGGGGATTAAAATCTCCTGGACTTAGCGCCATTCAATTTTTTGAAGGGATGAGATGAAATGAATTCACCCACAGATGAGCAAGCAGCACTCATCAAAATAACCTTGGAAGGTACGAGAATGGCTTACCCCGATAGGTTTGACCAAGAGAACCTAGCTGAATTTGCACAAAGCTAAGATGCACCTTGAAATGGTTGTTGGGCTACTGGGTCAATCGCGATCGAGAAGATCCCCGACTTCTTTAAAAAGTCGGGGATCTGTGGCTTTAAATTGCTCAAGTGTTGAGTACAAAGTTTTTTTCACCACCACCAGGCCTTTGAGGTCATATAAACGTTAGTTTAAGAAGAAGTACGAGTTGTGCTAAATAAAAAGTATTTTTTAGGGATTTCTAGGAAACTAGTAAATAACTATATAATGAAAAACTTTCAGGAGGAGCGGTAGTGAGCCTACAAACTCTCGTTGACCAAGCCACCATCCCCCCAGATTCAGGGTCAGCATCTAGTCCCTTTGATACAGATAGCTTTAATGAAGCTGTCATGTCTACCTACGCCCGGTTTCCCTTAGCCCTAGAACGGGGTGCTGGATGCCAAGTTTGGGATACGCAGGGACGGGAATATCTGGACTTTGTAGCGGGAATTGCTACTTGTACTTTAGGACATGCCCACCCAGCGATGGTAGAAGCGGTAACACGCCAAATCCAAAAGCTGCACCATGTCTCTAATTTGTATTACATTCCTGAGCAAGGTGAATTGGCAAAATGGCTTGTCGATCGTTCCTGTGCCGATCGCGTATTTTTCTGCAACTCTGGTGCTGAAGCTAACGAAGCCGCAATTAAACTGGCGCGGAAATACGCTCACACAGTATTAGACATTGAAAAACCGATTATTTTAACCGCCAATGCCAGTTTCCACGGACGGACTTTGGCAACCATTACCGCTACAGCACAACCGAAGTATCAAAAATACTTCGATCCCTTGGTTCCTGGGTTCCACTACGTAAATTACAACGATATTAACGCTGTGGAAGTAGCGATTAGCGAGTTGGATGAAGGCGATTATCGGGTAGCAGCAATTCTGATCGAGCCATTGCAGGGAGAAGGCGGTGTACGTCCAGGAGACGTTGCCTATTTCAAAAAGCTCCGGCAAATTTGCGATGAAACTGGCGTTTTGTTGATTTTCGACGAAGTGCAAGTTGGTATGGGACGTAGCGGCAAATTATGGGCTTACGAGCATCTCGGCGTTGAACCGGATATTTTCACCAGTGCCAAAGGCTTAGGTGGAGGTGTCCCCATCGGTGCAATGATGAGCAAGAAATTTTGCGATGTTTTTCAACCAGGGGAACACGCCAGCACTTTTGGCGGAAATCCTTTTGTGTGTGGTGTGGCACTCAGTGTTTGCCAGACATTGGAACGGGAAAATATTTTGCAGAATGTGCAAGACAGGGGCGAACAGTTGCGAACTGGATTGAAGGCGATCGCAGCGAAATATCCTCAGCACATTGGCGAAGTTCGGGGTTGGGGTTTAATCAACGGTTTGGAGTTACGAGCCGACATCGAGATAACCGCAGCCGATGTCGTTAATGCTGCCATCAAGGAGGGTGTATTGTTGGTACCAGCCGGCCCAAAAGTAGTCCGGTTTGTGCCACCGTTAATTGTTACAGAGGCGGAAGTCAATACTGCCTTGCAAGCCGTGGACAAGGCGATCGCAATTCTCACCAAATAAAACAGGAGTCAGAATACAGAATTCAGAATTGGTGAATACTCAACCCATAAAGAGATAGAGTTTTAAGGCGAGAATATTTTAATTTTTTCCGCCCACTATTCCACTCGCTTTTAACCAATATTCGTCACCCACTCGTACAGAATTCATACTGAATTCTGACTCCTGAGTTCTGAATTCTTCATATAAAATATTGTTTGTTTTGTGTAGAGACGTTGCAATGCAACGTCTCTTTTTCATTCTGGGGAAATTTCTCGATAAGCTTGCCGACACTGCTCATAATTGTCTGGCAAAATCTCAGCATTACCAAAACATAATTGCTCGTGAGTAGTAATTAAAGTTTCATAAGGCTGTATGGAAGTCACAGAAGATCGCAGCAATTGCAAATATTCTTCATCAGTACGGCTGAGTTTGTGGGGTGCAATCGCATTTTTATCCAACTGCTGCAACATCGCTAAATAAACACAACGGCAAGCCTCACGGTAGTTACCTTGACGGTAAAATTCTTGCGATCGCTCCAACAAAAGGGCTATGGATGACTCATTGGAGCGAGTTTTGACGCGAAAATCAGTGAGATTGCCACTTCTATTTAGCCAAGAATATATATAGGGACTGAATTCTCGCCATAATCGCCAACCCACCCACGCTACAAATAATCCCAGTACCAGCCAAAACAAGAATTTCAGCAATTCACTAAGCCTTGGGCTAATTGACCATCCAGTAGGCAATTCTGGTAAAGCCCGTTCAAAGCGGTAAAACTGGTATTCCCACCATTCACCCGCTTGTTGTTGGAATTGAGACAAATGCCAACTCCAGCTAGTTTTTTCAAAAGTATCTGTCATAGGAGGGAGTGGGGAGTGGGGGAGCGGATGAGTAATGAGTAATGAGTTGGAGCAGGGAAGCAGAGGGGCAGGGGGCAGAGGAGCAGGGGACAAGGAGATAAACAAAACTCTTAACTCTTAACTCCTAACTCCTAACTCAGCACTCTAACGCCCAATGCCCAATGCCCAATACCCAATGACCAATGACCAATGACCAATGACTAATGACTAATGACTCTTGACTCTTTTTTTATCATTAGCCAGCCGATGAGAACAAGTAGCGCACCGAATGCCAGAAATCCTAGATCCCAAGCTAACTCATTTGGGCCTGGTTTCACATGATGGACACCGAGAATTTGGTGGTCAATTAAACCTTCAATAAAGTCGAACAACCCAGTCCCAATCAGTATCGATCCAATAAAGGTTTGTGATGACCAAGGAACATCATCACGTCTTCCGGCACGCCATAGTAACACAAGTCCTGCCACGGTGAATACCCAATCCAAGGTATGAAATAATCCATCCCACACCATGTTCAAATCTATATTCGCCCTATTTGTCAGAGGCCTAATGTTACTGAGCATGTGATGCCACTGGAGGATTTGATGCAGTAAAATTCCATCAATAAACCCTCCAAGACCCACACCAAGAAAAATTCCAGCAGTTATTAGTGGTGCGCGTCGGTTGAGGGTTTCACTTTTTGCCTCCATTGTCAACCTCATAGATAGGCTTTTTTACCAAAATACAACTCTTTTGAGAGAAATATCTTCTATCTTGAGGCCAGTACGATCGCTCAACTTAAATTAATTAATCTTCAAATTTAATCTGCATACCCGCTTTCACTGGGTCGAAATCTTGGGGAAAATGGGTGCTGCGATCGCAGCACCCATTTTCCAGGTTCGCTCCTTTAAGAGCGGCTTGGCGGAGATTCGCTGACATCAATAATGCTCCCCTAAGATCGGCATCCTTCAGATTAGCTTGACTCAAATCGGCAAAGCTCAAATCAGTTCCCCTCAAATTAGCGTTACTCAGGTTAGCTTCACTCAAGTCAGCATAACTTAGGTCAGATCCTTTCAAGTTAATGCCTTGCAAATCAGCATTACCCAGTTCTGCTTTACTAAAGTTCCGTTTTCCTGCTGCATAACTCTCCACGAGAGTAGCGGCACTATTTATCGGCTGTTGAAAATTGACTTCAGGCATATAACAGCGTCACAGATTGCTCGTTCTTACTTTCATCTTCCCCTTTTAATTACGAATTACGAATTACGAATTACGAACTAGTAATTATACTTCCTAAATGTAATACATTAGTTCCTTCTGTTGTCGGATCGATCTTCGTTCACAAAGGTCTTGGAGTGTATATTTTGCTAAAACAGAGTTAGCAGCTTGACGTGCTTCTTGCCAAACTTCCTGAATTAGCTCACCTTCTACTGTATTAGGAGTCGGCTCAGAAGGAGAGACAACAATATCTGACCCTTCCATGCAGCTAAAAGCATCCAACACTGTAATTTTTCCGGGATCTCGTGCCAGAACATAGCCACCTTTGGCTCCGCGTATACTCTTAATTAAACCTCCACGTCTTAATGTCGCTAGGAGTTGTTCTAAATAGCGGTTCGGGATGTCTTGCAATGCCGCTATCTCTCGAATTTGTAGGGCTTCACCGTTAGGGTAGCAGGTTGCTAACTCTAACAGGGCTAGAAGTGCGTATTCTGATTTGTTAGAGATTACCACAGGCGTAATATTTTAAGCTCATATTTAAAGATACAAAGTCTTTGAGTTTGTTTCCCTAAGCTACTGCGAAGAAAAACTTTACAATCAACCTATTGTTGACCGGCTTACTCCACTTTAAAGACCTTCTAGCATACAAGCAATTACTTTTGTTTTTAAATTCGATAAATAAAAGTGATTGATTAGCTATACATGGAAATTTCTTGAAAATGGCAGAATAACTGTAAAGGTAGTTCCCACATCGATCGCACTTTCAACTGTAATCTCGCCGCCGTGTAAATCTACAGCCTGCTTGACAATGGACATCCCTAATCCCATTCCTGGGATATTGGCTGTATTACTAGCGCGATGGAACGGTTCAAAGATGTGTTCAATGTCAGAAGCAGGAATGCCAATACCAGAATCTTGAGTCTGAAATATAGCTTGCTCGTTGCTAGTGGTTACAGAAAACCTAACTGTACTTCCAATGGGAGAGTATTTTAGACAATTTGAGAATAAATTACTCAAGATTTGGCGCAGTAGTTTCGCGTCTAAATTAGCTTCTGTGCATTGGCACTCACTGCTAAAAACGATCGCATGTTGTGAGCGATCGCTCTGTTGTAATTCTTCTAATAAATCGCGGCAAAATTCCACTAAATTTATCGGTGTTGGATTAAACTCTAACTTGCTTGTTTCATCCTGACTCACCACTAATACATCATCCAATAACTGGGTTATATGCATAACTGATTTTTGAATGCGACGCAGGTGAGTCTGTTGTCGCTGTTCGCTCCAGAGGTGGCGATAATGTTCTAGTAGTTCCGCAGAAGAGTGGATGGTAGCCAAAGGGGTGCGAAACTCATGGGAAGTGATGGTGAGCAAGCGGGATTTCAGTTCGCTAAACTCCCTTTCTTTAGCAAGCGCTTGTCGCATCGCCTGTTCTGCCCATTGCAGCTTGGCTTGCGTTCGCTTGCTTTCGCTAATATCCCGCAATATCCAGCGCAGACTAACTAACTCACTATGTCGATCGCGGATAGCAACCACCTTAACCGCAGCAATAATAGGTGTTTTGTCACGCGGTCGTAGGTTTACTTCCCATTCTTGCATTTTCCAGTCTGGGAATTGAGCGCGATCGCGCAGATGAGTTAGTTTCAAATGAAAAGCAATTATTTCTTTCTCAAGCACAAAAATCCCTATGGATTTGCCCAACAATGAACTTTTAGAAATGTTAAGCAGAGTGGTAGCGGCTGAGTTAGCTTCCTGAATTATCCCTTTTGTATCAGTCACAAAATAAGCGTCTGGGACTTCCTCAAATAATTCTTGGTAGCGTTGACTTTCTGCTACCAAAGCCTGTTGAGTTTTGGATAATTCTTCATTCTGCTGCTTTAAATCTTCATTTACTAGTTGAAGTTCTTCCAAAGCCAGGTAAACTTCTTTGAATACTGCGGTAACGAGTTGAATATCTGCTTGTGCTTTTTGCTGTTCGTTCTGGCGTTGCAAGAGGGCGACGCGCTTACGCATGTTCTCTATCTGCAAAGCTAAATCGTCCGAATTCACGCTCTTGCTCCTAATTTCTAAAGTGGAGTTTGTTTTAGATTCCCTACTTAGACGATATTAGCTTTTGGAGTTTAGCAGCTATCAGTAATTTCAATGTAGTTTTAGGTAGTTTTAGTTCTTTGGGCTGATTAGGACTGAATACAGCAGAATTCAGGAGTAAAACATACTTTATACCTGGCTTTAAGACGAATCTTTGTCTATTTCATCTTCCTGGAAATCTGCTGTAAGTAATCAAGCAACTCTCGTTTATAGCACAAGCCTTGGTGGTTAGGACATCAACAGACACGATACAACTTAGACACAAAAAGGCTTTTCATCCAGTCCCCAGTCCCCAGTCCCTTGCTATATTTAATGTTTTCGTTTGGAAATATTACTCAATTGCTCTCGAAGGTCTGCCCATTTAATACCTTCTAGACTGGGTAAAACAATATGAGCGGCTCCAACTCGCTCAACAGGGCCAAGTCCTATTGCCCACATCCCAGCAGCGAGAGCGGCTTCAACACCGGCTGCGGCATCTTCTACAACCACAGATTGCGCTGGTTCGATTCCTAGCTGCTTGGCTGCGTACAGAAAGAGGTCGGGTGCTGGCTTGGGTTCTTGTACGCTATAACCATCAGCGATCGCATCTACTTTATCAGCAATGCCCAATCGCTCAATCACAGTCTGGGCATTTTTGCTTGCTGAACCAATACCGATCTTAATACCAGCTTGCCGCAGTTCATCCAACAAGGCGATCGCACCTGGTAACAAATCGTGGGATGTCATGTTTTGGATCAATTCCACATAGTAGCGATTTTTACGCTCCATCATCTCCTCGATTTGTGCTTCCGAATACGCTCTATTCCCAAGAATCACCATCAGAGAAGCACGACGGGATACGCCCCGCAAAGCTTCGTTAGCTTCTCGATTAAACGGTATACCCTCTTCATCAGCTAGCTTTTGCCAAGCGAGATAGTGAAGTTCTGCTGTATCTGTTAGCACACCATCTAAATCGAAGATGAATCCTTGGATGTTGGGCATTGGGGATTGGGCACTTGTACTGAGCGAAGTCGTTCGCGTAGCGTCTCGCAGAGAAGTATTGGGCATTGAGAATTGGTTGTCTGCGTTATCTGCGTTGTTTCCTTGTCTCCTTGTTCCCTTCTCCTCATGCCCAATGCCCCATGCCCCATGCCCCATGCCCAATGCCCCATGCTCCATGCTCAATTCCCAATGCAAATCAAAGTCGTGCCATTTCCCGCGCCAGTGCAGTTTAAACTTTAAGCGCGTCCAGCCAGGGGGAAGGTGGGGGTTGGCTACAGGGCCATTTTCAGTTAATTGGATGCCGCCGAATCCAAAAATTACAGCTTGCCAAATTCCACCAGCACTAGCACCGTGAATTCCGTCGTTGGTATTACCTCGGTTATCTTCAAGATCCACCATTAACGCCCGCATAAATTGTTCGTAAGCTTCAGTTGATTTGCCCAAATCGGAAGCTAAAATGGCTTGAACTGCTGGGCCAAGGGACGAACCATAAGTAATATCAGTGCGGGGTGCGTAGTAGTCCCAGTTTGTCTGCAATGCTTTTTCGTTATAGGGAAAATCTGCTGATTCCCGCATTAAATATAGGAGCATTAATACGTCTGGCTGTTTGAGTACTTGAGATTTGTTGGTTTTATCAATACCTAAGATCGGTTGCATGGAGCGATCGCGTGGTTCATAATCTGCTAAGTTGATATCTTCCAATTGGAAAAATCCCTCGCACTGCTCGATTAGTCCTGTTGATGGGTCATAGAAAAACAATATTTTGGTGACGATATCTTGCCAGTGCGATCGCTCCTCTGGGGTCAGCTTTAATTTTTGTTCTAGTTCGATAGCTCGTTCGGGGAATTTATCAGCCAACCAATTATAGACGGCGATCGCTTTCTCTAGATGCCATTGCGCCATCCGGTTTGTAAAGGCGTTGTTGTGGACTAATTCATGGTATTCATCCGCTCCGATTACTCCCTGAATTTCATACCGCGATCGCTCAGAATTGAATTCGACTCGACTACCCCAAAAGAGCGCGGCATCTAAAATAATCTCTGCGCCGCACTTTTGCATCCAGTCATCATCGCCAGTGGCTTGCCAGTAGTTCCAGACTGCGTAGGGGATATCTGCATTGATATGAATTTCGCGATCGCGGCACCAAATCCGCACGTCTTCCCCATAAAAATCACTACCAATAGCCCAACGTGGTGTCACTTCATCTCCGGTATCAGCACTTTCCCAGGCAAACATTGCCCCTTTATAACTGTAATGGCCTGCCTTGCGTCTAGCTCCTGGTAAGGTGTGCCAACGGTAACTGAGTAAGTTGCGGGCGATCGCTGGTTGGGTAAACAGAAACAAAGGCTGCATAAAAATTTCTGTATCCCAAAAAATATGACCGCGATAGCCAAACCCCGAAAGGGTTTTAGCGGGAATGCTCACCCTGTCATCATCCCGTGGGGCAGCAATCAGCAGTTGAAACAGATTGTAGCGAACAGCAAAAGTAGCTGTACTATCCCCCTCAATCAGGATGTCACTTTGCTGCCAAACCTCATTCCATGCCTGCTCATTAGCTTTTAGTAATGTTGCATAATCTGGCAGCTGTGCGAGTTTTTCTCGAGCTGCTGGAACTGGTGCTTCAATCTCCCGCGAGGTAAAAACGGTCACGAGTTTTTCCACCGTTACGGTCTGCTGCGCTTTCGCCAAGAAGGTTGTACTCAAGGTAGGATAACCAGGTGCGGTATTGACTTGCAAAGATGCTTCAGTGCCTAATATTGTCAACTTAGCTGCCATACCGAGTTCAATTCGAGAGTTGCGCGTGCGGCGTTGCAACCAGATTCCTTGGTTAGTCTTGCCCTGATCTAATTCTTCCCAGTGATTGAAACCCTGATTTTCTGGATAGCCATTGATGCTAGCTTGAACTTCGATTAACCCCTCAAAATCTATTGGTGTTAAATGGCAGCGTAACGCCAACACGTGCGGATCTGCAAGACTAGCAAAGCGTTCAAAGCTGATGTCTATGGTGTTCCCACTGGGAGAGCGCCAACGCAAGGCACGCAAAAGTAGTCCTTGGCGTAAATCAAGCTGGCGCTCGTAGCGCAATATCTCACCTCGATCGAGACGGAAGCGATCGCCATTTACAATTACTATCAAGGGTAGCCAGTCAGGGCAATTTACCAGTTCGGTGTATACTACAGGCACATCATCGTAGACACCGTGAATAAAAGTAGCTGGCAATGCATGAGGATAACCTTCCTCGAAACTGCCTCTTGTTCCCAGGTATCCATTGCCGATTGTAAAGACGGTTTCTTTGGAGTGCAATTGCTCAGGGTCAAACTGGGTTTCGATTAATATCCAGTCTGTGTAGATAAAATGGCGAGAACGACCTTTTGTTTGCATAAGTTGGCGAGTGGGGAATCGGGATTTTGAGTCTTTGAGCTAGATGAATGAGTCTTTGAACTCCGTTAATGAGTATTTGAGGTGGATTAACGGAGTTCCGAGGTGGATTAACGGAGTTCAGAGGTGGATTAACGGAGTTCAGAGGTGGATTAACGGAGTTCAGAGGTGGAT
>NZ_JAVRCB010000012.1:124763-184613 GCF_034530955.1 Nostoc sp. DedQUE05 | reverse complement strand
TTGACAAACTTCTTGCCCTTGTGGGATGAAACAGCCCTGCCTTTACAAGGGGGGACTAAGGGGGGTAACAACGCAATTAATTACGAATTACAAATGCAATTTAATACCCAACTGCTACCTCAAATTAACAGTAAATCCCTCAGAGAAAATGGTAAACAATATTATGTAGATGCTAAGGGAAACCGCTTCCCTAGCGTCACCACAATACTTAATGTCACCAAACCCCAAGCAGACAGAGACAGATTATTAAATTGGAAAGCGCGTGTTGGAACAGAAGAAGCCACCCGCATATCTACAAACGCCAGTCGTCGGGGAACCCAAACACACAAACAAATTGAGCGCTACCTCCTTGGACAAAATCCTGTTTGTCCAGAAGCCAGTCGCCCTTATTGGGAAAGTATTCAGCCAGTTTTAGCAGAAATCGACACAGTGAAACTCGTAGAAGGCTCCGTTTTTCATTACGATTTGAGCTATTCTGGCAAAGTTGATTGTATTGCCAGTTATCGAGGCATCCCTTGTATTTGCGAGTGGAAAACAGCAGACAAACCTAAAGGTTCAATCGAGCATTTATACGAACATCCACTACAACTTACAGCATACATTGGAGCAATTAACAACTATTATCGAGATTATGGTATTCAGCTAAATCATGCTTTGTTGGTAGTCGCAATTCCAGAGATGCCAGCTGAGGTATTTTGGTTTGAACCAGCAGCAATTAAAGATTACTGGCAGCAATGGGAAAAAAGAGTCGCCGAATATTGGGAACGCAGAAGTGTTTGGAGTTGATGAGTGGGATTCTGGTTCAAAGATGCGGTAAGTGGCTTGATTTAAATTGCTGCGATCGTCGTTAAAGAAATACTGCTAATCATGCATTGCCTCCTACCCACTTCGAGATGTGGGACGAAAGGAACTTAAATGCATCTTGCTACATCAGTTGCCTTGCTGTAAAGTTGGAATGCGATGAGAATTTGTAAATTTTTTCCTCTTATGATTCAAAAAAAGTAGCTGGCGAAATGTGAAAAAACTCTGCAAGTTTGCTAATGTGATTAACTGTTAGCTTGCGCTGTCCACTCAAGACTTCAGATACAATAGACTCAGTTTTAAAGATAGGAATTAAGTCTTTCTGTCGCAAACCAAATTCGGCAATCATTGCTTGAAGTAATTCTACACCATGAATATCAGGTATAGAATGATGTTTTTGTTCATACTCGTAAACCAGAGTACCTAAAACATTGAGATAATCTTGTTCATCTGGTGTTAATTCAACTTTATCAATTAAGGAATCAATGACTTCTTGCGTAGCCAGCAATTCTTCCTCGGAAGTTACGGGACGAGGAGGAAATGATTTGAGTAATTCAATATACCTTTTATTAACAGGTGTTTTAGGGATCATTTTGTATTCTTATGAACAACTCACTAATAAACAATAAAATCAACCTCCTTGAAAGTGATTCAAGGTAAATTTTCAGGTTTGATAGTTGGGATTTCGCGGGGGTAATGCCTGGAGTAGACTTTGTGTTCCTAACTGCACCTCTATCCGATGACGAATATAACTATCCGAATGAGTTTTAGCGATCGCAATTGCTTCTGGTATAAGATGTCTAAGTTCATCGGGATAAAGCAATGGATCTAGTACAAGACTAGGAATAATACTGCGGCGTACTTCGATGCTAGAATTTTTAACGAACTCTCTAAGAAACAGGCAGCGCTTGCATAGCTGAATATCAGCTAAGGCATCATAAACTGCCTGTGATTCTGGTGTTGCGTACTCTTTACTAAAGCTAGGAACTTCTCTATCAAAGCGCAAGGGAACCTGTGCCCAATACAGTGCGTTTACCGCCCCTGCTTTCTCGAAATTTGACCCATGCTCAACAAATTCTAGCAAAGCTTCATTGACAAGACGATGACCGAAAGCAATAACACATGGTTCTACGAATGAACGATTAAAGCTGGGATTTATTTCATAGACAGCAGCGCGGATGAGAGGGGAAAACAGCCTTTCTTTAAGGCGCTTGGGAGCAGATTTAGTAACTTTGTTGACCATGAAGACAACAAATAATTTACGTTGTTCATCTCTAAGTGCTTGGATAAACCAATTGATATCTTCTTCAGATGCACTTAAAAAACGCTGCCCAGTCTCAGACCATAAATTTTTCAGAGTTTTATCAGCTAAATCAGTTCCCCGTGCTGCTAAGTAACTTACACAATAGTCATCCCAGCTATTATTTCGTGTGTCCATATTGTTAGAGAATCAAAGCGATCGCTTTCAATATAGCTTCACTTAAGTAAATCAACTTAAACTAGAGGCAGCAATTGTATTCGCACGCTTAACTTGAGGTGTTGCAACCATCCGCATTCCGGCTGGTGCAGCTAAAGTTAACCCACGGCGCACAGGACGCACGGGACGTTTATTCACTAGCGAAACTTGAAATTCTGATAAAACAGTTGCCAAGACAATTTTCATTTCATACAGAGCAAATGCCATCCCAATACAGCGACGATTACCGCCACCAAAAGGTAAATATTCATAAGGTGAATATTGTCTTCCTAAAAAGCGTTCTGGTTTGAACTGCTTGGATTGTGGGTAAACTTCTTCCCGATGATGCGCTAAATAAATACTGGGGATTATTACCGTTCCCTCTCGCAGTTCGTAGCCCATAATTGTAATTGGGGTCTTCACTATCCGCGGGAAAGCAGTCATGACAATTGGGTAAAGTCTCAATGTCTCTTGGCAAACTGCTGACAAATAGGGCAATTTACCTACACTATTCAAATCGTGGTTAACTCCAATGGTGTTGAGTTCCTGTAACAACTTCTCACGCACCTCTGGTAAACGATCAATCCAGTAAAAAGCCCATGTCAATGCCGAAGCGGTAGTTTCATGTCCTGCAACTAGCAGCGTCATTAACTCGTCGTGTAATTCTTCATCTGACATCCCTTGACCATCGTCATAACGAGCCGCCATCATCAAACTTAGGATATCTTGGCGATTTTGATCGGCTTGCTCCCGACGTTCTCGAAGCAAAGCATAAATTAGTCGATCGATTTTTTGCCGTTGTTGCAGAACCCAACCCCACGGACTCCACACACCGAAATCTTTTTGCATGAACTGGAAAAAGAAGGCGCTGGACATTATGGGCGAAGTGATGAAGTCTAATAAGTCACTTAGCGATCGCCTCAGTTCCTCAAACAGTTCTCCATCATTCAAACCAAATACAACCCGTAAAATAACACGCAAGGTAATTTCTTGCATCGACTCACGGATCTTAAAAGGCTTGCCAATTTGCCATTCATTAGTCACCTGTCGGGTGATTTCCCGAATTTCCTCACCGTAAGCCCGCATTCTTTCGCCATGAAAGGGAGGAGCTAATAATTGCCGTTGCCTCTGGTGGCGATCGCCATCCGCTAACATAAAAGAGCGATCGCCAAGTAAAAATTTTAGTCCGATGTTCCCCCTGCCAACCTCAAAATGCCTAGAATCAGCAGTAAAAATCTGCTCAAGTGCTTGGGGTTGACTAAAATATACTAGATGGTTATCAGAGCGATTACTCTTGATCGTGAAAGTGTCACCGTAGATTTGGGCAAAATCATCCACATATTTCACTGGCTGAGTAATAAACTTGATCATCCTCAGCCAGCGCGGCATTTGAGGCCCATCGGGTAAATTGTAAGTTGTTGTCATAGAATTTTAGGGAGTTAATGGCTTCTGAATTTTATTGTTACGACTTTTCATGTTACTTAGGGTTACAGAAAGCGGTATATTCATCATTGGGGACTAGAAACTGGAAGCTGGGGACTGAAAAAGAAGACAAAGAGGATAATAATAACTCTTGTACAGACAAGGGTTAATCGCGTCTCTACTTCTAACTCAGCACTCAGCACTCCTAACTCAGCACGGGCTAAACGCCCCGCTACCGCTAACAAAAGGCAGCATCGGAAGTAAGCAGTGCCAAAAATCATCGCTATTCTCAACGGTAAAGGAGGAGTCGGTAAAACGACTACCGCAGTCAATCTGGCTGCAAACTTTGCGAAGAAAAAAAAGGTGCTGCTGATTGATGCAGATATTCAAGGTTCTGCCAGTTGGTGGTTTGGGCGCAGTCAGCAGGGAATGGGATTTGATTTATCTCAAGAAACAGATCCCGCACTTTTAGGTGATTTAGCAAAGATAACAGGTTACGATTTAGTAGTGGTGGATACACCTCCCGCGCTACGCTCTGAAGCATTAGTGGCGGTAGTTGCGATCGCAGATTATCTAGTTTTGCCGACACCCCCATCTGCAATGGATTTAGCAATCCTCGTGGAAACAGTCAAGGAAGCCGTCATCCCTGTGGGAACCCCCCATCGGGTATTGCTCACCAAAGTCGATACGCGCAGTCTGGGGGAAGCACAAGAAGCAAAAAACACTCTGACTCGCTTAGGTATTCCTACTTGTAATACCTTTATCCGTGCCTATAAAGCTCATGAACGAGCAGCACTTGAAGGTGTAGCGATTACTCAATGGCGAGGCGGAAATGCACGGGAGGCGGAATTAGACTACCGCCGTGCAGCTGATGAATTACAGCGTGATTGGAGAAAATAATAATGGCTAGGAAACAAAGTCTCTCTGACTTACTACAAGAAGAGGCGCAAAAATTTACACCCCCAGAAGGTGAATCTGCGATCGAGGTTACAGCCGAAAAAATAGCCGAAGAACAGGCTGCATCTGATGAGGAATCGTCAGCACAAACACTTGAGCCAACTTCTACTAAGCGCACAAGTCCCACTAAAGCTGATTTAGAAGCAAATGTCAAAGAGTTGACAAGTAATCTAGAAACAAGCCACAAAAAAGAAGCATCTCTTGAACAAGAAGTCGCTGATTTGCAATCAAAATTATCTAAACAAAAAACATTTGTATCAGAACAAAAATCATTACTAGAACAGCTAACAAAAGAACTTGATGAGACCAAAAAAACAGCACTGCAACTTGCAGAAGCAAATTCCCTGCTTATAGAAGAAATTAATTCTTTAAAACAAAAAGCAGAGCCAAAAGTAGAACAAAAAGTACAAGAGAAATCTAAACTTGTTGTCAAAGAAACTAGCGCGATCAGACCAGTAAAAGACCACTACAATCCACTTAACTACAAAAAATCACATCGGTCATCAGAAACACTCGCTCAAAATCAACCACAAAATCAGCCGAATGAGTATCCTGATAGTTCTAATGAGATGTGGTTACTTGACTAGAGTCAGTTCATCACTCAGTTAAAGGTTAATGGTACAAATCAAAATCTATGGCACTGCTTCATTTATCCGTCATTATCGCAGTGCCATTTCTGACGCAATTCATTCTTGTGTTGTTGAAGCTCTAGTATATCCTCAAGATAAGCGTGTCCATCGGTTCTTTCCTCTAGAAACCGATGATTTCATCTACCCTTTAGGACGTTCAGAGAAATACATCATCATTGAGATTAGTATGTTTGAGGGACGCACTATTGAAACGAAAAAGAAACTAATTAGGTTGTTGTTTTCTTGCTTATCTGAACAAGTTGCAATTGCACCTATAGATATAGAAATCACGATTACAGAAACCCCAAAACACAACTGGGGTATCCGGGGAACAACAGGAGATGAATTAAACCTAAATTACCAAGTGCAAGTATAAATCTTTTGAGCTTGTAAGGCATGTATTGTGATGCCCATACTAATCTGATTTACTCATATAAAAATCTCATGTCTACCTACTAAGTAATAAACTGCTATCTTTTTACAAAACAGGTTTGCGATCATAGCTACAGAGTTTCCTAAAATTCTGTAAAAGTAATACCAATTTGAAAAAAAATGCGACAAATAGATCGTCTGTAGAGAAGCGATTCATCGCGTCTTTCCCCAAGGATGTGTTGCAATCATTAATTGAATTGGTATAACACAATTAAAGATAAAAATAGTAGCTATGACAGAAGCCATTAGCAACAGATGAAAAACTTTCTAAATCGGCGTTAGAGAAAAATTATTGAAAGTTGGGCTATCTTTCAACTCGAAAATCTAAAATATGCTGGGCAGTTATTTGTGGTTGTTCCAAGTGTGGGAGATGACCACAATCTTGAATCCACTTAAGAGTACTGTGTGGAATTGCCCTTTTAAATCTCATGGCATCCTTAATACCCAAAATTTTATCAGAATCGCCCCACAAAATTAGTGTTTGTTGCACAATTTTTGATATGGCTGTGAATCTAAAAGCACTGTAACCACCACTTTTAGTGAAAGAAATCAAAGCTTGATGCCAACTCGGCATTTGTAAATGTAATGCTCCACAATATAACGCATCGATAGAGGCAAGAGTTTGATTTTTGTATCCAATGCGAGAAACGCGATCGCGCACCTTCATATTACTCAAAAACTGAGTTGCTAAATAATCTAATGGGGGAAACATGAATTTGCTCAATGGCGAACCACCCGCTAACCCCGCACTGTCAATTAACACCAGCTTTTTTACCGCTTCTGGGTAAGCCAATGTAAAATCAATCGCTGTGGCACCGCCCATCGAAGCGCCTACTAAAATTACAGGTTGGTTAATTAGGCTTTTCCAGAAATAATAAAGATGGGTTTTAATTGCAATTGGGCTATAGGCAATTCCTGAAAGTCTATCTGTAAACCCAAAACCCAACAAATCCACTGCCCAAGTTTCATTATCTTCAGAAAGTAGTGGCAAAAGCCGCCGAAATTCTAATACAGAACTGTCAAAGCCGTGAATTAATAAAATTGGAGTTCCACCACACCCTTGCTTGACAAATGTTGTGGTAACTGCTTGATTAGTTAAAGGAGTAGCGATCGCAGTTGTTTGAATACTCCGAGCTAGTGCGATCGAAGTAGGTTCTGTAAGTTGCCCAACTGCCGTAGGAAGAAAATTCGGAAACATAAATTTCAGTTTATCGTACTAGTACAACACGGTGGAAATAAACCACCCATTCCAAATCAATGAAATGCTTATGCTGTATTCATTTTTAATTTTTAATTTTTAATTCTGCCTTGCGGTACTAGTTTGCTTCCACCCATAACTAATTTTGTTAAACAATAAAGTTACACAACCTAAGATGCTGAAGTATTATTTGTAATATATATATAAAACATAAGGCAGGGACTATCAAAATATTCTAACTCCCAACAGACATGATTAATCGCGTCTCTACTCCCCCAAAAAATATGGCATCAAAGAAAGTTTCCCAAAATGTCAAAATTGGGACTAAAGCCACGTACAATTAAAATCGCTTATCCCTTAATCCAGGAGCTAATGCCATGCCAATGGCGGTTGGCGTAATTGAAACTTTAGGTTTTCCGAGTGTCTTAGCAGCAGCAGATGCAATGGTCAAAGCTGCCGCAGTTACAATTGTGTATTATGGTCAAGCGGAAAGCGCTCGCTTGTTAGTCGCCGTCCGGGGACAGGTTTCTGAAGTAAATAGAGCTATTGAAGCCGGAATCGTAGCGGGTGAGGAAGTAAAAGCTGGTACAGTAATTACCTACTACATCGTTCCCAATCCCCCAGAAAATGTCGAAACCATATTACCAATCCATTTCACCGAAGAATCAGAACCTTTCCGCATCTTCTAAGCAATTTTGCTATCAAAATCTGTAGCGAAGCTTCGTACAATTAACTTGTAGCCCCCAGTTTGTTCATACAGGAGATTAATAATGTCATTACAGGCAGTTGGAGCACTTGAAACTAAAGGTTTTCCTGCGGTGCTAGCAGCAGCAGATGCTATGGTAAAAGCTGGTCGAGTTACCCTTGTTGGTTATATCAGAGTAGGTAGCGCTCGTTTTACAGTTAATATTCGTGGTGATGTTTCTGAAGTAAAAGCCGCTATGGCTGCCGGTGTTGAAGCCGCAGAAAATGTTTACGGCGGTACACTTGAATCTTGGGTGATTATTCCTCGTCCCCATGAAAACGTTGAAGCTGTTCTACCAATTGCTTATACAGAACAAGTCCAAGGTTATCGAGAATCTGTAGAAAATCCCATTGTTAGATCGAACAATCGATAGATTTAACTTCCTGCGGGGGAATTCAAAACAAAAACTTCCCATAAATGAATTTAAAGAGAAGTTTTTTGTCAGGCTTCTGACTATCAAAACTTTAGAGGATTACATTCCTTCTGTTTTTAGATTTTGCATAAGTTGAATTTTGAAGCAGAAAGAAAGCAACAGTCAGAGTCAATAGTCAAAACCAATATTGACTGTTGACTGTTCATTTTTAGAAATATAAAAGCTTTAAGAATAACTTACCAATATGAAAGGTGTAGTTGTGACTGAAGCTAGTTTAAAAAAGATAAATTTACTTATAAATCCCTGCTATCATTTTATACAACAAATTTCCAAAAATCCTTTGAAGCGCTAATTACCGTATATACACTTAATTAAATCAACAAATTTTACAAAACATAACTTAATACGATTCAGTGAAAGCCCGATCCTCTTTCAAAAGTAGGGAATTCAGCCAATTTTTTCAGAGGGATTAGGGAATCTTCCAAGGCAAAATCTCATCAACACTAAGAGGATGTTTAAAAAGTATTTTTGGTAACATTTAAGTCTCAGAAACCTAACCCCCCTAGCCCCCCTTCCCTACAAGGGAATGCGGGTTTCAAAGCCTCTCTCCGCTTGCCTAACGGCAGGCTAACGCCAACGGGGAGAGGTTTGGAAGTGGGGTTTGTAGTATACTTTGCGACTTTTCAAACAACCTCTAAGTATATTGAGATTAAACTAAATATTATATGACGTAAGGGTTTGTACAGAGTCGAAACTTATACTAGTGGAATAACGTCCAACTTTGAGTTAAATTAGATTCGTTCCTCGGATCTGTTACAAAATGTCAGATTTACCCGATCCATTTTGTGAAAGGTGTATCCTCCACACTTTAAGCAGATTTCTGTTCTCAACTAAAAAAACATAACTTTACAAAAAATTTAAATTGGCAGAATGCCCCAAATGCTTGATACATAGTAGGTTTGGACTTTTTAAAGTAAAAGTAAAACATCAATGTAGAAATTTCTGCATAATTTTAGTGAATCTAGACGTAATAAAAGTAGAATCACTGAGCTATTTTCATGAAACTCATGAAATCTGGGGCAGCTGCCAGTTAAACAATTAGGTGGGACGAATGGGGGTTGTAATGCAAACTTCAAAATTGAGTTTCGAGGAATGCAATCTCATTATGACAATAGATGTGGAAAAACTGGCTCTAGATTGGCAAAAGCGCTTGGCTGTGGAATGTCCAGACCAAAATGAAGCCGCAAGGCAAAGCATTATTCTCTGGCTGCTGGGATCTGACTCAAAACGGTTCGATCTGTATAATCCTAAAGAACTAGATATCGCCAAGCAAGCGATGGAATATCGCTGGAGGATTTTACGTCAACGCTACTTGGGGTTGGGGCGAGAACGTGCTTATCGCAACTTGATAACCCGATTGGGGAGTTTAGTAACATTACGGAATAAAATTCAGACTTGGGTTTCCCTCAGCCGCGATCGCCAGCGTAGTGTAATGGATGTATTACAAGAAGTACTCCAAGAATTACTGCAAAACGACAGCCAGATGCAACAGCAAATGGCTGATATTGCCAAATATACAAGTGATAGACGATTGGGAGATGCTCTGCTATTTGCTAGTTTAGAAGAATATTGTTTGCGGCCAGTAAGGAATCAACCCCTATTAGCTTATCGATTTGTAAATTATTTGCGTCGCACTCAGCGCGGTGGTTTAACCCAAGTGCCAGGGCGTGATTTGGTTCGCCTAGTCTCAGAAGAAGTTCTTACAGACGACAGTGACAATCGAGTTAACTTAGTCGATAGTCAGGCGATCGCAGAATATATTGAAGCACAACAACTAGAGGAACAACAGGGACTGCGCCAGTCAGTACAAAAAGAATTTGAAAATTATTTACAAGAAAATCTTGGCACAGAAGCAGTGGAATGGCTACGGTTGTATCTACAAGGTAAGTCCCAAGAAGAGATCGCCAAAAAACTGAATAAGCAGACTAAAGAAGTCTACCGTTTGCGAGAAAAAATTAGTTACCATGCTGTACGTGTTTTTGCCCTCAAAGGCAATCCAGAACTCGTAGACAACTGGCTCTCAATTTCCTTGCAAGAACATAACTTGGGATTAACCCAAAACCAATGGCAGCAACTTGATGAAAAATTGACTCCTCTAGGGCGGCAAATCTTAGATTTGCGCAGAGCAGGTAATTCAATAGAAGCCATAGCCGAACAGTTAAAACTCAAAACCCATCAAGTGCTAGGCGAATGGACGAAAGTCTATCTTGCAGCCCAAGCTTTAAGAACCCAAGAGTAGCCTGTAGTGGAAAATGGAGCATAGGGAAGTGGGGAGTGGGAAGCAGGGAAAGAGGGGAGAATAATTAATACCCAATGCCCAATGCCCAATGCCCAATGCCCAATGCCCAATCTTCAGTATTATCCCCAGTCCCTAATCTAAAATTCATACTTTACTTACATTTACTTAAGTATATATAATTGGAATTTTAACAATTTAACAAAGTATCTTTATTAACTACCTATTGAATTAGAGGCAAAATATAAGTAAACACCAACGAATCAAATCTATGTTGTCTTCAAAGGGCGAACTAAATGATACCGTAGCAAATGGACAGCAAATGCCAACTGCCGCTCAAACTAGGTGGGAGCAAGAAGGCGATTGCGAACAAATGTTCCACCTAATCGATCATCTTTTGTCCTTTGAAGCTTGCCTCTACCACCAGATTTTACCCTTTAGATTAGAAGACAAAAACCTCTTGCTAGGTATGGTTTATCCAGAAGAGAGCGAAGCCCTAGATTATGTTGGTCGCATTTTGTCTTATATCAATTGCACAATGGTGATTGAGGCGATCGCAGCCGATGCTCACCGCAGAATACTATCAGCCTACCTCAATCATAAGAATATATCCCAGCTAGATGCCCAACAACTGCATCAGCCAACAGTGGACTTTCCCCCAACAAATAGCCCAGCTACGATTACTGACATACCCAGTCCTTCTCTAGATGCCGACTCAGAATCAAATCAACAACCAGTATTGACGGTGTTTCAGACACAAAAGCGCCAAAATTCTGGACAGCGGGTAGACTTGCCTCCTATCCCAGAGCTAGACCAATCATCTCAAACTACGACATTCTTCACCCCTATTTCTAGAACTCAATCGGGAGAGTATTCTGAACCCACATCATCAAACAATTTACCTATTTTTCCCACACAAGCTTCCCAACTACTGAATCCGATTGAGTTGCTAACAACACTGCCACCAAAAAAATTACTAGAAGAATTACTAGGGCGAATTTTTGCTGGGGGAATTGGTCGGCTGTACTTAGAAAGACAAGCTTACGAAGGCAGAATATTGTGGAGTGACAATGGAGTTTTGCAGTCTGTATTAGACAAACTGCCGCTCTCAGTTTTTCAAGGAGTATTGAATGAATTAAAGCGGTTTGCTTCCCTACCTGTAACCACGCTTGCAGAACCAAAACAGGTAGAAAAGGAATACGTGTATCAAAAAAACCGCTTATTATTACGCTTGCGAGTCATGCCGGGAATCTACGGCGAAGAGGCAACACTCCAAGTATTGCGGGGAGCAGCATTAAAATTCTATCAACAACAACAATTGACGCGTATAGGCCGCGATGCTTTAGGAATTTCTCAACAACTAAGCATTAAGTTACATGAACTACAAGAACAACTTTTACTGAATCCTAGCCTTGATTCTCAGCAATTAGAGGCTTTAGTTGCCCTGAATCAATTAGTGAAAAATTTAGACCAACAGATCAAAATACTGGCACTAGATAGCAATCTACCAACAAAGAGTAAATCATCAGTCAGTAGGTGAAAACGCTGATTTCGTTCGCATACATAATTGTTATGTTGTAATGGAATCCTAGACTGATAAAGCTTAGAGATTCATCTCTAAATAAATACAAATTTTGCGATCGTATTCTGAGTAAGATTACGGTTTAGACAAACTTAATAGTAGCAAAGTTAGTTACCCGCTCTTGAATCCTATTGTTGCAAATATTTCATGCTAACTGAGGTTTTTAGTGAACTTTTCCCCTTAATGAGTACAGCCAATCCACAGACATTGGAATGGCTACTTAACGTTGCAATTGAACATGAATATCCATCTGGGCGAGCCGTTGTGATGGAAGATGCCTGGGGTAACGCCGTTTACTTCGTGGTTTCTGGTTGGGTCAAAGTCCGGCGTACCGTCGGGGACGATTCAGTAGCTCTGGCAATTTTTGGTCGTGGCGATTTTTTTGGAGAAATGGCAATTTTGGATGAATCTCCACGCTCAACCGATGTCATTGCCCTTTCATCAGTGAAATTGCTTAGTATCTCCAGAGAGCGGTTTATTCAAATACTGTTTAAAGACCCGCAGTTACATCACCGGATGTTGCAACTGATGGTGCGGCGATTGCGACAAATTAACCTGCGCCTACAAATGCGGTCTTCACCACCAGCAGTCAAACTCGCCCATACCCTAGTGAGTTTAGGCGAAAGTTATGGTCAGGAATCAGACTTAGGAAAAGAAATTTTTAACATTCCCTTTAAAGATTTAGCAGAGGTGACAGAAATCGGCGTTGAAGAAACCACCAAAATCATGGAAAAGCTGCATGAAAAAGGGTGGATCAAAATTGATAGCGCCAACAACATCACTTATCTTGTGAACTTCAAACAGTTGATGAACTTGGCTGGCAAAGTGTAATTGTTTTATTTATTCAGCGATACAAATTTTGGTATTAAGTAAGTCAACCGATAAGATGCTTCGGTTGACTTACTTATTAGAGGTGTAGGTACTTCACGAAATTAGTCCAATGGATGACACCATTCCACCCCTGACAAAAAACGTCACACAGGCACAATTAGTAGCAGCAGAACCTAGTACTGACCCTGAACTGTTGCGCGAATTAGGATTATCTAGCGACCAACAAACCCGTCAGTTGGTTGCAGGTAATCCTAACACCCCAGTTGATGTCCTGTTGCGTTTGGGAGCAGAATTTCCGTCCCAATTGCTAGATAACCCCGTGTTCCCATTACTGCTTTTTGAAAATCTTAATCTAGTTGCAGAAATTCCCTTACCTACCTTACGAAGCATTCTTAGGCTAGAAAATGTTCCTGTGTCTATTCTAGAAAAATTAGCAGATAAGTCAGATTACAAAGTACAACTACTAGCGCTAGTTAACAACGTCCAAACTCAAAAAGTAGTTTTCAATCGGTTAAATCAAATCAACGATTCTTATATTGTCGAATCTGCTCGTTTACACATCAATTTAGCTGGTGAATTAACAGAGGGATACGAGCAAAAAGTTAAAGAGGTAATTCAAGGAGCCATCTCTTGCGATCGCAATGTTTTTGCTTACGATCTTGTTGTCCCCGCTCAAATTTGCTTTATCCCAGAATTTATTGTTGAATGTTGGGTAAGGGAGCCAATCTATGAGCATTATTTGTGTAGGAGGATTGCTTATTCTCCTGCTACCTCTGCCAGTATTCTCAAACATTTAGCCAATCATACTGATGGTTATACACGGAATGGAGTTGCCCAAAATCCCAATACTTCCGCAGAAGCTTTACGAAAATTGGCAAGCAAACAGGAAGCAGGAGAACCTCGAATCTTTCTTGCTCGCAATCTAAATACACCTAGTGATGTTTTGGAGAGTTTGAGCAAAGATCGAGATAAAAAAGTTCGTATTAGCGTCGCTGAAAATCCCAACACACCCCTAACTGTACTTCAATATCTAGGAAACGATACAGAGAGAAATGTTGCTGAGGCTGCTACTAGAGCAATAGGAGAACAACAAGGGGAATATACTGCTGAAACAGTCAGAAAAAACCCGAAAACTCCCCCCCATGTGTTGGAAAAGTTAGCAGAAAAAGACCCCCAGACTGTCTGCCAACACCCAAATACACCGTCCGAACTGCTTTTAGAATTCTCCAAAAGCGTTAACTCACAAGTTCGTGAATGGGTGGCTAAAAACCCCAACGCACCAGTGAATATTTTAGAACAGTTGGCTGATGATGACTCTTCTACAGTTCGGCAGGAGGTTGCCCAAAATCCGAATACACCATTAAGTCTTCTGTTTAAGCTATTTGCTAGAGACGCATCGTTAAGCGATACAATAGCTTATCAAATGTCAAGAGAACAATATCACTCCCCCCAGGTGAAGAGTATCTTAAATATCCTAAATGAAGAAAGTACCAGCCACCTAGAAACCATTTTGCAGAGATTAGTAAGCGAGGGAGGAGAGGCGACTCGTCTGTTTTTAGCTCGTCGCGTTGATTTACCTGCTCATATATTGGCACAACTTACTGAAGCAACAGAGGTTAAGGTGCGTCAGGCTGTAGCTCAAAACGCGAATACACCAACCAGCGCCTTGGAAAAATTAGCCAGAGACGAAGATAGTACAGTTCGGATGCATACCGCTTCAAAAATTAACCTGTCGCCTGAGACTTTAGAAGAACTAGCGGTTGAGAAATCATCTAGTGCAGTGCATGAAAAGGCAATGGTGAATCCCAGTTTACCAAAAGAAGCAGTGGAACGTACTCTTTGCGGGGAATATGCAACAGATTACTTGAAACTGAATCCTGATTTTCTATCTCGTCATCCTGATAGCAAGGCTAGGGTAATCAATTACTATGCCAAGTCCGAGTCTTTTTGGGTTCGTTTTATTGCCCTACTTCAACCCCAGATTTCTCAGGAATTACTACAGGAAAAAAGCCTTTCTATTTACTGGTTGGAACGATTAGCTGTGGCTCAAAATCCACAAGCTGCTCAAAAAATCCTCAATCAGCTGGCAAAAGACGGCAATCAGTTGGTTCGAGCAGCAGCAAAAGCTACATTGCAGGATCTCTCTTAATCCTATATTCGCAGCAGAAGATTTAGGGACTTCCAAATAAAAAAACATCCCAAAACTGAGGCAAAAATGTACGAGCAATAACAGCAGCTTGTTGCAAAGCATTGCGCCAGTGTGTCTCTAATGCTGCTTTTCTCGCTTCTGACAGACTATCGCTGTTTGTGGAAGAAGTTTCAGCAGCCGGACGGGCAAAGTTGTTAGGGTGTGCTGTCTTTCCTGTTTCCTGAGTCTCTCCTGCCTGATTTTTGGTGTCCTTGTTAGTCACATCTGAAAAGGATGAGGCATTAAAAGGGGCTTCATTGAGTAGATCGGGATGCAGTAGTTTTACGGACTCATTAGTATTCTTTAATAGTAATTCATAAATTTCTTCTACACTCAAATGCTCTAGTTTAGGTTCTCGCAATCTTCCCGGAGGCAGTTCAAATACACTCTGTTGGCTAATAATGCCATTGACTACAATATCTGCGGCAATATTCCACAATTCGGCTTCGCGCACACCCCGGCGCAGCACATGAAGCAGTGCAGCGTGTAACACTTCATGCAGTAGCAGCCCGTCCTGTTGAGGTGTGGGTAAAGAAAGCAAATACTCTGGATTAAAAAAGATATCTTTACCGTCAGTGGCAGCTATTGGTATTTGTGGTGAAGGAACAAAACGAGCAAACAAAGCCAAAGTAGCGAAAAATGGCGACTTCATCCGCAAACGCAGCACTGAAGCACTGATAATCCGGGAGCTATTTTCATTATTCATAAACCCATTAGCTGTTGAAAATCTTTTAGAAACTGCTGTAATTTTGGGTCTTTCTGGACTAATTGCGCCAAAACACCCAGATGTCCTTTACTCCGCATAACTCGAAATAAATCCACAGCAAACAACTGCACCCATTCGGCTGTTGCGACTTGACTTAGCCAAATAAAAGCGTTGTAAGCTTGATTTGCGTCAGCAGCACGCACTGTTAAACCAATTGCTGTGGCATACTTGGTACTTGGTTCTTGAGGCCAAGGAATGCGATCGCCTTTACCTTCTAAAATAGGTGTCAGATTCGGTAGTGTTTTGTAAAGCTGAATAAAAGCCTGAAACTCAGTCGCACTAGCAACCCCCACCGCCGGAGTGATATCTAATTCTGCGTGGTGTAGGACGCTTGCCATTTCCCAAGAACGAGGTGAAGGCCAAGCGGGTTGCGGGGGATCGATTTTGTGCAACAATGTAGGACGGAAGGAAAGAAAGGCTATTATTTGCTCGTGTACGCCTGTTTCTAAGGCATAAGCTTTGAAGCTATCAAAATCAGGTTGTGCCTCTAGATGTAAAAACCTGTTTGCTAAAGGCGTAGGCATATCAAATACAGCTGCACGGTCTTCTTTGCGGTTGCCAGCAGCCCAGACAAACCAACCTGATGGTACAACGTAAGAGCCGACTTTTCGATCTAAAATCAACTGTTGAGCGACTCCCTGCATTGCTGGCGGTGCCATATTTAGTTCATCTAAAAACAAGATGCCTTTACCGTCACGAGGGAGGAATTCTGGTGGATACCACTTGGAGATACCATCTTCAGCAACGGGTAAACCGCGCAAATCGGTGGGCGCAAGTTGACTGAGGCGCACATCCACAAAGTCGATATCATACTCTTGAGCTATCTGTCCGACAATGCTGGATTTGCCAATGCCAGGAGGCCCCCAAATCATCGTACTAATTTGCAAGTTTTTACGGATCAGGTTGTCTAAATATGCTTTTAGATCGGAAGGTGTCATGGATTTTCGCTTTTCGGTCAAAGCTCAGAAGATAGAACCTCGGCTTCTAACGAGAAGTAAAGGATACGGGTATTATATTTGAGCATTTCCAGGTATAACCTAGAAACTAGATTTTAAAAGTGTTTTATTACAAATGGGTTTTCTAATCAGAGAATCTCCGCCAGTAAGGATTTTTGGTGCGTTGGCGTAGCTCATTGTAGACATCGCAGACTGCTAAATATGGCTGAAATACTCAAATAGCCTGTAGTAATTATGTACAATGCATAAGTAGTATATTAGTTATGCAAAAGAAATAAAGTGTAATCTTTATTTGAGAACAAGCGGATTTATACGTGGAGTCAAAACTTACAATACTGTCTTTTCTACGAGATGCAGTGCGATCGCACTGCATCTCGTAGCCTATTAACAATTATCTCAGCAAACAAGATGACTGAAGCAACAGCAACTCGTCCCAATACCTACATCGAGGGAACTGGGCCAATGATTCATTACCTGGTGGCTATGCCTCAACCAGAAACCCATCTGTTTGAGGTGACTTTACACCTTGTCGATTATCCCTTACCGATTCTTGATTTAAAATTGCCCGTTTGGACACCAGGTTCCTATTTAGTCCGAGAATACGCCAAGAATTTACAAGATTTTGAGGCTTTTGCAGAGAATAAGCCTTTAACTTGGCGTAAGCTTGGTAAAAATCATTGGCAGATAGACAAAATAGATGTTTCAGAATTAACTGTACGTTACCGCATTTTTGCGAATGAGCTATCGGTACGAACAAATCACTTAGATATCACTCACGGTTATTTTAACGGTGCGGCACTATTTTTTAGAATACCTGGCTGGGATAAGCAACCCATTCGCGTCACTATCGTACCACCACAGCCAAAATGGCAGGTAACTACTGCCTTACCACCCGTTGCTGAGGAAACGAATACTTTCTTGGCTAGCGATTTTGATACTCTGGTGGATACTCCTTTTGAGATTGGTTCCCACCAATTGTATAAATTTGAGGTATTAGGAAAACCTCATGAATTGGCAATCTGGGGACAAGGTAATTACCAAGTTCAGCAAATGATTGCTGATATCCAAAAAATTATTCAAGTAGAAGCACAGATGTTCGGCGGTTTACCATATCAACGATATGTGTTTCTGCTACATTTATTTAGCCAAGCTTTTGGCGGTTTGGAGCATAAAGACTCTTGCTCCTTAATTTACCAGCGTTTTGGATTTCGCGCTCAGGAAAAATACGATCGCTTTATGCAATTGGTAGCACACGAATTTTTTCACTTGTGGAATGTGAAGCGTATTCGCCCAAAAGCATTAGAGGTTTTTGATTACGACCAAGAAAATTACACCCCATCATTATGGTTTTGTGAGGGTACTACTAGTTACTATGACTTGTTGATTCCTTTGCGGGCAGGAATTTTTGATGTTCAGTCGTATTTGAATAACTTGGGTAAGGAAATTACCAGATATGAAACTACACCGGGGCGGAAGGTACAACCCGTTTCCGAGTCGAGTTTTGATGCTTGGATAAAACTTTATCGCCCGGATGCCAATAGCGGTAATTCCCAAATTTCTTACTATTTAAAAGGAGAAATGGTATCGTTGCTGCTAGATTTGCTGATTCGCTCTACTCACAACAATCAGCGCTCCCTTGATGACGTGATGCTGAAAATGTGGCAGCAATTTGGGCAAGATGAAATCGGCTATACCCCAGAACAGTTGCAGGAAGTTATCGAATCTGTTGCCGGAATCGATTTGACTGATTTCTTTAAACGCTACATTGATAGTACTGAGGATTTGCCTTTCAATCAGTATTTAGAACCCTTTGGTTTGCAGTTAGTAGCCGAACAGCAAGAAGAACCTTACCTGGGCGTGAGAATAAATACAGAAAATGGGCGGGAGATCGTTAAGTTTGTAGAAATTGGTTCACCTGCACAAGTAGGGGGAATCGATGCAGGTGATGAGTTGTTAGCAATTGATGGGATTAAGGTAACGGCAGGTGGCTTAAGCGATCGCCTCAAAGATTACCAACCAAACGATACCATTCAAGTAGCAGTTTTCCACCAAGACGAACTGCGTACCTATTCCATCACCCTCGCATTACCACGCCCCATTCGATATCAGGTGAAGCCTGTTGATTATCCTAACTCCACCCAGCAACAAAACTTTGCTGGATGGCTTGGGGCTGCGATCGCAACTGTTTAATTAAGGGGCATGGGGCATGCATGGGGCATGGGGCATAGGGCATTGGCAGAAGAGGCAGAGGGGAAAAACTTACTGAACTTCTCCCCTGCTCCCCTGCTCCCCTGCTCCTCTGCTCCCCTGCTCCCCTGCTCCCCTGCTCCCCTGCTTCTTCGCCACTTCTAAGCCGTTCTCACCGCCCCAGAGTAAATCAAACCCCGTTGCAAATCTAGCGTTATAATCGCTCCATCCCGAATCGCCTGCGTTGCCTGCTTCACGCCGACAATGACTGGTACACCGAGACGCAAGCCAATCACTGCTGCGTGACTTGTAAGACTTTCATCTTCAGTAATAATCCCGGCAGCTTTCCGAATTGCCTCAACAAAATCGGCACTAGTGCGGGGTGCAACCAAAATATCTCCGGGATTAAAGTTACTCACATCCATACCAGTACTAGCTACCCGTGCGCGACCACTTACTGAACCTTGTCCCAGTCCAATTCCGTGACCTAGTACTGCCGTTACCACCTCTACCTTAATCAAATCTGTAGAGCCAGAAATCCCCTGGAGTGTACCAGCGGTCATCACTACTAAATCTCCTTGGGACAGTAACTGAAGTTCCTGAGCCACGTTAATCGCAGCTTGAAATGTCTGACCAGTAGAAGGTAATCCTAGTACCAACAACGGTTTGACTCCCCACACCATCTGTAGCTGCCGCGCCACATTTACATGGGGTGTCACTGCCAAAATTGGTGTGTGAGGACGAAACTTAGAGACATTGCGAGCTGTTGCCCCAGTTTGCGTTAGGGTCATAATTGCTGCTGCACCTAGTTGCTCGGCAATTTGACCAACAGCTTGACTAATCGCATTGGGAATGGAGCGGCGGGAATCTCTCAAAGAACGTAAGTTTAAGTGTTGGGCTTCTTCCTGCTCCATACGTTCGGCAATTCGTGCCATCGTCGCCACTGCTTCTACAGGGAAGCTACCCACAGCGGTTTCATTGGAGAGCATCACCGCGTCTGTGCCGTCTAAAATCGCGTTTGCCACATCCGAAACTTCAGCGCGAGTGGGACGGGGATTGCTCACCATGCTATCTAACATCTGAGTAGCAGTGATGATGGGAATCCCCAAGCGATTTGCTGTCGCAATTAGCCGCTTTTGGAGTACCGGAACATCTTCTGCTGGCAATTCCACCCCTAAGTCGCCTCTGGCAACCATCACGCCATCACACAAAGCCAGAACCGCTTCCATTTGTTCGATGGCTTCATGCTTTTCAATTTTGGCAACCACCGGCACTTGCTTGCCTGTACTAGAAATTAGTTCTTTAATTTCGATCATGTCCTGGGGATTGCGGACAAAGGAAAGTGCCACCCAATCGACACCCTGATCTAGACCAAACATTAGATCCTCTCGGTCTTTGTCGGTCATTGCCTTAATTGACAGGTAAACGCCGGGAAAGTTTACGCCTTTGTTGTTAGAAAGTTTACCAGGTACGGTGACGCGACAATGCAAATCACCTTTGTCCCGGTTTATTTCCTCCACCAGCATTTCTACTCGTCCATCGTCGAGGAGAATTTTTGCTCCAACCGGTACTTCTTCAGCTAAATAATCGTAGGTGACGCAACTAATTTCCTGCGTGCCTACTACTGGACGATTTGTCAAGGTGAAGCGATCGCCTTTTGCCAAAACTATAGATCCGTTATCAAACTTCCCCAAACGAATTTTTGGGCCCTGCAAGTCTTGGAGAATAGCCACTGGCTGATTTAGTTCAAAGGCAGTTTGCCGAATTAAGCGAATACTACGCTGATGGTCGGCATGAGTTCCGTGGGAGAAGTTTAGCCGCAGCGTCGTGGCTCCCGCTTCAATAATCGCCTTGAGTATTTCAGGACTGCTAGTGGCGGGCCCAATAGTAGCGACAATTTTTGTCCGGCGCAGAGAATCTCGTAATTGCATAAGGGCTGAAGTTAGGGAGCTATCTGGGAAGTCATCGTAACTTAAGTGGCATCTCCTTTTCAGTCACTGCTATATCAATTAGATATAAGCAGTTAGATGAGGGTTTATGGGAGAGTGGGGGCTGTGGGATAGACTAGATATAGTACATCAATCTTGTATCTATCCTCCCAACGAAGGAGTTTATTGCATCAACTTCTTGCCGATTGTCATACCCCACTTATCAGTAAAGACTAGGCTTCGTCTGGAATCATAGCGTTATTCATCTGCTGATATGCAAAGCTGTCGATAAATCTTGCTATACAAAAGTTTACAAAACTTTATTTGTCCCTAATATTTATCGTATATTCGTAATGTTTGATTAAGAAGGAGACAATGTTGGAGACGATCGCATCGGAGGCACAAAAGCCACTGACAATCCCGCCAAAGGAATTTTTAGCGCCTCCTGGTGATTTTAATCCCACGCTACTGTTGTTTTTAGTAGCTGTAGCAATGCTGGTGTTATCTAACTTTGGTTACTGGCTTTGGGAATGGCCGCACTGGCTGTGCTTTAGCGTTAATACTATTGCCTTGCATTGTGCTGGAACCGTAATTCATGATGCCTGTCACCAATCTGCCCATCGCAACCGGGTGATAAATGCGATGTTAGGGCATGGCAGCGCTCTGATGCTAGCTTTTGCTTTTCCTGTATTTACGCGAGTGCATTTACAGCATCATGGTCATGTCAATCATCCCAAAGACGACCCAGATCATTATGTCTCTACAGGCGGGCCGTTGTGGTTGATTGCAGTGCGGTTTTTGTATCACGAGGTGTTTTTCTTTCAACGGCGATTGTGGCGTAAGTATGAGTTATTAGAATGGTTCATTAGCCGCTTAATTGTCGGTGTGATTGTTTATATCTCAGTGCAATACCACTTTTTAGGTTACATTTTGAATTTTTGGTTTATACCAGCTTTTGTGGTCGGCATAGCACTAGGATTATTTTTTGACTATTTGCCCCATCGTCCTTTTGCGGAGCGCGATCGCTGGAAAAATGCTCGCGTCTACCCGAACCAAGTTCTCAATATCTTAATTATGGGACAGAATTACCACTTAATTCATCATTTGTGGCCTTCTATTCCTTGGTATAATTACCAACCTGCATACTATGTCATGAAGCCACTCTTAGATGAAAAAGGATGTTATCAAACTTCAGGATTGTTGCAGAAAAAGGACTTTTTTGAGTTTGTTTATGACATCTTTTTAGGAATTCGATTTCATCATCAAAAAGAATAGAGTTATTGCATAAAGCAATGCCTACGGCGGGCTGCACTTACGCAAACAAATGGCTAGCACTGGGAATTTGATATAAAGTACAAAGTATATCGTGAGCAAGGCTAGCCTTCATTGTCAACTGAGTGCGATCGCTAAGATAGATGGTTGATTTAAGGACTTCTAAATAAAAGGTTACAAACTCTTCTCAGGATTGACTATTTTCCCAAGAAACAGGATACTCGCTGTTATCCTCTCACGAATCAGAAAGATGAAGGGACGATCGACTTTAAAAACTGGTACTGGTAAAGGTTGCTCAGACAAGAACAAATCGAACATCCCCATAGCTGTTGCGGCTGCGGCTTCAGTACCCTCATCATTTACATCAACAAAAGCCTGATGGACAACTGCTCCAATGCAGAACCCATTTTCTCTGCCATCCATACCAGAGAAATTAGCTTTATTTTGATCGAACCCATCTCTCATCCCCATCGCAATCAGAGTCTCATTTAATTGAAACTGAGAACTGACTCTGAAACGTGGCAAAAATACACGAACCTCTCTCTCCTGAAGTCCTTCTACCCAATTCGCCAGATTTTCCAGGGTTAGATTGTCTTCAAGTTCCCTCAACCCGTTAATCTGTTTGGGTAACAGAACAAGCATTGATAGATCGTTGCCAACGTAGGGCAACTGAAGAACCTGTAAGTCCTCGGTTTCTTTGTACCCAAATGTCTCCTTCTGCTCCATCATAGGCACTTGAATCTTTTTGGCAGATGTTATCCAAAACGGAGCTGTTTCTGTAAGGGTATTGTCAAATTTATTTTTCCAGTCTCCTTGGAAATAAATGGCATTGACTAAGACCAGACGCGTCAATTCATTGAGAGAATTTGATGGAATCAGATTCTGAATCTTATCCTGAGTTTTTTCTGCAACCCAAGCATTAATAATGTTTTCTGCTGCTTCTGGATCTTTCTGATAATCGACGGCAGTAACTACCACCCCATAAGAATTGTTTACAAGGTTTAAAAACTCTTCAAGCAAAGGGTATCCTGTTTGGGGCCACAGTGAATTGGCAGTTCGCAACAGAATTCCTGACCAATCTTGTACTGCTTTTAATTCCATTTCTAGGCAAGCAAATGTTTGGTGAAGTTGTTCCTGCCCCGATGTGAAATGGAGAACTTGAGCTATCTGCCTTTCTGTATCTTTACGAGCACCAGCGTAAGCCATAGCTAATGCTAAAGATATACTGTATGGGGAAAAGAATAGGTTGTCTTCCCTTGGCTTAAGTCTTTCATACAAATCAAGAGCGAAGGCAGTGTTTCCCTTCACAATACTTTCGATGTCTGGATTAACTTCTTCTATAGGAGAATCTTTCATCTTCGGACTGGTTTAAACTTCTTTTCATACTAGCCTCAAAGTACATCAGGCTATGAGTCTCAGCAAAGCATCTCAATCCCAGCGGCATCTAACGAGATTATTACATTGTCGCATTGGGTTTAACTGCAATTGTCCAATACTGAAATGTTTTACCTCCAATCCGATCGCTATCCTCACGGTAGATTTGCCGCAAGCATTCATAAAACGCTTGGGCTTCATTCTCCAATCCAAATGTTATTAAACACTTTAAAATACGGGTGATGCGAAGATAATTGTGGTTAAAGATATACACCCATTCGCCTTTACGATTCAGATAGTCTTCTGACTGGCTGATAAGTATTTTTCCGTCATTACTCTCGTGGCGTTGCAACCCATAAAACTTAAGCATAACTGTGAAGGAACGCAGCAAATTTTGACGTAGGTGTGGGTTGCTTTGAAATGCTTGAATTACTTCCTCATCAACGATGGGTGCATTAGAATTGAATGCACTTCGCTCAGGCAAAGGGAACAACCACTGAATGTAATCATGGGTACACTCCAATTGTTCAAAATCCCAAGTCCACATCTCTTGAATTGTCCGACCTTCTGAATCGCGTTGCTCACCTAAGTAGAACGGAACAAGCATTGCAGTGAGTTGTTTTTGATGATTCATTGCAAATTCCCTTTACAACTCAATATCTTGATTTTGGGCGCGATCGCCTTACCAATGACCTTAGAATAAAAATTGTATCTTTTCAGTCATAGACTCAGAAGAAAGGTTTAGCGTTTTTATAGCTTCTTCAATATCTACTCTGAAATCTAAGCGTTGAGCCATAAAATTTACATCGCTCTAATACCAATATAATCAGTGAGTTCACGCCTCAAGGGTCGTGGAACACATTCATCAAGCAGAATTAGCATAGGCAGTCAGCATTTCCTTTGCTAATTCGAGAGCGGCGTAGGCGTAGCCCGTCGTAGACATCGCTTGCTCACGGCTGACACTGGAAAAACGATCTAAAAACTCATCTAGTGAGTCACCCGCTTCCAGATAATCAACTAAGGTTTTTATCGGCACACGAGTATCAACAAAAACAGGGGTTCCCCCCAATATATCAGAGTCGCTATGAACAACACGCGATGTAGATGTCATATAGTTAGTATGCGTGCGACAGATAACCTTCCGATCCTAGCTTTGATTCTCTCGTAAATCTCAGCATATATTCCATATTCTTGAAGCCTTATTTAGCGCAGCTTAATAAATAATTAGTATTACAATTAAACATAGGGTATGACAATGTATTATCAAATAAATATGCCATCGAATCTGTTCGCGCTTGTCAAGATTCTCTAGTACTTCCTAGTATTATTTATTTTTGTCCCAAGAATTGATTGCTCTTTATCTTTTATGAGAAATTTAGAGCTATTAATTCTAATAACCTCATACATTTCTGCCACAAACACTGAACCTAAAGTAGCTACCATATCTGCAATAGAAATCTTAAATACTAATGGAACCTTAAAATTAAAAAATGATTTTGGCATAGTTTTAACATTTAAATACAACTTTTTTTGACTAACGTACCATACTCCAGTAAATTTATTACCTGTTAGAAGTTCTTTAGGTTTAGATAAAAGTAATGTTTGAATCCTGGTTTGTTCATAAGTCATATCATCTTTGAATTCAATAGTTATTTTTTCCGAACCAGTATTAAAACGCCATTTACCCAAAAGTAAAATTTCTATTTCTAAATCGGAATGCTTACTAGTATTCATATCTTACCTATCCACAGAATAATTATTTAATTTTTCTCTCAACTTAGGTGAATAGTTGCGTGTAGCAAAAATGCTTTAATTTCCTACTATCCATATCTTTGGATGATTTTGTCTAAAAAATTTTTGAATATCATGAAAGCAAACTCTTACATTATTAAGATACTCTCACTTGGCAAAGTGCATAAGCATAAACTTTCGTAACGAGCGTCTGTTCATCCTCACGCTACAACTGAACTTCTGCATCCGGGTAGGTGACTTGGAGTGCTTCTACTTGTAAGTATCGCCTAATCCTTCCACGCCTGATTCGTTATTAATGCGTATTTAGATGCATCGCTACACGAATTCGTTTTAGGGCGTTGCATAATTGCGGGATGATTTTACTAGTTTTGTGGGATGGGCCGAAAAGCCCGTCCCTTGTATTTCTGGGCGGGCAGGATGCCCACCCCACAAAATTTTGGATAAGGCTACCAATTACCTACAGGTTGAGCAGTTGGAGAAAACATTGAGGGATCGATTGAAATGCCCAATCCTTCAGCTACACGACGACCATAAGAAATATCTGCCCGGAAGAAGTGGCAAAGTTGGCGCATTTGGATATCCTGTCTCGCTTGAGAGAGACTGCCGACGATATTATGAGCAAGACGCTCTTGCTGCTCAGGAGTTAGTAACCGATACAAATTACCTGCTTGGGTGTAATCGTCGTTTCCTTCACGATGACTGTAACGATCGACTGTGACATCGCCCAAATGACTAGGTGGCTCTGCATAAGCTGGATTTTCTTTAGGCGTACCCTCAGCACTATTCGGTTCATAGTTAGGAGCGCTACCGTGGTTGTTCCCCGATGCCATAAAGCCATCTCGCTGATAATGCATCACTGGACATTTGGGCTGGTTGACTGGTAGTTGCTGATAGTTACCACCCAAGCGATACCGTTGAGCATCTGGGTAAGAAAAAATTCGAGCTTGCAGCATTTTATCTGGAGAGAAACTAACGCCAGGAACCACTGCACTAGGGCTAAAAGCAGCTTGCTCTACTTCGGCAAAATAATTCTCAGGGTTACGATTTAGCTCTAATATCCCGACTTCAATTAAAGGATAATCTGAGTGCTTCCAAACTTTGGTCAAGTCAAAAGGATTATCAGGATGTTTGGCCGCTTGCTCCTCGGTCATCACCTGAATACACATCCGCCATTTGGGATAATCTTTGTTAGCGATCGCTTCAAACAAATCGTGAGTTGCATGATCTGGATCTTCACCCTTAATCTTAGCGGATTCTTCCTCTGTCAAGGTTTGATGCCCTTGCAGAGTCTTAAAGTGAAATTTACACCAAACGCGATCGCCATCAGCATTAATTAAACTAAAGGTATGGCTACCAAAGCCGTCCATGTGTCGATAAGTTTTGGGTATTCCCCGGTCTGAAAATAGGATCGTCACCTGGTGAAGCGATTCTGGACTGAGTGACCAAAAATCCCATCTTGCATTATGGTCTTTGCAATTGGTTTGAGGATTGCGCTTTTGGGTATGGATGAAATCAGGAAACTTCAGGGGGTCGCGGATGAAGAAAATCGGGGTATTGTTGCCTGTGATATCCCAGTTGCCCTCTTCAGTGTAAAACTTGATGGCAAAACCTCTAGGGTCACGCTCGGCATCTGCTGAACCTTTTTCTCCCCCGACTGTAGAAAAGCGCAGGAGAACTTCAGTTTTCTTGCCAATTTCAGAAAAAAGTTTGGCTTTACTGTAGCGGGTGATGTCATTGGTGACAGTAAAAGTACCGAAAGCAGCCGCACCTTTAGCGTGGACAACTCTTTCAGGAATACGTTCTCTGTTGAAATGAGCCAGCTTTTCTAAGAGATGAAAATCCTGGATTAATACAGGCCCACGCGATCCAGCCGTGAGTGAGTTCTGATTATCAGCAACAGGAATACCGTCAGCAGTTGTCAAGTTTTGGGGTTCAGTCATGGTTCAAGAAGCTCTCCATGTAAGTTACTCAGATTGCCCACAGTACATTTTAGTCAGTAGATATCTATCTACTGATAGAACAATCTAATTCATAGTCATAACGAGTTTATATATAAAGCATACTCGATATGATTATGAATTACAAGAAGTCTTTTTGTATTTTGGTAAGATGTAGAGACGATATATCGCCTCTATACTACCTTTCAAGTATTTAAATGTTTGAGAATCAACGAGCAAACATCTGTCGCTTCAATTTGATGTTCATTAACTAGGTGAGTTTGATGGGTGATAAATAGAGGCCCTTCAGCAACAGAACTGGTGATATTACCGTGAGAACCACGCACTAGGGAAGCATCGAGAGGGATCACATCCATTAAATAGCGAAAACCCAGTTGTTTTTTAAGTAACTTGAGAGCAATTTTTCCTTGAGGAAATTTTATTTGCGGATCGAGGAAAAGTTCCACAGGATCGTAACCAGGCTTGCGGTGGATATCTACGGTTCTAGCAAAATCAGGCGCTTTTGCATCATCGAGCCAATAATAATAGGTAAACCAAGCGTCAGACTCGGCGATCGCTACCAACTCTCCCGATCTAGGATGATCGAGATAGTACGTTTGTTTACCCTCTTCATCCAATACTTGCGCCACGCCTTCAGTCGCTTCTAGGAGCGATCGCACTTTCGGGATATACGCCGGATCGTTCACATATACATGAGCAACTTGATGATCGGCTACAGCAAAGGCAATGCTAGCCCCAAAATCGAGCAGTTCTCGCCCTAATTCTTCCCGCACAGCAATTAAACCATTTTCCCGTAGTACGCGGTTGATATCCACAGCTTTAGAGACTGGAGTAATGCCATACTCAGAAAGAATAATTACCTGAGTATTGCGTGCTTGATAATATTCAATTAAATCGCCACAAACAGCATCAATTTCTCGCAAATCTGCTTTAATCTCTGTTTGATTGTTACCAAACTTTTGCAGACAGTAATCTAAATGTGGTAAATAAACTAGTGATAATGTCGGGCTGTAACGTTCCTCAATCCATTTTGCTGAATTGGCAATCCATTGACTAGAACTAATGGTAGTTTTTGGGCCCCAAAAATCGAACAGAGGGAAGTTTCCTAAATCAGATTGAATTTGCGATCGCACATCACTAGGATGGGTATAAATATCAGGTAATTTTCTCCCATCTGCGGGATACATCGGGCGCGGCGTAATCGCATAATCTACTGAAGAATACATGTTGTACCACCAAAAAAGGTTGGCACAAGTGAAATTTGGATCGATTGATTTAGCTATTTCCCAAACTTTAGGAGCCTGGACTAGTTTATTAGATTGTCGCCAAAATTTCACTTCACATTCATCGCGGAAGTACCAACCATTAGCGACAATTCCATGTTCATCAGGCAATTTTCCTGTTAAATAAGTAGCCTGAACCGAACAAGTCACAGCAGGTAGCACTTTTTTGATGGGAACCATTTGCCCAATAGCCGCCCAAGAAGATAAAAACGGAGTATTTTCTCCTAGTAAACTAGGCGTTAATCCTACGACATTTAAAACAACTGTTTTCTGCATACATTCAATTCTCTCTTATACCAATTTGAAGAAATAACTAGAGATGCGCTATGGTATATCTCTACAGATTTCAACCAGAAAAACCAGTGAAAATCTTAATTTATTAATTACGAATTACGAATTAGAAATTACGAATTATTTTTAATACCCACTCATATTCACGCTGAATAGAAGTCAGCAAATCTATCTTCATTTCTGATGGCAATACATCCCAAGTGTAAGTCTCAATTTCTAGATGTGAGCAAGCATTATTTGTCTGAAGTAGCTGTAAAACAGTAGCAATATCATCTTGGGTAGATTGCAAAATTTGATAATCATGAATAAAAATTGGGACATGAAAGTGAGTGCGCCATTCTTCAGCTAGAGATTGCTCTAAATTTGGTAATGCAGTTATTAAATCAGGATAGTGGTGGAGTGTACCATCGCTACGACGTTCTATTACCTGGTGAAGATAGGTAGATTCTGCAAAAGGACGTAAGCGTTCAACTATCAAACTACGCTTTTCAACCTCAGCAGGGATTTTTACTTTAATTGCAGCGCTGATTTGAATTTTCCCAATTTTAATTCCTACCGATTGCAAACGTCCAAATACAGAGTTTGGCTGCTCATATTCAACGGAAAAATGGCAGGTGTCATAGCAAATTCGAACGTGTTCTAGCAATTTAGTCTCTGCTAAATCCTGCTCAATATTTAACTTGTCTGATAAATAACTACCACCTATTGGCAATAACCAATTTTGATAGAAGTCAATTACTTCCGAAGTATTTTCAATTAAACCATCAGGCTCAGGTTCTAAATCAATATGAAGGATCTTGCCTGTTTCTTCATGGATGCGAATCATTTCTATAACAACTGATGCTATATTCAAACAACTCTTTTTTATAACTGTCTCAAAAGTTGCTTGGTCTTTTATCCACCAAGGTTTATAGGATAATGGTAGTGTAGAAATTCCGCCATCAAGTCCTTGGGGTAATAGACTAGCTAAAATGTGTGCCAAATTTAATGTATAATTAACCCGTTCTTGTGTAGACCAATCTGGTGCATAAACTTGGTCTTTTACCACCTGTCGATGAAATCCACCATAAGGGAATCCGTTTAAGGTGAAAACATATAAATCTTCTTGAGTCAGCCAATCTTGAAATTGAGCTAAGTTATTATTTTCTAAAAGTTGTTTTGCTGCAACATCTGCTAACCTCAAGCCAATACCAAAAGGTTCTGTAGGCGATAAACGTGATTTGAGTTCGGGAATATACTTCTCTAAATTGGCGCAAACCTCTAGCCAACTTTCACCAGGATGAATATTGCTGCAATAAGTTAAGTGAAAATTATTGTTTTTTGTAACTTTCATTTTATAGCTCTATCCTTTGTACATCTGTTTTTTTTTGGCTTAAACTATTCCACAAAATACTTGCTACATATTCATGGGTAGGGGCGCATAGATGTGCGCCCCTACAGCCGATTAATGGTATTACTGGGTGTATACATTAAAATTTAAGTAACAGCAAATACCTTTGCTAACTTCATAGAAAATGGTAGCAAAATTAGAACAAATAAACCGTAATACAAACCAGCAAAACCAGATGCAACGGTTGCATCTAATACTATTAGAGATAAAACGCCAATTCTCACAGCATTTCTGATATTTTCAGCTATCGGTTCGCGCGCTGCTTTGATAAAGTTAGGCAAGATTCTGATAGCTAAGAAAATAGCGAATGGTAGGGCTGCGATCGCTCTATACTCTTCTAATAATCCTAAAGCTAAAACTGCTGTCAAAACTATTGCAATTAGAAGTAGCGCGAGTACTCCCGTAATCTTCTTTCCTCCGTGAACTTCACCCTGACTAATTGCGGTAATAGCAGCAATATAAAGAACAGGAATCAGTGCTAAATACCAACGTTCACCGATTATTTCTGGTACAGCACTTACGCCTAATAATAAGTTACTGCCACGGCACAAACCCATATTTAAAGGGCCGAAAAAAGGATGATGTTTGGCGAGTGAGTTATAAAGGAGGCATGAAAGAGTAATAAATGTTGCGATCGCAGCACTCAACAACGATACTTGAAAAGCAGCTATAATCCCAATTGCAAACAGTATACTCCCCAAGAAAGTAGCATTTTGACGAGATACGCGACCACTAGGAATTGCTCTATTTGGTCGCTCTTTGGCATCTAATTCGGCATCGAAAACATCGTTAAAAACTATCCCGCCACCGTATAAACCAGTTGTCGCCAATAACAACCAAGCTAATGGAATTAAGATGGCAAAAGTTGCTTCGCCATTAATTAATTTGGTAAAAATAATTCCAGAACCAGAAGCAGCAAAGCCTAGAAGAATATCCGCCCAAGCAGTAACAATATTAGCAGGACGCATCAATTCCAGATAACCCCGCCAGCTTTGAAAATTTAAGCTTGCAACATTCACTTATCTGTCCCCCTGCCTAGTAATTTTTGAAAATAAACTGCATATTAAGATGAAAATATCTCTTGCAATGCCCAATCCCCCCTCACAATTTTCTACTCAATCAACACAAAATCTGAAACTGATTTGATTCCTGGTTCTTGTCCCCGTAGCACAGAATTACCACTGAACAGCTGACGCTGATCGATAGATTGGGGATTGAGCCAATCTGAAGCTTTCATTTGTCCAGTTTGACTGTAAGCAGCTAGGGCATTTTCATAACAAACTGCTCGCACATGTTCTTCAGGAATGCCCCTATCTAACATCAACTGAGCCGTTTTTGGGACTGCTAAAGGATCGCTAATACCCCAATCAGCACTACTATCTACAATGATGCGATCGCATCCATACTTACGGACAACTTCTACCATCCGGGCGTTACCCATCTTCGTCTGTGGGTAAATCGTGAAAGCCGCCCAAAAACCTCGTCCTAATACTTCTTCAACGGTTTCTTCGTTGTTGTGATCGATAACTACTTGTGAAGGATCTAAGCCATATTCAATACAACGATCCATACTCCGACTAGCACCCGCCTTCTTATTACGGTGAGGAGTATGAATTAGTACCAAACTATCGAGTTCTTTGGCTAATTCTAACTGTTGACAAAAGTACTTATCTTCTGCTTCCGTCATATCGTCATAGCCAATTTCACCAATGGCAACAACTCCTTCTTTACAGGCATAAAGTGGTAGCAGTTCCATAACTTCAGCTGCTAGCGCTTCATTGTTAGCTTCTTTCGGATTTAGGCCGATTGTGCAGTAGTGTTGGATGCCAAACTGACTAGCACGAAACCGTTCCCAGCCCACAAGACTACTGAAGTAGTCTTTAAATGAGCCAGCATTAGTTCGGGGTTGTCCTAACCAAAAGGCTGGTTCAATAACGGCAACAATTCCATATTCCCGCATTACTAAGTAATCGTAAGTAGTACGGGAACACATGTGAATGTGAGGATCGATAAACATCATAGTTTTAATAATTGGGGATTGGGGATTGGGGATTGGGAATTGGGCATTGGGCATTGGGCATTGGGCATTGGGAAAGACGAGGCAGGAGGCAGAAGTTCTACAATGTTTGAATTTTGAATTTTGAATTTTGAATTGATTTCTCCCCTGCTCCCTTGCTTCTTCCCCAGTCCCCAGTCCCCAGTCCCCACTCCCTTCATTTGCGGCTAAAACTGCTCCAAGTCAGATTACCTTGTTGAATGGATGACTGTAAATCTGGGTAATGAGAAAGTAATGCTTGCGCTTGCGGTAAAGGAGACTCAGCACAAGCTAAGGCTGCCGCTTCTTGCTCGTGTATATCCCCATTAGCCAGTACTTTTTCCAAATCTGTAATGATGGCGCTATCGGCAAACCGCCCTACAGGTCGCCAAAGTTCTGGCGTAACTGAGCGTTTAGCTGCCCAACGTTCATGGGCATAATCTGCTAACATCCTCGCCAATTCTGGATTAGCACGCCGATCTAGACCCCAAATTAGATGTAAAGGACTGCCGACAAACACAGCCTTCAGTACCATCTGATTCCAAGCAGCATTATCTAAGTAATTTGCTGGATAAGGGTTACGCAGTGCTATAGCTTGAAATACATTACTCATATTGCTGCGAATTCCCTCAGCAGTACGATGGCGATGTAACTCTGGATGTGGTAGTAGCGGCAAACTTTGATAAAGGGCAACTAACTCCCCCATATCGGCAGTGGAGAAGACTCGATCGAGCGATCGCACATAGACCTCAGCATCATCGTGGGGCAAAGCTAAAAGCAAAAGTGTGCGACCCGCTTGATCTACACTCCAATTACCAAGATACCAGCCGGGAATCAGATCCTCTGCTGCTTCCAAGTCCTGGAATGTTAGCTGCAAATCCTGTTTACCTAGATAACGCGGCACAGCACTAAAAGCCGTAAAAAACACTTGTTCAGCAGTGCCACTAGCAATCTGTGCTTGCTTCTGTTCCAACCAAGTAAAAGCTTTCTCTGAAACAGACTTTAACAGCCAGTGATGCAGTAATTTGTTTACTTTACTCATGATAAATTCAGGATAAGTTGCCCAACTTCTTTGTGACAACCAAGTATAAAATATAGCACTAAACTTGATATTTTGGGTTTAAAGCAGTTAGGTAATATACTACTGGGATCATAACTTCACTGAATCTATAAAAATCTCCTGACTTTAAAGAAGATACTGTAAAGATACCATTTTGATTAGATAAATCCTCAAATTATCTTACGGAAAAAAATTAGAATTTTATGTAATAATGATCTCCATTACTAACCTCATATATAAAGGATAGGCATTAATATAAATTGTAAATTCATGTTATTTTAAACTTTATCTATTAGGTGAAATCCTTCAAAAGTATGATTAATTTAGTAAATAGATTCGTTTAGTAGTTCATTTAAATTTTGAATTACGTGATGGATTTATTCTGTTTATATTGCTGTTAATTTTAATTGCAATAGTGTATTTATTTATAGCTACTTAAAAAGTAATAATATTCAAATGGCTATTCAACAAAAAACCGCTCTTAATCTCCAACCAATTAACCAATGTGTCCGCGTTACCTTCAATTATGATGTTCACTTCACTAGAGGTTTGTTTGAGTTAGATAATCCTTTACTTGCGCAAGCGATCGCCGCAGATGGGGAGACAACCCCAAAACAAGTACTAGCAGTGGTAGATGGAGGATTTTTACAGTATCAAGATGGGCTGTTAAAAAAATTATCAGCCTATGCCCAATGTTATGAAGATGTATTAACACTGAGCGGTGAGCCGATAGTAGTTCCAGGTGGAGAAGCAGTCAAGAACGATTCTAGATTTATAGAGCAAATTCATCAGCGGATCAATGCAGCTGGATTATGCCGTCACTCCTACGTTTTAGCAATTGGAGGTGGAGCTGTCCTAGACATGGCAGGATACGCAGCAACAACAGCTCACCGAGGAATTCGGCTACTACGAGTACCGACAACAGTATTAGGGCAAAATGATTCGGGTGTAGGAGTAAAAAATGGAATCAATGCCTTTGGTAAGAAAAACTTTTTGGGTACATTCATGCCACCTTATGCTGTCTTGAATGACTTTGATTTTCTTACTAGCCTCGACGATCGAGATTGGCGATCGGGTATTGCAGAAGCGGTAAAAGTAGCGTTGATTAAAGATGCAGATTTCTTCGATTTCATTATGACTAATGCCGATAAATTGGCTAATCGAGACATGGATATAATGGAAACACTGATCTATCGTTGTTCTCAGTTGCACTTAGAGCATATTGCTGGTAGTGGCGATCCCTTTGAAATGGGTTCATCGCGTCCTTTAGACTTTGGACACTGGGCTGCTCACAAACTGGAGCATTTAACTAATTACAGCTTACGTCACGGTGAAGCTGTTGCGATCGGCATCGCTTTAGATACAACCTATTCATATTTAACAGGGCAACTCTTACAATCAGAGTGGCAAAGGGTTCTAACTACACTCAAAAAATTAGGCTTTACTTTGTACGTATCGGCATTGACAGAGCAATTAGATCGACTAGACCATCCGCATTGTCTATTTAGGGGGCTTACGGAATTCCGCGAACATTTGGGAGGAAAATTGACAATTACCCTTCTACAAGGAATCGGAGAGGGAATAGAAGTTAACCAGGTAGATTTGTCTTTGTATAGAGATGCTATTTTGATGCTGCAAGATTGGGAACTTTTGCATTGATTCTCTATTGGATGCAATCAGCAGAAGCGATGTCTATGAACAAGCCCAGAGGTGGAGAGTAAGATTTTCTTCACCTTTGCCTAATTGTGGTTATTTTATGCAAATATACCGCTTAGTTTTTAAAGCGATCGCTACTTCGTGGTTCCAAATTGCAAAATACTTTTTAGTTCCTCTTCTTCTTCCTTGAGAACGTGGTAAAGTTCCCAATTTTGTTGGAGGTTTAACCAAAACTCTGAGCTATTTCCGAAAAATTTTGATAACCTTATTGCCGTACTAGGTGTAATACCTCGCTTTTGATTTACAAGCTCATTTATTCGCTGATAAGGAACGTGAAGTGCATCTGCAAGTTCTCTTTGGGTGATTCCCATTGGGTCTATAAAATCTTTAAGTAATATTTCACCTGGATGTGATGGAGGTCTATACTTTGGAACTCTCATCTGTTGTTACCTCCTAATGGTAATCGACTATTTCAACTTCTGATGCACCCTGGAGTGTCCATATAAAGCAAATTCGATATTGGTCATTAATCCGAATGCTATGCTGACCTCTACGAGCGCCTTTTAGTACTTTTAACCTGTTACCCGGTGGAACTTTCATGTCATCTAGAGATAACGCTGCATTGATTTGATCTAATTTTCTCCGTGCAACTTCCCAACAGTCTATAGGACATTGCTTACGAGCTTCCTTTGAGTCATTGCCATCAAAAATATCTTCCGTTCCTCGATCTTTAAATGATATTATCATAATTAGCATGATGACACGGTTATCATGCTATCAAAAAAACAAAGTGATTTTTTGTAGGATGAGTAAACTAAATTAAAGTTATCGTGAGTTAAAAAAGTTATGATGTCTTCGCTTCCTGTCAACGACGCTCAAAATAATTTGCAAGAGATCATCGACCAAGTTGCAGAGCAGGGTAAACCTGTGATCATTCGAGGCGATCGTGGTAATGCAATTCTGCTAGCGGAAAAAGATTGGTCTGCAATTCAAGAGACTCTTTACTTATTATCTGTCCCTGGAATGCGAAAATCTATAAAAGAAGGACTATAGCAATCCTAAATCATTCGTGAGAGAGAAAATCGCTGAAAGGCTTTAAAACACCCACTTTTAATCTCAGTGTTTTCTCACGTTTCAATTCGGATTGCTATAGCAACCCCGATCCAAGAATGTGATGGGGAGTTGGATTGGTGAGCCAGCAAGCTTCTGAAGAGCTACTTGCAAACCCAGAAGGAGCGAGTTGGAGGTTGAATTTATACAAAACAAGCGCAAAAAGACGCAAAGAAATTAGCTTCTAGTAACTTAAAGGAAAAGGCCGAGGAATTACTCGCAGTCCTTAAAGAAAATCCTTTTCAAAATCCTCCACCTTATGAAAAGCTGGTTGGTGACTTATCAGGTGCTTATTCTCGTAGGATAAATATACAGCATCGATTGGTATATGAGGTCATTGAATCCGAGCAAGTAGTCAAGATAATTCGGATGTGGACGCATTACGAGTAAGTTACCTCCTCAACCCTCCTTGGTGTTCACAATGAAAACCTCGATGCTCCCAAGCTTGCATATCTACATCAGTAAGTTTTGTCACATTTGAGCATTGCGGTTGAATAATTTGACTTAAAATCGCCCAAAATAAGCTGCGCGTTACATCTAATCCAGTTTTTGTCCAAGATTCCCGATTACCAGGAATACCCGACTCCTGAACAATTTCTGGCTCAACCCAAATACCATGAGCGCCAAAAAGAACCTGTGCCATCCATTTAGCTCTGGGTAAATGACTTGACGAGGTAATCAACATGACTTTATGCACTCCCCAACGGCGCAAAATTGGAATACCATAATAAAAATTTTCAAAGGTAGAATTCGCGCATTTTTCTAACCAAACGTTTTGTAACTCTGCTAATTCTGCCTCAAAAATTAACCGTATACAGGGATCTGGGGAACCATGAGAAATTAAAATTGGGGTTTGCGGGTATTGTTTTGCTAGTTGGGCAACATAAGTTTCTCGACGAATACTGCCACCAAGCACAAAGAACGCATCTACTGGCTGCGAAGACGCAAAAACTAAGGTTATAGTAGTAAAAATCAGCCAAACACCCAGGACAACATACAATCCACCACTGAGTTTTTGTAACAATTGCCACAGATTAGCAGATTTTTTTTTAATAGAAATTAATGATTTGTTGGTAAATTTGCGTTTCATGACTTAAGTAAGAAAAACTGATTTTATTGCTGTATAACAGTACTGCAATTCAGTGAGCAAAGTGCTATCTTATAAAAGTAATCTAGAATGCAAAGATGACGCTAATTAAAGTGTCACACGCTCAGTATAGCCTTCCGGAGTAGACTAACAAACTGAGAAATGATTGTTAATAACTAATGCGGCATTTTTGGCATCATTTAAGGATAAAAATGATGAAGGAACATAGTTGATTCTGGGGTATAAAAACTTAAAAATTTCTGGAAAGCCTGATTGCTAAACTGTCAACAACACAATTATTCCAGCTAAGTATACATGAACCAATCTGCGAAAAGTTACTCACCGCTCCAAGTAGCCTTGATTGGTGGAGCGATCGCCACAACTGCTACCATGTCTGTATTCGGCCCCGCTTGGACTCGTGGTGTCCGTGCTGCTCTAGCCCTCCAAGACAGCCCAAAAGTGATAGTTGACCAAGTTTGGCAACTGGTAAATCATGAATATGTTGATGGCAAATTTAATCAACAAGATTGGCAAGCAACCAGGCAAAGCTTGTTGAGCAAAGACTACTCTTCTAAGGAAGAAGCATACACTGCCATCCGCGAAGCTTTACAAAAGTTAGGAGATCCTTACACTCGGTTCATGGACCCCCAACAATTTGAAGCTCTAACTAGCCAAACATCTGGGGAAGTCTCTGGTATCGGCATTCGGATGGAAGTGAACGAAAAAACTCAGCAGCTCACCGTTGTCGAAGCCATAGAAAACTCTCCGGCGCTGAAAGCTGGAATCAAAGCAGGCGATCAAATTTTGGCAATTGACGGCAAATCCACTCTCAAAATGAAAGTGGATGATGCTTCTAAGCTCATCCGTGGCAAAGCGGGTACTCCGATTAAGCTAAGATTAGGACGCGCAGGCCAAAATGCCTTTGATTTGAAGCTGACAAGGGCAAGTATTGAAGTCCCAACGGTACGCTATACCCTCAGACAAGAAGGGAATCGCCGCGTTGGCTATATCCGTTTGCGGGAATTTAGCGCCCACGCCGCAGACCAAATGCAACGAGCCATCCGCGATTTGAACACTAAGAAAGTTGATTCTTATGTCTTGGATTTGCGGGGAAATCCTGGCGGTTTGTTACAGGCAAGCATTGAAATTGCTCGGATGTGGTATGACAACGGCGGAATTGTCAAGACAATAGACCGTGTAGGCAGCAGCGAAGAAACTAAAGCCAATCGCACTGCTTTGACAAATCGTCCTTTGGCAGTCTTAGTGGATGGCAATTCAGCTAGTGCTAGTGAAATCCTTACAGGGGCACTCAAGGATAATAAACGGGCGGTAGTCGTGGGGGGTCAAACCTTTGGCAAAGCCTTAGTCCAGTCAGTTCATGAACTCGCAGATGGTTCCGGCTTGGCTGTCACCATTGCCCATTACTACACCCCAGCAGGAACGGATATTAACCACAAAGGAATTACACCTGATATCAAGCTAGACTTGACAGAGGCACAAGAGCGTCAATTGGCTTCTAATCCCAATTTAATTGGAACTAAGAGCGATCCCCAATATGCTCGAGCGATCGCAATTCTATCAAATAATAACTTTGCCCAGCCACCAGCAAATCAACCGACTCGACCCATGAGCCGTGCCGATAACCTGAAATTTTAAATTGACGCGAATGATTTGTTACCAGGTGTTTATATAGTAGTATTCCCAAATCCAGATTTTTGGAGTTATGAAAACTGCTTGATATGCCGTTCCAGGATTTTGATTTGGGAATACTAACTACTAATCCCATCTCCAAAATCTCAGATTTATGAATCATCAACCAGTTGATGCAACCACCGCCACCAGCTTTTTACCAATGGTATCGGTGGTTGTTCCTATTTATAACGGTGAGGCAGATTTACCAGAGTTAATCAATTGTCTGTTGTCTCAAACTTACCCAAAAGACCGGGTAGAATACTTGTTGGTGGACAACAACAGTAGCGATCGCACTCTCACCATCCTGAAAACATCTGCCGAAAATTCCCCAATTACAATTCGCCCCTTAAGCGAAACCCAAATTCAAAGCTCTTACGCTGCTCGTAATACCGGGATTCGCGCCGCTACGGGTGAAATTATGGTTTTTACCGATGCAGATTGTCGCCCACAACCGCAATGGTTAGACACACTAATTCAGCCTTTTGTTAACGCAGAAGTAGTAATTGTTGCTGGTGAAATTTTGGCACTACCAGGCACAACTTTGTTAGAACAACACGCAGACCGTCAAGAAACTTTATCGCAAAAACATACCCTTAACCATTCCTTTCGTCCCTATGGTCAAACAGCTAATTTGGCGATTCGACGCATTGCTTTTGAAAAAGTGGGTTTATTTCGTCCCTATCTAACTACTGGTGGTGATGCTGATATTTGTTGGCGGATTTTGGCAGAAAACATCGGGCGTTTAGAATTTGCTCCAAGTGCGATCGTTCAGCACCGCCACCGCGCTACACTTCAAGAACTGCAAAGTCAATGGCGGCGTTATGGACGTTCAAATCGCTATCTGCACGAACTGTACGGTGTAGATTTAATGCGAGAGATGACACCCAGAGAATACGGCTATCGCTTGGCACGTTGGTTATTGAAGGAAGTACCAAGAGATATTAAAAAGGCTTTGGCGAAGCCCGTCGCAGCCATTGCTAGTCAAGCCACGCTTGTAGATTTATTAAATACCCCCATTGGTTTATTCACAGCTAGGGCGCGTACTGCTGGACAAAGAGAGGCCAAGCTACCAGAGAATGCCAAGATAATTGCTCGACTGTAATTAAGAAAAAGGGCGTTGCTGATTTAGATGTGTAAATTTTGGTATAAAGACGTTGCAATTGCTAGTCTCTACAAAGGTTTTGAAATTACGCAAAATCATTTTCATAGCTGAATTCAGTAACACCTGAGCAAAAACGTTCTTGTCAGTCTAGAAGCATTGACTGAGAACCTTATGCTTTCTTTAGCTCACAAAAGCGAATGTATCTTAAGAAGTATTTTCAAAAGTAGGTAAAGCAAATATGCTGTTATTAATCTTTGAACTTTAGTACCTTGTATTTAATAAAATAAAAATTTCACTATGTAGGGCTGGTTGGCACTAAATAAGGCTAAAAGTTGATTGAGGCTGCACAAATTTGATTGCTTCGTGATTATTGAAAGATAAATTAGTAAATCAAAAAACCAACTTCTTTAATATTTATTTATAGAGTGTCCGCTCTTTCAAGTAACCTTCTCTCCTTGCCTGCTCAATAGCGTCTGAAGTCTTGAAGAAAGCATGGAGTTTGCTTTCACTGCTTTCTTCATTCACACTTACGCTTTATAGTTTTGTGAGTTGAGCAACATGAAAGTGGATGGATTTAATCAACAGATAGATAAATTGTGCTCACAGATACAGGAACTATTAAAATGCTATGGAACTAAGCTGAACTCACAACCGGAGATGATAACAGAAGCTTTCGAGGAACTTAACACCGCAATGGAAGAACTATTGACAGCTTCCGAGGAGTTAAAGGTAACACGAGCGGCAGTAGAGAAAGAGCGCCAGCGTTACCAAGATTTGTTCGAGTTTGCTCCAGATGGTTACTTGGTAACTGATACTGACGGAATAATCCAAGAGGCTAACCACATAGCAGCAACTTTGCTCGGTGTCCAACAAAAATATTTAGTAGGTAAACCATTAATTCTTTTTATTGCTCAACAAGACCGCCAGTCCTTTAACTATCAAATAAACAATTTGCAAGAGATACTGAACTGGGAAATTCACTTACAGCCACGGAAAGGAAAGCCTTTCCCTGCTAATGTGAAAGCGTCTGTAGTATACGATCTTGAGTTTAATTACCTTGGGTGGCGTTGGCTGTTGTGCAACATCAGTGAACGCAAACAAGCTGAAGAAATGTTGTACCGAGCTTACAGTGAGTTAGAAATACGGGTAGCGGAACGGACAGCGGAACTGGTAAAAGCAAATCAGAAATTGCTAAATGAAATTACAGAACGTAAAAGAGTCGAGTCACAACTACTGCACCTTGCTTTTCACGATACACTGACGGGTCTGGCAAACCGCGTTGCATTTATGAACCGCCTAAAACATGCGATAAATTATTCAAAACGGCATTCAGATTATCTATATGCTGTACTATTTATCGACCTAGATCGGTTTAAGGTGATCAATGACAGCCTTGGACACCTAAATGGAGACCAATTGCTGCTTGCTGTTGCAAGTAGACTACAAATATGTGTACGCTCCATAGATACAGCAGCACGGCTTGGGGGAGACGAATTTACAATCCTGCTTGAAGGAATCCAGGATATGTCAGATGCTATCAAAGTCGCTGAACGGATTCAGAAGGAACTGGCATTACCCTTTGAACTTGACGGACAAGAAGTCTTCATCACGGCAAGTATTGGCATTGCGTTGAGTTCGACAGTAGACTATCAACACCCAGAAGAACTGTTGAGGGATGCAGATACAGCAATGTATCGAGCCAAGATGATAGGCAGAGCGCGTTATGAGCTATTCAACTCAGATATGTATGCTGATGCTCTAGCGAGATTGCAGTTAGAGACTGATTTGCGGCGAGCAATTGAACGCGAAGAATTTCGGGTTTATTATCAACCGATTGTTTCGCTCGCTAATGGCTCTATTTTAGGTTTTGAGGCTCTATTGCGCTGGCAGCACCCAGAGCGTGGTCTACTTAATCCAGCAGATTTTATTTCCCTAGCAGAGGAAACTGGACTAATTTTCTCCATTGGCAAATGGGCTTTGCATGAAGCTTGCCGCCAGATGCAAGTTTGGCGGGAATGTCATCGTTCTAAATTACTAAAGAAAATTAGTGTTAATCTCTCCGTCAAGCAATTTTCTCAGCCGGACTTGATAGAGCAGATTGGGCAAATTTTGCACTCAACTGGCCTGGATGCTGGTACTCTAATCCTAGAGATTACTGAAAAGGCAATTGTGGAAAATGGCGATAAGGTAACTGCCGCTATTTTACAACTTCGAGAGATGGGCATTGAGTTATCAATTGATGACTTTGGTACAGGCTACTCTTCATTAGGTGGTCTTTATAACTTTCCGATTAGTGTGTTGAAAATTGACCGTTCTTTCATCAGCATGATGGGCACTAATAGTAAGAATTTAGAAATTATTGAGATAATTGTCACTTTGGCACACAAGCTAGGTGTGGATGTGCTTGCCGAAGGGGTAGAGACAAAAGAGCAACTATTAGTTCTAAGAAAGTTAAACTGTCAATATGTCCAAGGACATTTTTTCTCAGTTCCATTAAATAGCTCGGCAGCAGAAGCATTAATTATGGAAAATCCTCAATGGTAAGGGTTATTAAAAAATTCGTAATTGATAAGAACGCTTTTTTTATTCTCATAGCAATCATGAATCATAGCTACTAGAGACTGCCTTACTACATGGTGGCTTAGTTTGATTCAAGACAAGCCAACTTTCCTTAGCGGTAGCCAACATGAAACCATCAACTGTTGGGATCTTGCTATAGGGGAATGTTGAAAAACTTTGCGGACACCCCGTCCTTATGAAGGCACAATCGTTAATGCAGCAGCAGAGTTGATGGAGGCACAGCTGTGAACTTTAAAAGCTTTTGAGGCGGTAGAGGTGAATTCAAGTTGCTCAATGCTTACCAACTTTCGCTAAATTGGAAAAAGGAAAACTCAAGGGAATTTTAAATGTCAGCACAATTGTTACTGGTGGATGATGAACCAGGGATACGGGAAGCCGTGAAAGACTATTTGCAAGAGAGCGGTTTCAGCGTTCAAGTCGCCAGTAACGCCCTTGAAGGTTGGGAATGGATGCAGCTGAATACACCTGATTTAGTGATTTCTGATGTGATGATGCCTCAAGTAGATGGCTATCAATTCCTGAAGCAACTACGGGAAGACCCCCGTTTCCAAGCACTCCCAGTAGTATTTTTAACTGCTAAAGGTATGACAGGCGATCGCATTCAAGGCTATCACGCTGGTGTTGATGCCTATCTACCCAAACCCTTCGATCCAGACGAGTTAGTGGCTATAGTCGAAAATTTGCTAGCCCGTCGCGCCGCTAAGGCTGCGAGTACGGGAGATGACGCTGAAACCCCCGATCTTGCTGAACTAGCCAATCAGATTTCCCAAATTAAAGCATTGTTAACTCAAAGAAATGCTATTTCCCAATCGCCAGCCCCTTTTAAAATTGATTTGACTCCCAGAGAACAAAGTGTTTTAAATTTGGTCGCAGAAGGGTTAATGAACAAAGAAATCGCCCGTCGCTTAGAAACCAGCGTCCGCAATGTAGAAAAATACGTCAGCCGTTTATTTAGTAAAACCGGTACCAATAGCCGTACAGAGTTAGTTCGCTTTGCTCTAGAACACGGTCTTGCTAAATAGGGATTGGGCATGGGGCATTGGGCATTGGGCATGGGGCATTGGGCATGGGGCATGGGGCATTGGGCATTAGTAATTGGTTATTAATTCTTCTCCCTCACTTTCCTGCTCCCCTACTCCTGGGTAATCGGTAATAGGTAACTGGCTGCTAAACCGTGACCTATTACCAGTAATAGATAAAACATAAGTCTTTTAGCAAATCAGGCACTTAGCTTAAGCAAAAAGCTAAAAGAAAGGTTATTATTTTTACTTTTATCTTTTAGGTTTTCATTTGATTTGCGCCTGTTGTCCAATTCCCCATCTGTAAAGACACAAGGTTTTATTATTCTGCAATGTTTTGATAAAAACTCGGTAAAATGCACCCGGCTGAATTTGCTTTCAGATTCTACCAGTATTCTTTGCTACAAAGTTTTTAATAGCGGAAACTGTTCCTGGGACTTTCTGTTGCTAAATAAGACTTTCACAAGGTAGAAATCAAAATATTTTATGAAATCTACTGACTGCTCAGTTTTTATGGCAACGGGGGTATGGGATCAACATTTGATTTGATGCCCAATTCACGTTTTTTACTACTGAAATTACACCTTTAGGTTGGAGAATTTTCCGCGACATTACGCAAGCGCATTAGCTGACGTCGCATTTGAGGCGAGGCTTTAAACTCCGATACTTCCTGGGCTTTAACGGACGCTTGTAGCGTTTCTAGAAAGTCATCAGAACCTTCGGTTAAAGCATCAAGTAGCACCTGTAAGAGTTGCTCGCGATCGCTCAATAGACTCTTTTCCTCAATCAACCGGAATTTGAGATGTATTTCACACTCATAAACACCTACTTCGAGATTATTTATCTGGCGTGGTAATGCTTTGGAGTTCATAACTATTGAGATTCCTTTACTTGGTTGTCATGAGGGTAAGGAGGTAGATGTCCAGCAAAATTCTTTATATCTCTTTTGAATCCAAAGTGCTTGAATTAAGAATTTTTCTTCATCAATCACCTTTGTATTCCATTTCACTCTCCTGTGGTGTATTTTCAAGCTAGATTTTCAGTGTCTAGATTTTCAGGTTTCTGTGCCAGATGTAGCTTATGGTAAGCCATAACTATTATTCAGTTTTTAAGATTCTACACAATAAAGTTTCTGTAAGAAGTTGTTCAACCTTTTTAAAGGTTTTTACATCAACTTTATGTGAACGTCAATAACAGTTTGACTTGTTACTCAAATTTTAGTGTTTATACGTAAGTAAAACCGCTGAAATTTTTGGAGTTTATTACAGCCAGCGGTCGATGTAGCGCTATTGCGTGAAATTACTTGATGTACGTTTTTTGCAATAGAAAATTCCGGAGAAATTGCTCGGCATAATTATTAATGTCAAAACTTTTGTTCTTCATAAAAAAAGTACACAGATCGAGTTATTCCTGCTGAGTACCTTGTTTTACCGCCATTTGGGATTAATTGAGTCTAAAAATCTTAGCAGTAAGTCAGATTTAGAGACTAAATGAAAATATTCTACCAATTAATTTTTACAGAAAAATAATTCGACTACTGTCAGTACTAGCAGTTAAATATATCTTCAACTCATAACAGTAGTAGCAAACTCATTAGGAAAGATGATATTTTTACTTATGACCATTCAATGTACCCTTTGAAAACAGCATTCAAAGCTTTTAAATTGAGAGCATTCAAGCTCGGATATAACGTCTACAATAATTTCAGTGTAATTCACGCAAATCTTACACCTTTTTATGGATAACCCGATGCTGCTCAAGTCCACAACCCGGCATATCCGCATTTTTGCAGGTGAAATTGACCGGGATGGCGATCTAGTTCCTAGTCAACAAGTCTTAACCTTAGATGTTGACCCAGATAACGAATTTAATTGGAATGAAGATGCACTACAAAAAATTTATCGAAAATTTGATGAACTAGTAGAAGCATCTAGTGGCGCAGACCTCACAGACTATAACTTGCGCCGTGTAGGATCAGATTTAGAGCATTATCTGCGATCGCTTCTGCAACTCGGCGAAGTCAGCTACAATCTTTCTGCCCGTGTTACTAATTACAGCATGGGAATCCCTCAAGTTGCCATTGACGACAAGCAATAAGCCAAGAAGTTGGTAGCGGGCTGCCTGAACCCTTCTTTACAAAGAGTGCTGAGTTAAAAGTGTCTCGGCTGAAAGCGGAAAAATTTATCCAGCGTATTTCAGGTAAATGAAGTACATGGTTAGGGGCACAACATGTTGTGCCCCTACGATTATCTGTATTGCTTAACTCAGCACTGGCTACCTCCCCCTGCCACTAACAGCAGTCCGAAAGAAATATTTAAAGTCACTGCATCGATCGGGTACTTTTGCCAAAATTAATATTTGCTATTCTTAATTATTAAATTAAAGTTAAATCTTGCTATCCTACTTATAAACTAAATAAATACCAACATTATCTGCCTGTTGATGATGGGGTAATTTACCAAAAGCAAATCGTGCAGTTATGCTTGGGTTATGCTGTGGTGACAGGGTTGGAGTTAGTTGCTTTGGCGATGGAGAGTCACAGGGCAATAGAAGCTATGATTAGGCTGTAGGGTTGAGTTAGGAGCGTATTTTTTGGATAAGTTTTGTATTAGCACCTGCTGATATCCGCCAGCTAAAATCATCATCTAAAGTCTTGGTATGTCAAGTTTAAGAAAGATGAGCGGTCTAGATTGTCCCTACTAATGCTATTAAAGAAATTGCCAATCGCTGATCGGTGCGAAAACTATGGAAAATGACGCGGCAACGCTCTACTGTCCAAACGAAAATTGTCAGGCTGCCAACCCCCTGACTCATAAGTTTTGCCAGCGATGTTCGACGCCTCTACCCAAAAATTATCTCTGGGCTGTGGTAGATAGCCCAAGTGTGGGTAGCCCTGGAGAAATATTAGCCGATCGCTATTTAATCGTTGATAAATTTGTTCTTTTAGATACGAAGCCTGGTTTATTAGCGCTAACGCCTGAGTTAGATAATTTGCAGCCTCTAAAAGCGTACCTGAGACTGATTCCCTACCGTTTACACGTACCGCAGGTATATGGAGTGCTTTTTGTTGCTGACGGGTCTTTCCACCGAGAAATATTACTCTTAGAAAAACCGCCACTATTAGTAGATGACACTATCCAACAAGTTCATTTGGGCAGCGAGTTAACCACCGCTTGGCGTGATGCAACATCAATGCGCCAACTAAATTGGTTGTGGCAAATAGCTCATCTGTGGCAACCTTTAGTAAGTGAAGGTGTCGCCTCTAGCTTACTTGACTCTAATGTATTACGGGTAGAAGGATCGTTAGTCCGGTTATTGGAATTGCGTTTTGACAGCGCCACATCACCAGAATTGCCGCAATTAGGTGAATTTTGGCAGCAGTTGGTCAGGACTGCCAAACCAGCGATCGCAGAATTTGTCGATCGCGTTAGCCTGGCTTTAATTCAGGGAGAGATTAATTCAACCGATCAATTAATCGGAGTTTTAGATCGGGGACTGGCTGGGTTAGGGCGATCGCAAACACCCACGATCCAAATTATCACCAAAACCGACACCGGGCCAAGTCGCCAACGTAACGAAGATGCCTGTAGTCCTCCCAGTGGAACTCCAGTGAGCAAACCACCCCAGCCAACAGCCTTAGCAATTGTCTGTGATGGCATCGGCGGACACGAAGGTGGCAATGTCGCTTCAAATTTAGCCATTGAAACAATCCAGCAGCAGGTACAGCAACTAACAAAGGTTCCCTACGACCACATAGACCCTGCAATGCTGCTGAATGACCTAGATAAGGCAGTGGCAATGGCCAATGACAAAATCAGTCAACGCAATGACAGCGAAAATCGCCAAGGGCGTCAACGCATGGGCACGACTTTAGTCATGGCATTGCCTGTTGCTCATGAAATGTACATTACCCACGTCGGTGATAGTCGTGCCTACTGGATTACACGCCACGGTTGTTATCAAGTTACTCTCGATGATGATGTCGCCTCCCGCGAAGTGCGGCTAGGTTATGCCATTTACCGCGAGGCAGTACAACAGAGTGCCGCTGGATCTCTGGTTCAAGCTTTGGGGATGGGTTCTAGCACTTCATTGCATCCCACATCGGGACGGTTTATGCTCGATGAAGATGCCGTTTTTCTGCTCACATCCGATGGTTTGAGTGACTTCGATCGCGTAGAGGAGTACTGGGAAACAGAAATTTTGCCGATTTTAGCTGGGGAAGCCAATATAGCAACTGTTGCCGATAGATTAGTCGAAATTGCTAATACTAAAAATGGACACGATAATGTCACCGTCGCTTTAGTTCACTATCAAGTCCAATATTGGGAACCAGAAATCACCATCCAAGCAGTGATTCCCCAGAGCTATTCTGCCAAAACTGTTGATTTAGCATCCAAGGCGACAGATGCGACACTTTTAGGCAGCCCAAACCACAAAACTCAGGTGATTCCAGACACTGAACAGGCTAAACCTCGTCAATTTCCCCTACAGTGGATAGTTCCATTAATATTTGTGGTAGCAGCAGGTTTTTTAGGATTGTTCGTCAAGCAACTGCGAGGAACCTCTCCAATTTTTTCCAATCCCTTACAAACTCAAAACCCTGGCATTGAAACGACACCCGCACCGCCGCGATCGCTAGCTAATCTTTCTTCTGGTTGGGTAATTAAAACCAATAATGACATATCCTTGGGAAACAACCAATCACTCCCCCGTGGGACTTTTTTAGAAGTTATTGAGAAAAAATCAAATCCAAATCCTGCTTCTGGCAGTTTTTTGGTGTCTATGCGAGTCTGTGTCAATAAAAGTACCCAAACTCCAGCTAATCCTAAAAACCCAGATGTAACTACCTCAGTTCCCCCAAATTCAAAACCTTTGCCAGCAACAGTATTGCTAAACTCCTCCCAAGTCAACCGTTTTGGCGTTGTTTTACAATCAGACGCACCAAATCCATGTAGAACTGTGACGCAACCGCCAGTTACCGAACCATCTGACACCAGCCCAAGTTAATCAAATACTCGATAAACTGGTAAAAACCTGGAATAATAACAGGTAACAATCAGAGTAAAAAACTTACAAGGTCAAAAAAATAGAAAATTTTCACCTTGGAGAATTGTTATCAAAACAGAATTCAGGAGTCAGGAGTCAGGAGTCAGGAGTCAGGAGTCAGAATTCAGAATGAATTATGTACTACTGGTGGATGAATAACCGAGTTCAAAACCTCTACCATCTCTCTAATTTGGTGCAACACAATTAATGTCGGGTTTAAATCCCTCACTCATTTATTCTGAATTCTGAATTCTGGCGTATCTGTTTTCTTCTCTTGAAATTATTTGTTTTAGCTTTTAGTTTAATGAATCCATGCCATCCCTGAATTTGGCGATCGCCCGTCTCGTAAATACTGGCACTGACAACTTCGCCATTTGGGTGGTCAAGGCTCCATATCCCAGTGGCTACGTTTTACACGACTGTGTATGGCCTGTTGAACTCACCCAAGTCTGGCAAGAATGGCAGCAAATGTTTGCTGGTCATGGTCGCCTAGATATTTCCCCAAACTCAACATCTCAAAAGAGCAACCCATTCCCCATAGATTGGATTTCACCTCCTTCAGGTCAACCTACTGGCCCCTACAGCAGTCGTCTGATGCAATACTTGGGAATGAATTTATGGCGCTGGGTATTCGACGGGCAAATTCTTGGTAGTCTAGAACGCAGTCGCGGTATTGCGATGGGTCAGCATACACGTTTGCGCTTTCGACTAGAAATTCGCGACCCGGATCTGATCGCTTTCCCTTGGGAAATTATGCAGCGTGAGCCTGGTCAATCGGCCATGTCTCTCTCACAAGATTTGCTATTTAGTCGCACCAGCACTGAAGTTGACGCTTTACCGTATTTGCGAACTGACCAAGCTTTAAGTATTTTGCTGGTTTTAGGTCATGATGACAAGCTGCAACTAGAACAAGAAGCCGCTATCTTACAGCAAGCTCTTGCAGATACGCCTGGTAATTCCCAAAGATATGCGCCTTGTGTAGTGAATAAACTCATTCAACCAACTCCACAACAGTTGATTGATGAATTAGAAACTAAAGAATACAATGTTTTCTTTTACGCTGGACATGGTTTGCCAGACCCAGACGGAGGATTACTGTTTTTGCGACCAGATATGCCCCTCAATGGCATAGAATTGGCGCAAGTATTGACCCGTACAGGTGTGAAACTAGCAGTTTTCAACGCCTGTTGGGGCGCACAACCAGCTGCTGTCGATCGTCAAGCTATCCCTGCCAGCAGTTTAGCAGAAGTATTGATTCGTCATGGTGTACCTGCGGTTTTGGGGATGCGCGATGAAATCGCTGACCATGAAAGCCACAGTTTTATTCAAGCTTTTACCGAAGCTTTGCGATCGCACAAGCCAATTGATGAAGCCGTAGCACAGGCTAGGCAAGAGTTGTTAACACTGTATAAATTTAATCAACCTGCTTGGACTTTGCCTGTTCTCTACCTGCATCCAGATTTTAATGGCGAACTTATTAAGAATCTGGATGAAGGTATTACCGAACTTCCAGATACAGCCATTCCTGAGGTCGGTTCCTCGCTTCCGACTGCAAGTTTACGATCGCTGACTCCAAAAGGTAAAACCTGGTTACTGCGTTATGGAGTTACCCGCATCGGCCGCACGAAAGATAATGATATTGTCATCCCCGAACCATCTGTATCCAAACGCCACGCCGAAATCTTCTGCCGCAATACTCTTACAGATGCTACACTGATGCGAACTTATTACTTGCAAGATTTTTCCACCTATGGGACAACCTGGTTTTTAGGCCCTAATGGCTGGCAACAAATCCTCCGAGAGGAAGTCCCTTTGAAATCGGGGATGCAGTTAAAGTTTGGAAGTGCCAGAGGTGAAACCTGGGAGTTTGTAATTGAAGACTCCTAGCAGAGCTATTGCATAAATGAATTTGAGTCTTTAGCATTAGCTTTTAAAATCTGTTTTTTTGGAGAAAAAATCAACATTTTTTGCGGAAATCTCCTCTGAGAACTTGTAGCTGTCAATACCACCAAATAATCATGAGGGAAGAAAATATGGCTCACAAAATTAATGGCTCAGACACTTTCTCATCTTTGCCATCTCAAGTAGATTTAGAGTTATTAGAAGCGTTACTAGAACCAGAGGATGCTAACTATCCCTGGAATCCAAGTGATGAAGATTCCGAAGCTTATTTTCAAGAACTAGAACAACAGTTCGGAATGGAAGATTTGCAGGGTGTTGAACTAATGAGGCGATCGCAAGATTTTTACGGACATCTAGATACACTTTGGTCTAGTATTACTCCGACACCTGACCACAATTATAACCGACAACAGGCAGTAGTGCTTAACCTTCAAGAAACATTACGTACAAATTTTTCTGCCTGTGTCCCCCAAATATTGCTCAACACCATCGCCACCAAAGCTGCTGAGATATTTGCTGCTCGCCAATTAATCAGCGAGCAACTGGTTGAGTGCGTTCAGACAGTACTACCAGCTTGGGGAACAGAGGATCTGATCGTTTTAGCTCGTCCTTTTGCTTACGCTATGCGAAGTAGCGAATCGCAAAATGCGGCATCTGCACTTAGTAATCTTCAAAATAGCGAGTGGACATCTTTATCAGAAGTAGATAAAGCAAAGGTTAGTTTAGCGATCGCTTCTTATGCTTTTACTGAACTTAACAAGTCTCAGCCAGAACTATGAATGGGGAATGGGGAGTAGGGAGTAGGGAGTAGGGAATAAGAAAAATTTTCATTACACGTTGTGTTCGTCTAACCCGCGCTTTGCGTTCACCTTATTAAGAGGTCTCTTTTGCAAAGATGTTGGTTTCCCTTACGCAAAGATGTAGAGTCGAAAATCAACACTTTTGCAAGAAAAAGTTTAATGATTTTTATTTTTGTAAGTATATTTACCCCATAATAAGTTAAAAGTACGCTGATTTTTAAATTAGGACATCTATCCTAAGAGGTAAATACTCAAATTGCTTATTCTCCCCCCTGCTCCCTGCTCCCCTGCTTCTTCTATTTTGGGCCAAGAAATCGGGTAGCAAAATTTTGCGATCGCGTTGGTGACAGCGCCCGTGCCTTGAGAATTGCCGCCATCAAAAAGGCGTAAGATAACACTCCAACAACTACCAACAGCAAGGCATTGATTGACCCTGTAGCATTCCAGAGAGCGTGGAGCGCAGAGGCACTCAGATAACCAATAGACAGAATTTGCCAACTTCTACTAGGTTTGAGGACAGCCAACCCGATAAAATAACCCAAGTAGCCACTATAAGCCATGTGTCCGGCTACAGAGCCTAAAATTCGCGGAATTAGCAGTTGTAAACCTGCAAGTTGACCAGCAGCCCCTATACCCACCTGTTGCGTGACATTTTGAGTGATATCAGGCACATATTGACCGAGGGTTTCCAAGAGAGTGAAACCAACGGCAGAAGCCGTACCCAGGAGAATACCATCTAGAGGTTCCCAGATGCCGATGCGTTCTCGCCAAGGTGAAGACAACATTCTACCGATGGCAAAAGCCCCTAGTACAGGTAATGCCTTGAGTAATTCCTCCATCAACCCCGCGCCAAAAAACATCCGCACCAGTAACTCTGTGAAGGTGATAGATTCTTGGGGTGTGGGCAAGCTTCCAGGCAGGATGCCGCGAAATACGAAAATAAATAGATCCAACAGGGGACTGAGCAAAATCAGGATTGTCCCCAATGACGTAGCCATTAGCACCCACCAAGGCTTCTGTTTTCCGCAAAGTTGGTAAACAAAATAGTAGGCAGCGAAGGCGATGTAACTTGCGACAATCACTTGATTAGCTTGAGGGCGACCGACTGTAGCGAACATCAGCACCACAAAAATTACGGTCAGTATTCCCGGTACGAGGTAAGCTTTACTAGTTAAATCTTTACCAGTGGAAATAATTGGAAAAAGCTGGGTGAAGCTAACAGAATCTGGCTGCTTTAATTGCGTGTGGTTGTGGTAGTCCGTCGCTGAAGGCAGTGGTGTAACTTGGTTGACTGTCGTCGCCGGAGTCAGTGAGGTATACTCGCATTCAAAAATGTATTGCGGCCCATCAGCACCTAGAGAAATGCGATCGCCTGGGTGCAATTCCTGACATTCATATAAACGTTGTCCATTCAAATAAGTGCCATTAGCACTATTCAAGTCACAAAGCACCCAGCTAAATTTGCTATCTGGGGATAGAGAGAGGGGACGAACCACTGCATGACGACGAGATACCATTCGGTACATCATGGCATCCAAGACAACTTGGCAGCTGGGGTCGCGTCCAATTACCATCTCTTTACTGGGGGGCAGCGAGTAGCGAGATTCTGCTCCCAAAGCTGCCCCATTACCAGACACTAGCCGCAGAAATGCATTATGTCTTGCGTTTTTGCCTGTCATCGATAAGAAGTACGTTTCTAAACTAATTCTTCACATAATTTGGCAGCAGGACTAACCTTAGCCACATTAGCAGCAGCATTGCTAAATCCACTATAGCTTCACTTACTGCTAAGAAATTTAAAATTATTGGTGCAAAATTTCAAATTGTTTCATCTCATGTAAAGAAGTATTCCATCTGCTGAGAGTTTGCCCGAAAACTGGCTTGTTTGGCGGCTCAATCAGATTGTCTCGATGCTGTACTTTTGACATCGTAGCTGCAAATTAAACCCACTGCAATTTATTAAAAAATAGTATTTTTTACTGCATTTAGTTCCATTTCAAAAATATATAATTATTAGTCGTCTGTTGTCAGTTGTTTTTGGCAAAGCTCTTTTGGAGTAAGGAGTAGGGGAAGAAACTGTTATGAAGTGAACCAAAAGATTTCTAGTATCTTGTCTCAAACAACTGTAGTCAATTCTAGGTGTTCAATCTTAGTTCCAAGTACTATGAGGAATTCTGCTAGCCAATGTGGGTGAGCAGGCCAAGCTGGTGCTGTCACTAAGTTACCATCAACTATTGCCCGATCGACAGGGATATCAACATAGATTCCTCCAGCACTCTTGATATCTGGGCTACAAGCAGGGTAGCCAGTACATCTCTTGCCTTGCAATACATCAGCAGCTGCTAATAACTGCAAGCCGTGGCAAATGGCAGCAATCGGTTTATTCGCTTGGGCAAAGTGACGAGTGATTTCTAGCACCTGCTGATTGAGGCGGAGATATTCTGGTGCCCTTCCTCCAGGAATGACTAAGGCATCATAGGTTGTGGCTTCTACTTCTGCAAACGTTGCATTTAAAGTAAAATTGTGTCCGGGTTTTTCGCTGTAAGTCTGGTCTCCTTCAAAGTCATGAACTGCTGTCCGCACCTTATCGCCAGCTTTTTTGTCGGGGCAAACTGCATGGACAGTGTGTCCCACCACTTGCAATGTCTGGAAAGGAACCATCACTTCATAGTCTTCTACATAGTCGCCAACAAGCATCAAAAGTTTCTTTGCAGCCATATATTTGTTACCCTCACCTATTAGTCATCAATAGTTGTTTCTAAAGTAAATATTAATTTAGAGTCAGCTTTTTTCGGCGTTAGTTTATGTACAAGTTTTTGATACATAACATCAATCACTGTGCTGTCATGTATCATTTCAGAATGACAAATTAACAAAAATTAATACATCTTCTAGGAACACGACGATAATTCAACGATCGCGATCGAATGGGAAATTAAAGCAGATTAAATTCTGCGATCGCTCTCGGAAAATTTTTGTTTTCATGTCCTGGCTGGCTGAGTTTAATCAAAGCAAAACGCTGTAAGGGTGTTAAAGCTGCCCAACGTTGCTGTGTTAGGGTTACACCTATTTCTTGAGCTTTTCCCTGAAGGCTAGCTGGTATAGTGGCAGAATCTAGCCATGCAGGATGAGGCTCGATAAGCAATTTTTTAGCTGGTACACCTGTGCGTTGTATGATTAATTGCTCGATATATTCGCGGTAAGAGTGAATTTCTGTTTCTGTAGTGCAAGGTAATTCCACTAAAGCTTGACGCTCATCTGTCGTCATTTGATTCCAATCAGGCAATTTTAGCTTGATGCCACAAGTATCTAATTTACAACGCACCTGCATGGGGATGCAACGCAGAGAATCAACAAAGTCTGCTTCAAATTGAAAGAAATCTGTCACGTCGCTTCGCTCCGAATCAAAATTCACGCATTCAAAATTAATAATTTATATTGTTGCTTAACAAACCCAAAATTGCTGTACCTTTAAAAGTGGTTTGTATTCCACGCAATTGAGAACCGCTATAGTTTATTAGGCATTTTATTTAACTTGCATCTTTAGAATTACTGAGACGAATTATTAAATAACTAATTGATAAAGCAAGAATAGCTATACCTAAGCCAATTATATCAATTCCGGGAACTTTTTCTAAGTCAAGAATAATAATTTTTCTGGCGACAGCTATTAAAGAAGTAACAATAACTAATTCAACCTGAAAAACATGTCGTCGGAGATAGGCAGTAATATTTTCTAAGATTTCTAAAGCAATTAAAATATTTAAAAATAAACCGAAAATTTTATACAAGGTTGAGTTAAATCTCCCATAAGGAACTGTAAATAACTCTTTAAAAATAAAAATTCCTAAATCTCCGATCGTTACCAAAATTACGACCACCATAAAAATAGATAGAACTTTAGAAACTAGCACTTCTATATTTTCAATGATGTGCATGAAGTTCTCATCTGTGGTAGCTCTTAGAATTCGCTTCATTAGCTTTTTCATCTGCTGCACCCAATTCTCAAATAAAAGAAAATCCCATAGATAAATCTAAAGGATTGGAAATAATTGACAATTTTTTGTAAATATCTCTGCTTTTTTATTCTTTATCCATAGCGAAAATAAACTTTAGTAAAATCCCTTGTTACTAAAAATTTAGCTCTTTAAATATAGTAATTGGTAACAGTCAAAATTAGAGAGTTAGAAAAAATGATAATAACTATTGACTATTGATTATTGACGAAATTACCTGTTGCTGGTTATAAATTACCACTTCCGAGCTACACTTTGCAGCTTATCTATAGGACTCATATTTGATTGCGTGAAAAAAACTCAGTACACCTTTATTCCTTCTTCCCAGTCCCCAGTCCCTAGTCCCTAGTCCCCGGCCTTTACGAGTAATTCTCCGAATCAAATCGGATTGCTATATTGTGAAGACTGGAGTTGATAATCTTTGATGGGAACTTCCACCGAAATTGGTATCAGCTGCACAGCACAGGCTTTTAATTCTGGTTGCAGCGAATCGGGGCAAGATTCTGGATGGGTGAGGGCGTTGGCTTCGGCATTATCTGCCCACAGCGAACCCCAGTGCATAGGGACAAAAACTGTACCAGGTGCGATCGCTTTTGTGACTTTAGCAGGAAACTTCGCTTTACCACGACGCGATCGCACTTCTATAAACATACTATCGGCAATACCTAACCGAGCAGCATCACGCGGATGAATTTCGATAAACGGTTCGGGATGCATTTTGGAAATTTTTTCAATTCGACCGGTGCGTGTCTGCGTATGCCAATGTCCGTAAAGTCTTCCATTAGTTAACACAAACGGATAATTTGGGTCTGGTGGTTCTGCCAATCCCTTGGAGTAATACGCCCCAAATCGAGCGCGTCCATCAGGGGTGTGAAAGCGGAGATTGGTGTAGAGGCGTTTGGAGTTAGGAGTTTGGAGTGAGGAGTTTGGAGTTGAAGATTCTAATTCATAACTCCCAACTCTTAACTCATAACTTTTTTCTGGGTGAGGCCATTGCGTCGGGCCTTCTGCTTGTAATTGCGCGTGACTAAGACCTGTCATATCGCAGGGGCGATTTTTAGTTAGTTTGACAAACTCAGCGTAAACTTCCGCAGAGTTAGCAAAGGCAAACTCTTTTTCAAAACCTAATCTACGTCCAACTTCGGCAAAAATTTCCCAATCGGCTTTCGCTTCTCTTGGTGGTTGGCGAAATGCTGAACACAGAGTTACCATCCGTTCGGAGTTTGTCATCACGCCAGTTTTTTCACCCCACTGGGCTGCTGGTAGTAGAACGTGAGCGTAAGCAGAAGTTTCTGTGGGATAATATGCGTCTTGGTAAATAGTGAAAGGCGATCGCAACAATGCTTTTTTAGTCCGCTCTAAATCTGGCATACTCACAGCGGGATTAGTAGCTGCAATCCACAGTAACCCTACAGCATCATTTTCTAACCCAGTAATCATGTCCCAAGCAGTCAAACCGGGATTGGGCGAAATTTGTCCTGGCTTGAGTCCCCAAAACTCCTCAACTTCTGCGCGGTGCTGGGGATTTTTCACCACCCGATAACCCGGTAATAAATGCGCCAAACCTCCGGCTTCCCGTCCTCCCATCGCGTTCGGTTGACCTGTGAGAGAAAAAGGGCCAGCCCCAGGTTTGCCAATCTGTCCAGTCATCAGGTGCAGGTTAATAATCGTTCTAACCTTAGCTGTCCCTTCTGAAGATTGATTTACACCCATTGACCACAAAGACAGTACTCGCTCAGATTTACCCCAGTAACGTGCTGCTGTTTCTAAATCTTCAATACTGATTCCACATTGACGAGCTACCACTTCTGGGGGATAGTGGCGAATAACCTCAGCATAAGCGGGAAAGTTGCTGGTGCAGTCCTCCATGAACATCGTATCAATGTAGTTCCAGCGCATCAACAAATGGGCGATGCCGTTCAACAAGTCGATATCTGTACCGGGACGAATGGCTAAATGTAAATCAGCGGCTTCTGCGGTTGGTGTGCGACGGGGATCGACCACAATCATTTTGACTTTGCGGTTCTTTTTGTGATATTTCTCCAGTCGATTGAAAACGATGGGGTGACATTCAGCTGTATTAGTACCAATTAGAAATGCACAGTCGGTTAACTCCAAGTCATCGTAACAGCAGGGCGGCCCATCTGCGCCAAAGCTTTGAATGTACCCAGCCACAGCACTAGACATACATAAACGAGAGTTGGCATCAAAATTATTAGTACCCAGACAGCCTTTCATGAGTTTCTGGGCGATGTAATAATCCTCGGTTTGAAACTGACCGGAACCATACATACATAAAGCTTCTGGCCCTTGGGTGAAACGCACGGTTTGAATGCGTTTGGCGATCAGATCGAAAGCTTCATCCCAGCTAACGCGGCGAAACTCTCGATCTAAGGAGTCTCGCACCATTGGGTAATGTAATCTATTTTTATCTAAAGATTCTGCGATCGTTGCACCTTTGACACAAACCATTCCCTGGCTGGATGGATGGGCTTTATCACCGCGCACCCGCCAAGTCGGATTTCCTTGACTATCTCGATTAGTTGCTTTGCCAAGTTGAGCTGGGGGTGAAACTTCTAAACCGCAGCCAACACCACAGTAGGGACAGAGAGTTTTGGTAAATTCACTCATGGCTGTTGTACCATTTTGTTATTTTGATTTTGCAACCTCAGATGTAGCGCCAGGTTGAGAAATTTGTATGTTAGGCAAACTCTTTGAAACGAATGGCACGCTTGTAAAGCTCAAAGGGTTTTGTCGTCTTGTTCCCAGCCTGGAGGCTGGGAATATATTTAAAGTGGGCTTCTGCCTCTTATCAAGCTACTGGAGGCGGAGCCTCCCAGAATGGGTTAAGAGCCTAGAGGCTGGGAACTCGTCATGTATCTTTTCTTAGTGCCATTCGACTAAAGTCCTTAGTACGAACTATGAGAATTTATTTGCTTTATTGCCTACTTTCTATTTTCAAGACAGGTCTATTCTTCAGTTAAGAAGATAGGGTTTTTCGTTGCAGTTTCTGGTAATTCACCTTCAAATGCAGGGGCAAAGGAACCTTTTGGTTCTTTGAGGAAAAAGGCACACATAAAAGCACAGACTAGTGCAGCTAAACCCATTGTGGAAAATAGTATGGGAGCGTCGGTTAAGCTGAAAATTGTCAGGTAAACTACACCGCCAAAATTACCGTAAGCTCCCACATTGCCGGCAATTTGTCCAGTGGCTTCTTTCTTGATTAGGGGAACGATGCTGTAGGTTGCACCGCAGCCAGCTTGGGCAAAGTAAGCGGCAACCATTGTCACTGCGATCGCTACTGGAATCGGCCAGCTACTACTAATAAAATGTGCTATCAAATAACTAACACCAATGCCAGCGCTGATAATTGTCATTGTCCATTTTCGGGAGTTAAATTTATCAGAAATTAAGCCACCACTGGGACGAGAAACCAAATTTAAGAATGGATAGGTAGCGGCAATCATTCCAGCGACAACATGTTCTAAAGCAAAGGTTTTTTCAAAGAATGCTGGAAGCATAGAAACGACTGCCAGTTCGCTACCAAAGTTAGTTATATAAGTGAATTCGAGTATGGCTACTTGACCAAATTGAAAGCGTTCGGATGGAGCATAAGTTTTCTTGCCAATTAAAAGTTCTCGGTTTACTTGCCAAGCTTTGTAACTTTGGTAAGCAAATAATCCTGCTAATAGTAACCAAATCAAATACATTTGGCTCAAAGTTAGGAAGTGAATGTTCTTTTGTTCCAAACGCCAAGCCAATAAACCCAAGGCGAAAATTAAACCAAAATTCGAGACAATCATCGCCCAGAAGCTTTTAACACTGGTTACTTCTAGAGAACCATTTTTCTTAGGTTTCTTGTAAACTTTACCTGTGGGCGTATCTTGGACGTTGTTGTAATAAATTACGCCGTAGATAGCTGCAATAATCCCTGTAAATGCGATCGCAAATCGCCAGTTAGAAGCACCACCAGCGAAAAAGCTCGTGGAAACTGCAAGTATCGGTAAGGCAAACTCTGCGCCAAAAGCCCCAAAGTTACCCCAACCGCCATAAATACCTTGAGCAATTCCCATCTCCTTCGGCTGGAACCATTCGGACACCATACGGATACCCACAACGAATCCAGATCCGACAATTCCCATCAGCAAACGGCTGATGACTAGTTGATTAAAGTCTTGCGCTAGCGCCGTCGCTAAACAAGGAACAACCGCAAACATTAGCAGCATTGAGTAGGTGATTCTGGGGCCAAAACGATCCAGAAGCATCCCAATAATTAGTCGTGCGGGAATTGTGAGGGCAAGGTTACAAATGCCTAAAGTTTTGATTTGTTCTGGTGCTAGATGTAGTTCTCTGCCAATGGTTGTAGCGAAGGGGGCAAAGTTAAACCAACAAACAAAGGTGAGGAAGAAAGCAAACCAAGTCTGATGTAAGATGCGGTAGCGATCGCTAAATGAAAATAAGTTTTTAAGCATTCCAATCTTTCTAATTGAATAAAATACGGTAAAGAGGTAGCCGAAGTTGAGCCTTTAAAGTCGAAGGTTAAGCCTTAAAGGTCGAAGGTTAAGCCTTAAGGTTTGAAGGTTAAGTCTTAAGGTTTGAACATTAAGCCTTAAGGTTTGAAGGTTAAGCCTTAAAGGTCGAACATTAAGCCTTAAAGTTTGAACATTAAGCCTTAAAG
>NZ_JAVRCB010000012.1:0-124663 GCF_034530955.1 Nostoc sp. DedQUE05 | reverse complement strand
TTAAGCCTTAAAGGTCGAACATTAAGCCTTAAAGTTTGAACATTAAGCCTTAAAGTTTGAAGTATGAGTCTTGCCCAATGCCCAATGCCCAATGCCCAATGCCCAATGCCCAATGCCCAACTAGCAGTTACCAACTAGTAAGGCTTCTTGCTTGAGTTTTGCCCCAAAGTTTTTAATCAATAAATCTTGCAATAATGGCTGCAAGTCTTCGCAGGGTACGCCTTTGATGATGCAAGTTCCCAAATGGGCATCTTTGCCAACTTTGCCGCCCATATATATGTCAACACCTTCTAAAGTTTTGCCATTTTTGCGAGTTTTAGTTCCCATCAAGCCGATGTCTGCAACTTGGGGCTGTCCGCAGGAGTTGGGACAACCTGTCCAATGAATTCGCACTGGTTTGGTGAAGGTTAACTCTTCTTCTAAGGTTTTAATCATTGCCAGGGCGCGGTTTTTGGTTTCAATGAGGGCAAAGTTGCAAAATTGTGCGCCTGTGCAAGATACTAGCGATCGCGTCAGCAAACCTGGATCGATAGAAAATCTTTCCAGCAAAGGCTCAGTTAAAAATGTTGCTAAACGCGAGTCAGCAATATTGGGGATCACAATGTTTTGCTCAACTGTGAAACGGATTTCGCCACTGCCGTAAACTTCTGCTAGACGGGCAATTTCAAACATATCTTCGGCATACAACCGACCGACAGGAATGTTCAAGCCTGCGTAATTTAATCCTGATTGTTTTTGTTTATATACCCCGATGTGGTCGCGTTTTTCCCAGTCAATCTCGTCTTTAGGTGCTGCGGATATTAATGATTTACCCAAACGGTTTTCTACTTCTGCTCGAAACTTATCTAAACCCCATTCATCGATTAGCCACATCAAGCGCGATTTTTGGCGATTAGCACGCGGCCCACAATCGCGAAATACTTCCAAAACCGCTCTACATAAAGCTACTACATCTTCGGGAGCCACCCAAGCATTCAGAGGAATCGCCGCCTCACAACGTTTAGCTGAGAAAAAGCCACCGACTAAAACGTTAAACCCAAAAATTTTGTGCTGAGAATCAGCAGAAGGGAAATTTTGCTCCTCTGCTCCCCTGCTCCCCTGCTCCCCTGCTTCTTTAAATGCTGGAACAAAAGCTAAATCGTTAATTTCAGCGTGAACGGAATTGTCTCTTCCACCTGCGATCGCAATATTAAACTTGCGTGGTAAGTTGCTAAATTCTGGGTTTCCTTCGCCTTTATTGGTGAGCATATCTTGAATTTGCTGTACCAACTCTCGCGTGTCGTACAATTCATCTGCATCTAACCCCGCCACGGGATCGCCTGTGATATTGCGAACGTTATCCATCCCTGACTGAACGCTGGTTAAACCAACTGCGTGAAATCTATTAAAGATATCTGGTAAATCTTCAATTCTGATCCCCCGTAATTGAATATTCTGTCTGGTAGTAATATCAGCGCAACCATCATCACCGTAACGTTGCACCACTTGAGCTAAAACACGCATCTGGCTGCTGGTAAGAATACCGTTAGGCATCCGCAACCGCATCATAAACTTTCCTGGGGTAACTGGGCGAAAAAACACCCCTACCCATTTGAGTCGATGATCGCGATCTGTTTCGTTCATCGCCTCCCAACCCAAGGCGGCAAATTTCTCTATCTCACTTTTGATGGCGAGTCCATCTTTTTCTGCTTTTAATTTCTCGAACTTATTAAGGCTAGTGGTAGTTGCTGTATCTGTCATGAGTTTGAATCTCGTTGCAAATTACTGATACGATCGGTAACTGTGGTCATAATTTCCCAATTCCAATCAATCCGTAGTTACATCAGGTGCTGGCTGTATCTACGAAGGTTAGGGAATAAAAACTTAATATTTAACTACGGCTGATTATTTTTACTCAAGAACATTCCAACGCGAAACTTCAAATCCGTGGTTAGTTAAGGAAAATTTGTGACCATTTACATCTTGGGAATTTGTCAAGCAGGTTTAGATAATGTTCATGTAACAATTTCGATACTCATAACTTAATGTGACTTTTGTGTTAAAATCGTATAAATTGTTACGAATTTCCGAAAAGTTTTTCAAAAAATGCATGAATAGTATGCATTACTTGCATTAAAGTCACCCATAAGCGATCTAGCGCCCTTAATCAACGGTATTTGAGAAGACTGAAGTAATTTTGGATCGCCATAGACTAATCTCAAATCTAAAATCCAAAAGTAAAAGGGACTGGGGACTGGGGACTGGGGATTAGGGATTGGGTGTCAAACCCTTAAAATTATGGTGGTTGCTCATTACCCACTAGCAAATTTTAAAAAACTTTTGACTACGGGCCCAGTACCCAGTACCAAAGCGGCGTTCCTTCCCCACCAACTTTTATGTATGGTGGGGGACTCCGACGTTCGCTAACGCTACGCTATCTCCGCGACCAGTTGAATTACAGATGTTAGCTAAAACTTAGATATTATTTCAGCAGTTATGAAACGTCGTGACTTTATTAATTGGGTAGGTTTGGGCTGGATTGCGAGTTCTCTACCTGTAGCGATCGCAGCTTGTTCTTCTCAAACAACTCCAGCATCTAAAGATTGGCAAACAGTAGGTACATCAGCAGATTTAGATAAAACAGGTCAATTGCTGGCAAAAAACTCACCTGCTGGGCCTGTGCTGGTAGTCGGCACATCTAAAGCCGGAAATCTAACTGCTGTTGACCCTACTTGTACTCATGCAGGTTGCACTGTAGCATGGAAAGCAGATGCCAAAAAATTCACTTGTCCCTGTCATGGTTCGGAATATGGAGCCGATGGTAAAGTGCAAAAAGGCCCAGCAACCGACCCTCTAAAAACTTACGCCGCTAAGATTGAGGGCAATTCGGTTGTAGTTAAGCCAAGCTAGTGGAGGCAGGATAGCGCATGGGGACTGGGGACTGGGTACTGGGGACTGGGTACTAGGAGAATAACCAATCCCTAATTCCCAGTCCCTAATCCCCAGTCCTTAATCCCCAGTCCCTAATCCCCAGTCCCTAATCCCCAGTCCCTAATCCCCAGTCCCCAATCCCCAGTCCCCAATCCCTTTTACGCAAGATATTGTGAGTAATATCAAACAGCTTTTGGTACAAGCCGAGGCAGCACATAATGCCGCTGATTGGTCATCACTAATTCAATATTTGCAACAATTAGTTTTAGGGGCAGACTCGGAAGATCCAGAAATAGTTAAAAATCGAGAATATCTCCTAAAATTAACACTCTCAATGTTAGAGATGGGAGATTTTCAGCAGCGATGGGAAATTACCAAAGTGTTGACTCGCCTGGGAAATATTGCTATCCCACCTCTGATTGAGATATTAGAAGATGAAGACGCAGAAGACGAATTGCGCTGGTATGCAGCAAGAACTTTGGGCGAATTTAAACATCCTGAAGCGTACGCTGAAAGCGTTGGCGAAGTCATCGCGTCAATAGTTGAATTGTTGAAAAATGATGAGGATGAAGAACTCAAAGCGATCGCATCTACAGCACTGGGACAAATGGGTACTGTTGCGATTGCTTCACTAACTGAACTTCTATTAGATGAAAATACACGATTCTTAGCAGTGCGATCGCTTTGTTGTATTCGGCAACCAGAAACCATCACGCCGCTGTTGAGTGTAGTGCAAGATCCACAAGCAGCAATCCGCGCCGCCGCAATTGAAGCCCTCAGCAGTTTTCATGACGAACGCGTACCGCCAGTATTGTTAAAAGCTTTGGACGATCCCGCAGCCACAGTGAGGCGTGCAGCAGTACTTGGTTTAGGTTTTCGCCCCGATTTACATCAAGCATTAGATTTAATAACGAGACTGCAACCCAAACTTTACGACTTTAACCTTGATGTTTGTTGTGCAGCCGCAGTTACCCTTTCTCGGATTGGTAGTGATGACGCTGCTAAACACTTATTTGATTTGCTGATTTCACCTCAGACACCGATAACGCTGCAATTAGAAACCATCCGCGCTTTAAGTTGGGTGGGAACATTATTGAGTTTGGAATATTTGCAAACAGTACTGAATCAAAGTACATCCGAGACAGTGTGGCAAGAAATTGTCACAGTTTTGGGACGAGTCCAAAAACCACAGTTAACTACACCATCTGCGGAAATCTTACTGCAAATACTGCGATCGCCACATCCGGCCACAGAGGTTGCTAGCATCAAAAGTGCGATCGCTTTATCTTTAGGACAGTTAGGCGAAATGCAGGCAATTGAACCATTGATTTCCCTGTTAGCCGATCCTAATGCATCGGTGAGACTACATGCGATCGCAGCACTGAAAAATCTGAATGAGGAAGCCACACATCAACAATTGCAGCAGTTAGCGAATAATGATGCAATTACACCAGATTTAAAACAAGGAATAGCGATCGCTTTAGCCGAATGGTAAATTTCAGTGTCAACTTTTAATCGCGTAGCGTCTCATAAAGTCTGCGGCATAGCTACGCTTAGGGCGCTGCCTCTTTTAGATAAGAGAAGATTAAAATCCTTATTACAAACCTTTAATTATTTATGCCATCCTACTGAACTGATAATAAAAGTATTCCTTAAGTCTAAAGTAAGACACATCTGGAGTATGAAGTTATAATTTTTCAGGTGAAATAAGATTGTGAAGTATTCTTAATAGAGTCTCAACTGCAAGCAGCATCTGGCTGTATAGAGTTTTTAGTTCATTTATATCAAAATAACTAAAAGCTAATGTAAAAAAAGTAATTATATTTATTCAGGTGAAAATCCTGTTTAACTTAGCGATCGCTTGTACTTCTTAGGTGAGTCTGTTTATCTAATTACAAACTCTATTCTATAATGTGGAGTTTTCTCACACTTATAGAACTCATATCTGATTTTTGAACAAGATTTCAGATAAAACCCCGATATAACAGGCTTTTCAGTCTCAGTATGTTTTCAGAAATAAAATCGGAGTCCTATATAAACTAACCTAACTTGAATGCCAAATTAATTCCTGGGATATAAGTGATTTTACTCTTATGGTAGAAGTCCAGCGAAAAACTAACACTTATGCTATTTAACAGTAACAAAATGATTCACAATAAGTAATTAGTAAAAATAGGATAGATAGAAAGTAAGTGTAATAATATTTATTTTCTAGATTTGAATAAGCGATTTTGTTCGTGAATTCTTAATCCTAAAGTAGTAATTACTGATTATGAGTTATTTTGCTTAATGTGACAAAGAATAAGTTGTTGGTGGTATTTTCAAATCCTTTCAACTTTTCCAGAAGAAGTTAAGTAAAATACTCTGCAATCTGCCTCGCCATAATTTACTTAATTTAGCAGTGGATTGAAGAGACAACATTGCTTTTGTAAATCAATCGAACGATACAAATCTAGAACATAAAAGGAACCATAAGCATGAAGCCTTTCAATTTATCTAAAGCTGTTTTAGCTACTCTATTTGCCATCAGTTTCGCTTCTGTATCCTTACCTACTTTAGTTTCTGCCCAAAGTGGAGGTTCCGGCAGTGGAGGCTCTGGTGGCGGAAGTGCCGGCAGTGGAAGCTCCGGTAGCGGAAGCTCCAGTGGTAGCACTGGCTCAGGTACTGGAACTGGAGCTACAGGCACTGGAACAACAGGCACTGGAACTGGGACATCAGGCAGTGGCTTAGGTACTGGAACTGGGACAACGGGCAGTGGAACTGGGACAACAGGCAGTGGAACTGGGACAACAGGCACTGGTTTAGGTACTGGAACTGGAACTACAGGTACTGGCACAACAGGGACTGGAACTGGGACAACGGGCAGTGGAACCGGGACAACAGGCACTGGAACTGGGACAACAGGCACTGGTTTAGGTACTGGAACTACAGGTACTGGGACAACAGGCACTGGAACTGGGACAACGGGCAGTGGAACCGGGACAACAGGCAGTGGAACAACAGGCACTGATGCCACAGGTAGTGGAACAACGGGTGGTGGAACAACAGGTAGTGGAACAACAGGCACTGATGCCACAGGTAGTGGAACAACAGGCACTGATGCTACAGGTAGTGGAACAACAGGCAGTGGAACAACGGGTACTGATACCACAGGTAGTGGAACAACAGGCACTGGCACTGATGCCACAGGTACTAACAGAAATACAGGTGTCGCAGCTTCCGAAAGAACTAGCGATCGCGGTTTCAATTTTGGTTGGCTAGGTTTACTTGGTCTAGCTGGTTTAGCTGGACTGCGTAATCGCGAAAAAGTCCGGGCTTATAGAGATCCCGATGAAGTAACAGGTTCTCGTTCTAGATAGTATTCACCACACTCTAGGTTAAAGTGTCAATTACCCCCCTTAATCCCCCCTTGTAAAGGGGGGAAACAGGAAAATCTAGTTCCCTCCCCAATACATACGGGGAGGGTTAGGGTGGGGTAAAACCTTGGGTTTTTCAGCTATTTCAGATTTGTGTATACACCGTAGCCTTTAGGAGGGCACAGCCATAGGTTGTGCCCTCTACATCTTTTGGAAATATGACGCGATCGCAGCTGTATCCGTAAGTTGTACAAAACCAATTTGACCAACAGTAACATTCAGGTAATTGAGATGCGAAGTTGGAATGATTACTTTATGTCAATTAAAAACCGCTATATAACCTGTCGCATAATGATGAAGTGAAATACTGATAGTTGGCTACAGTTCAACTATCAGCTTCTGTAATCACAAGAGAATGGCTCAGAACGATACCGTTAAAAATATTATCTAAAAATTCATATTATTTCAGTACAAAATAGTCAATTATTTTTTGGGCGAAATTTACCGAAAAAATCGATGCAAAGCGCATCATTGACGACAAAGGCAGTCAAACCTGATTTACTTAAATGTCAATCAGAGAAAAAAAGCTGTAACAAACTCTACTAAATTGTGGATAAAAATCCGTTAACTTTATAAAACTGATCAATGTAATTCAGGCTACATAAAAATGCGCCTAGAGCAGTTGCAAGCCTTTCTAGCGATCGCCCAAACCGGCAGCTTTCAACAAGCAGCGCGAACATCTGGTGTTACCCAATCGACGATTAGTCGCCAAATCCAAGCATTAGAAGCAGATTTGGGGATAGAACTGTTTCACAGAAGCACTCATGCCAAACTGACACTAGGAGGCGAACGTTTGTTACCCCGCGTTCGTAAAATTTGTCAAGAGTGGCAGACTGCTACAGAAGAATTAGCCGATTTAATCGCTGGAAAGCAACCAGAGCTTTGCATTGCCGTGATTCACTCTCTCTGTGGATCTTACTTACCACCAGTGTTGCAAAAATTTTGTCATGATTATCCAGATGTGCAATTGCGGGTGACTTCATTGGGAAGCGATCGCGCCCTGAAAGTTCTCAAAGATGGATTGGTAGATTTAGCAATTGTGATGAATAATCGTTTTTTAACCACCAGTAGAGAAATGGTGGTAGAAGTACTTTATGATGAACCTATAGAACTTTTAACCGCAGCCAATCATCCCCTGGCACAATATGAATGCGTCCCTTGGTCGGAGCTAATTCGTTATCCCCAAGTGGTTTTTAAAGATGGTTATGGGATGCAACGCTTAATACAAGATAAATTTGAGCGGATGGAAGCCACACTCCAATCGGCTTTAGAGGTAAATACCCTAGATGCCTTCCGGGGAATTGTGCGCCAAGGGAAATTGATAGCTTTGCTACCTCAATCAGCATTACTGGAAGCACATCTTGACCCTACCCTGGCGATTCGTTCTTTAGCCAGTAATAATACTAATGGTTTAGCAGATGGTTCCAGTTTGACTCGACGGGTAGTTATGGTGACAACTCAAGATCGTCTGCAAATTCCTCCCATTAAACATTTTTGGCAACTCGTGCAAGAAAATATCCCACTGCAAATTAACCAGCAGCGATCGCCTTCGTCAACTGCGATTTTATTGGACAACGTAAGTTAATTAAAGCAACGCGATCGCAATTTTAAAAATTCCAGCGAAAAAAATAATCTATCGTAGGGCGCACAGCTAGCTGTGCGCCCCTAATTCAGTTTAATAAGCATCCATTGGCAGACAAGAACAAACAAAATTGCGATCGCCAAAGGCTGCATCAATGCGACCGACAGCTGGCCAGAATTTATATTCGCGTGTCCAAGGCGCAGGGTAAGCAGCTTGTTCGCGGGAATAAGGATGATGCCATTCTCCGGTGATGAGACTTTCGGCAGTGTGGGGTGCGTTCTTCAAAAGATTATCTTGGATATCCACCTTGCCAACTTCTATTTCAGCAATTTCTTGGCGAATAGAAATCAAGGCATCACAGAAACGATCCAACTCTTGCTTAGATTCACTTTCTGTAGGTTCCACCATGATTGTACCCCCTACAGGCCAGGAGACAGTCGGCGCATGGAAACCGTAATCGATCAGACGCTTGGCAACATCATCGATTTCGATCGCAGCCGATTTTTTGAGCGATCGTAAATCTAAAATACATTCATGGGCAACTAGACCATTTTTCCCCTGATACAAAACCGGATAGTATGACTCTAGTTTCTTGGCAATGTAGTTAGCGTTGAGAATCGCTACTTTAGTTGCTTGGGTTAAACCATCTGTACCCATCATGGCGATGTACATCCAAGAAATCACCAAGATACTCGCACTACCCCAAGGCGCAGCCGCCACAGCACCAATATGCTGGGTACTGGGGATTGGGGATTGGGGATTGGGAATTTCTTCCTTCCTAGTTCCCAGTCCCCAGTCCCCAGTCCCGACTACAGGATGTCCGGGTAGAAAAGGCACAAGATGAGATGCAACACCAATGGGCCCCATACCAGGGCCACCGCCACCATGAGGAATACAGAAGGTTTTGTGCAGATTCAAGTGACAGACATCCGCGCCAATATCTCCAGGACGGCAAATTCCCACCTGGGCGTTCATATTTGCCCCATCCATATAAACCTGTCCACCATAACTATGGACAACAGCGCAGATTTCCTGAATTGGCTCCTCAAAGACACCGTGAGTTGAGGGATATGTCACCATTAAGGCGGCTAATTCATTGCTGTGTTTTTCTGCTTTCGCCTTCAAGTCAGCAACATCAATATTACCTTGGGAGTCACAGGCAACCGCCACTACCTTCATCCCGCACATCACCGCACTCGCTGGATTTGTCCCATGTGCAGAAGTGGGAATTAAACAAACATTGCGATGTGCTTCGCCCCGATTTTCATGATATTGACGAATTACTAAAAGTCCAGCATATTCGCCCTGAGAACCAGCATTTGGTTGTAAAGAAATTCCCGCAAACCCGGTAATTTCAGCTAACCATGCCTCAAGTTGCTGGAATAGGATTTGATAACCTTGCGTTTGCGACGCTGGGGCAAATGGATGAATCTTGCCAAATTCCTCCCAACTTACCGGAATCATCTCAGCAGTTGCATTCAACTTCATTGTGCAAGAACCCAAGGGAATCATCGATGTCGTTAGCGATAAGTCCTTGCTTTCTAATTTGTGCAGATAACGCAACAACTCCGTTTCTGAGTGATAACGGTTAAAAACTGGGTGGGTGAGATAGGTGCTGGTACGGGCAAGCCTTGAGTTTTGTAGAGGTGATTTGCGCTGTGCTGCAATTAAGTCTCCAATTTCTTTAAAACCGAGAAATAGACTATCAGGCGCTGCAAAAATCTCCAAAATCTCTACCAAATCATCTACTGTAGTTGTTTCATCTAGAGAAATACCAACAGCAGTGTCATCAAAAATCCGCAAGTTAATATTCCGTGCTTGACAAGCTTCAAGAATTACTTCCAGACTGCGTGTTCCCAACTCCACGCGCAATGTATCAAAGAAATTTTCAGAACTAATTTTGTAACCTAGATGCTTTAGTCCTGCTGCCAACATTAAAGTTAGCTGATGGATATTCTCAGCAATTTGCTTCAGTCCAGTAGGGCCATGATAGACCGCGTACATACTTGCCATTACCGCCAGTAGCACCTGTGCAGTACAGATATTACTAGTAGCTTTTTCGCGGCGGATGTGCTGTTCGCGGGTTTGCAAAGCGAGACGTAATGCAGGCTTACCTTGGGCATCTTTTGAGACTCCCACAATTCGCCCTGGAACTAGCCGCTTATACTCTTCCTTCGTAGCAAAATATGCCGCATGAGGCCCCCCAAACCCCAAAGGAATACCGAATCTCTGAGTGCTTCCGACAGCAATATCAGCGCCAAACTCCCCAGGAGGGGTAAGTAAAGTTAAACTTAAAGGATCTGCTGCTACCGTCACCAATGCACCCTTAGCATGGGCTTTTTCGATAAAAGCGCGGTAGTCGTAAATAGTGCCATCACTTGCAGGGTATTGCAGAACAGCCCCAAAAATTGGTCGATCGAAATCAAATGCTTGATGATCGCCAACAATAATCTTAATCCCCAATGGTTTAGCACGTGTTTGCAACACGTCGATAGTTTGGGGATGGCAATCACGAGAGACAAAATAGGCATCTGCCTGATTTTTAGAGACACCATAGCTTAGGCTCATTGCTTCAGCTGCGGCTGTGGCTTCATCGAGTAACGAAGCATTGGCAATTTCCAAACCTGTGAGGTCAATAATCAGGGTTTGAAAATTCAGCAGCGCTTCTAGTCGCCCTTGAGCAATTTCTGGCTGATAAGGAGTGTAGGCAGTATACCAACCAGGGTTTTCTAGGATATTACGCCCAATCACAGGTGGGGTAATACTGTCGTAATAGCCCATACCAATGTATGAACGGAAAACCTGATTTTTGGCAGCAACTTTTTTTAACGATGCCAGTGCTGCATACTCGCTTTCTGCTGCTGGTAACTTTAGCGGTTGCTTCAGCCGAATTCCCTGTGGAACTGTTTGGTCGATTAGGGCATCCAGGCTGGGAAACCCCAAAACCTTAAGCATTTGCTGAATATCATCGGAGTTAGGGCCAATGTGTCTTGGCACAAAACTACTGAAATTTTGACTTTTTTCGTCCAGCACTTGCTGCTCATGAGACTTGAGAATAGGGGCGTTCAATACCACAAATTACTCTCCAGATGGTACTATTTCATATTTTGCAATAAATACTCTTAAACTGGGGGCTGGGGACTGGGAATTCGGAAGATATTGGATAGGTGAATAAGAGTAATTATTAATTAGCTTCTCCACTCACCTACTCCCTTACTCTTCCATTCAGCAATCAGCACGGGCTAAACCCTAGCTATCCGCTAACAGCACTTTTACTCCCCTTCTACTTGGGCGCGATACTCATCTGCTGTCAAGGCATCTTCAACTTCGCCAGGGTCATTGACGCGCACTTTCAAAAACCACCCTTCCCCGTAGGGGTCTTCTGACACTTCTTCGGGAGAACTAATTAAGGCTTCATTGCGTTCTATAACTGTGCCTGTTACTGGTGAATTAAGTTCCTCAACGGCTTTCACTGATTCAATTGTGCCAAAGTTTTCTCCCCTAGTAAGAGCATCGCCAATTTCTGGTAGTTCCAAAAAGACGATATCACCCAATTCATGTACGGCAAACTCAGTAATGCCAATGGTGGCAATTTCACCATCTATTCGCACGTATTCATGAGAATCCAGGTATCTGAAATCTTGAGGATATTCAAAAGACATATCACTTCCTCTCCCTTATTAAAAAAATTATTGCCCCAATAGTTATCCAAGCCATATTTGGTAATGAACCTGACTGTAGATTGAATAACTCACAACACATTATTCCTCAAAAACCTCAGCGCTTATCAGTTGGCAACACGATTTTTTGACCGATAAAAGGGACGTTTAACTACAACTGCTGGATAAACTTTGCCGCGAATTTCGATTTCTAGCTGCTGACCAACAGTTGCTAGCTGGGTGGGAACGTAGCCTAATGCAACAGGATAACCAAGTGTAGGTGACAGGGTGCCACTAGTAACTTCTCCCACAACTTTACCTGTGGATAACACTTGATAGCCATGACGGGCAATGTTGCGTCCTTGGGTTTGCAAACCTACCAATCGGCGATGCACTCCCTTGGCTTTTTGCTCTGCTAAAACTTCCCGACCAATAAAATCGCCTTTGGTATCTAAATGAACTAGCCACCCCAAACCTGCTTCTAAGGGTGTGGTGATGTCATCGATATCTTGTCCGTAAAGTGCCATCGCTGCTTCTAGGCGCAGAGTGTCTCTCGCACCGAGTCCACAGGGGATAACACCACTTTTATGGAGAGTTTGCCACAATTCTACTCCCACATCCGGGTCTAACATCACCTCAAAGCCATCTTCTCCGGTATAACCCGTGCGGGCTAGGAAGGCAGGTTTACCTAGTAGGGTTGCTTCTAAATGTCCAAAGGCTTTGATTGGTTGTAAGTCTTCTTGAACTAATGGCTGAAGATATTTAATCGCTTTTGGCCCTTGGACGGCAATTAACACTTTATCTGGTGAAAGGTCTTGGAATTGTAATTTATCCAGGTCAAGGTGTTGGAATAGCCATGCTTTATCTTTAGCAGAAGTTGCCGCATTGACTATGATGAATGCCTTTTGTGTACCACTGGTGTCTTCACCTTGATAATAAACAATGATGTCGTCAATAATTCCCGCTTGGGGATTTAACAATACGGTGTATTGTGCTTGACCAGCTTGCAAACGACTCAAGTCGGAAGGTACTAGTGGCTGGAGTTGGGAAATCAGGTTTTTACCTTGGAGGGTAAATTTGCCCATGTGGGAAATATCGAACATTCCGGCTGTATTTCTTACAGCCTCGTGTTCGCGGCTAATTCCACTAAATTGCACAGGCATTTCCCAGCCGCCAAAGCTGGTAAGGCGTGCTTTGAGTTCTACACCCAATTGATATAAAGGAGTTCGCGCCAGAAATTGGGCGTTGTCTTCTTGATTAGCCACAGTTAATTATTGCGTAGATGCGGAGCAACTTGCCGTTAGGCATCGCACCTCAACATCTATCATCCTACGAGAGATTAGGGAAGAGGTGACAGGGGACAGGGGACAGGTGATAGGGAATAATCTCTACCCTGTAACCTATTCCCTTCTTCATTCCCTTGTCCCCTTCTGTAAGGTTTAATAGTTAATGGTGGAAATGTTGAGATTTATTAAGAAGAGATTATGAAATATTGGCAACTGCTAGCTAGCTTTGTCTTAGCTATGGTTCTTTTTTTGTTTCCCCTATCGGCGCAAGCTGCAAGTTCTTCCAGTATTACCCGTTCTGTGGGGAATGATGAACTCAAGGCCAAGGATTACTCTGGCCAAAGTTTGATTGGTACTGAGTTTACCAATCTCAAATTAGAGAATGCTAACTTTAGCAATGCTGACTTACGTGGTGGCGTATTTAACGGTAGCGTATTAGAGGGAGTAAATCTGCATGGTGCTGATTTTAGTGAAGGCATAGCCTATCTAACAAGGTTTAAGGATGCTGATTTAAGTGATGCACTGTTGACCGATGCAATGATGCTGCGTTCTACTTTTGATGGCGTGGATATCACAGGTACTGATTTTACGAATGCAATTTTAGATGGAATACAAGTGAAAAAGCTTTGTGTTAACGCAAGTGGTGTGAATTCTAAAACTGGTGTGGAAACTCGCAAGTCTTTAGGATGTAAGTAAATCCTAACCCCTCTTCGCTAATGGAGAGGGATATATTTTTTTAACGAATTACAAATTACGAATTACGAATTACGAATTACGAATTATGCACAGCGATCGCTAATGATATGCTTCTCTTAAAAAGCTGGCATAATTTGCCCGAACCGTCATAGTTGTCGGATGACTTATACCTAAAGTCCGTTCGCAAATTTTCAAAGCTTTCTCAAATAAGGGTTTGGCTTTCCTGTAGCGTCTTGTATGACGGTAGAGCGCTGCTAGATTGTTCAGGCTAATGGCGACATCGGGATGGTTATTTCCCAACAAGCGTTTACTCAGTTCTAAAGCTTGCTCATACAAAGGTTCGGCTTGTTTGTAACTTCCTGTAGATTCGTAAAGTTGTGCTAAATTGTTCAGGCTGGTGGCAACATCGGGATGTGCTTCTCCCAGCAGGCGTTTTCTCAGTTTTAATGCTTGCTTGAACAAGGGTTCGGCTTCACTGTAGCGTCTTGTATAGCAGTACAATGCTCCTAAATTGTTCAGACTCGTGGCAACATGGGGATGTTCTTCTCCCACTAGGCGTTTCCACAGTTCTAAAGCTTGCTGATACAAAGGTTCGGCTTCGCTATAGCGTCCTGTATATTCGTAGATTAATGCCAAATAGCTCAGGCTTGTGGCGACATCGGTATGTTCTTCTCCTAACAGACGTTTTCTCAGTGCTAAAGCTTGCTCAAGCAAGGGTTCGGCTTCTCTGTAGCGTCCTGTAGTTTCGTAAAGTACTGCTAAATTGTTCAGACTAGTGGCGACATCGATATGTTCTAAACCAAGACGATTTTGAGTTAGTTCTACACACCGTTGCAACCAAAGTTCTGCTTGCTGATAGAGTGCTTGACTTTGATAAAACCAGGCTAATTTGCTAAACAGAGTGATTAGATTTTTATCACCCAGATATTCGGATAGGTGAGTTGCAACTTCTTTAATATGCAGGATATGTGGAGTGAAGTTGAGAATATCTTCAGGGTTGAGCTGTTGCGGAATTAGCTTTGCTACCTCTAACATCATGGTTGCAAATTTAGTTTTTGCTTCATCCGCCTCACTTGACTTATCCAACTTCATTCGGAAAAGTTGTCGAATCTGTGGATTTAGAAGATAAATTCCTTTATTTTTTTGTTGTAATAAATGTAATTCTAGTAAATCGGCTATGGCTTTCTCGTTGAGTTGTTGTTTTTTGTCATTTTCTATTGTCTCAACAGATAGAGGAATGTCAGCTAAAGCACACAAACTCAGCAAACAGCCGAAGCTTTGGGCATTTTCATCCAACTGTTCCCAACTCAATTCAAAAGCTTCAACTATACCGTATTCATCAGGCATTAATGAGTTAGCGTTAGCTATTGCTTTGTGTTCCACTCGTTTCTTCTCTAGCCGCTTTAGCAGTGTTTCCAGAGACAAATCTGGCATTTTATCCAAATATCGTCCCACTAACTCTAACGCTAAAGGTAAATATCCCAAAAATTTACAAATTCTTCTCGCAACCCAAGCTTCTTGTTGCAGTCGTTCCGGAACCACTAGCGATTTGAATAATTTCATCGCCGCCAATGGTTTGAGGACAGCCAATTCGCTATTATTATATTTTGCGCTCAGGTAAGATTGTAACTTTTCTAGTTTGTCTTGATTGTTGAAAGTCGCTAACTCAGGATTATTCTGAGCAAACTTGTTATATACCTCACCCACCCACTTTGTGAAAGCGGCAATATCAACGTTTAATTCGCTGGCAAGTTTAGCTTTAGTTTTACCTAAATTTTCTGTCTGAAAATATTTTGTAAAAGCTGCCATTTGCTCCAGAGATAAGCCATTCGTAGCAGCTTCTTTTGCTATAAAATTAGCCCATTGCATAAACAGCTTGTAAAATTTATTTTTATTGTAGCTTTGTCTCCATTAGGAAATCTTCTATCTTTGGGATAAAAGTACCATTTGTATAAAAATATTTAAATTTAGTGGCTACGTATTTTGTTATTTAATATGAGAATCAAATCGCAGAGTCGCAGAGGGCAAGAAGGAAGAGAGAAAAGGAAGCAAAAGCTATTTGAAGTTACAATTGATAGCGATCGCTATTCTCCTGTTTGTTGCTTGAGTAAATTGACCAAAGTATCGGATAACCTCAAACCAGCGTCACACCAAGCTTGAATTCCAGGAGATATTGCTTGGGATTAGTCCACGTCTTTTCGCTAATATCAGCAAGCCTCCGGTTCCGATAGTATTAATACCTAAAGCTTGACCACAACGCCATGTTGCTCTATCGTCAACAATAGCGGCACAGTCGGAATTTTTTAGTGCCAAACTCAATACTTGTGATTCTCCCTTTCCCAAATCCAAGCTGCTACAACAGGCGCAATAGCATTAAAATCTACTTGGTAGCGCAATAAGGTATTAATAAATTCAGCACGACGAGTTAACCCAGCAATTTCTGCTGGGCTAACTTGTGAAATGTCACCTAATTCATACCATTTAACTGCTGCGGCAATTCGTATTTCTTGGATAAATTCTTTTGGATTTTTACAAAATGCTGAAAATACTGTTTTCTACTCGAAGCGATGCGAACATTTAACTCAACCTACAAATATTTTTAACTGAATCGGATTGCAAATTAAGGGATAATTGGTAATTGGTTTTCCAAAAGAATTAATTTCAGAAGTTAGACCGTATCTAGCGGTATATAGCAGTTCCAGTGAGTACTAGAGTTTGATATGACTGTAATTGTCCAAATAGGGGAGTACGAATAAATCCTGATGTTCTTTGAGTCGTTAAAATGGCTTCAGTTTGGACAGGAGTTTCTCGTGTTCCGATCGCTAGGTTGATAATTGGTAAGAGTAAGCTCAGTTTAACTATATTTCCTCCTAAATCAGGGTTTAGTGGTTTGCTAATAATTATCGTCAGTAGCGTACCGATATCAGTAGCTAATGTCTGAATTTGATCGCCACTAAAATGCTCAGAAATTTTTTGAGTTTTGTAATCAAGCTGTGGAACTCCATTGATAATTGAATACTTGATGTTAGTATCTTTACCTTCAAGTTCAAATTCATTTGGTCGTTGCACAACAATTGCTTGTGCTGGCTTGGTGGATTTGGCGATCGCAAAAGATAATAGTGATGTCGTGGTTAAGCCAGTCACAAAAGTGAGAGCAGTTTTAAGAACTTGACGACGGGGAAATTTTGAGGATATGTCTTTAAGGTTCATAATCGTAATTTAAACCATTGATAAAGAAATATTTCTCTTTCTAGAAAGAGATTAAGATTGCGCTATCCGATATAGAGCGCGACAGCGCTAATATGATTCTAGATTATTCAGTTAGCAAGGTAGCTAAACTATAGGCTTACACCATCGGTACTACCCGACTCGATTCTCGCTAGCACATCGTTGAGCGACACATTGAACTTGACCACTCCTAAATCTGAATTTTATTTAAAGTTGATGTGACAAAGTATTAGGATGAGAAGTTACCATGAAAAATCATGTTAATTCTCACAACTTAGACCGATGATTAAGCAATTGTCTAAAAAATCTTGCCAGTAATCTTCTGTGTACTGTTCTATTGCTTGCTTTGGAATTTCTATAGGATGCCATGAAAACTTCTTAAACCCAGCTTCTGTTACAGCCCATTCATAAATAGATTGACTCCACCCAAAGTATTTAATCATAAATGGTGGATTTGTGTGAAGTTCAGTTTCAGAATAAAAGCCTTCTGACAAAGGTTCTTGTTTGAGTACCGTAAGTCCATACTTTGTTGAATTTGATTTCTTCCAAGAGAAATTCGGATTAACCGTCATGGCAACAAAACGCCCGTTTGACGCTAGATTTTTGCGAATATTAGAAAGCATCTGTAGTAGATACTCTTTGTTTTCTGCATAATTAAGAAGATAAACCGCAGTAACTAAATCAAAACTGCCAATTTTGTGGAGTTTGGCAATATCTAACACTTGATATTCATTTCCAAGTGGATTTTTCATCTCTTGCTGGCGTGCAACGTTTACCATTTCCTCTGATATGTCTACACCAACAACTTTTGCAGCTCCTTGTTCTTTTAACAATCTGCTATAAAAGCCAGTACCGCAGGCTAAGTCTAAAATGGTTTTTCCTTGAAAATTACCAAGAATTTTAAATAGTGTAAATTTTTCGGCGATCGGCAATGTGCCTACAGTTTTAAACTGCTCGTAAACACCGCCAATAGTATCATATAGCTCAGTCATTTGATCCTCAACCAATAGGAAATTAGAATAATTATCTCATTCTCCCTATTTGATGCTGGGGTGCTATGCATTAGTCACATCTTTCTTAACAAAAAAGTGAAATGCTAGAAATTAAAATACCAGTTGTTCATTTTTAACTCTCCAGCTAAATAAAAATAAATTTCTGATGACAATATTAAGTGGTGTTGCAGTTCGTAAGCGATCGCACTTGAGCCTTTGAATCTCAAAGTTGCACCTTTGAACTCAAAATGGCTATACAATGTCTACGACGGGCTACACCTACGCACTATTATTGACTGTACTATTTGGTGTGTAGAAGGCGATCGCTGCTAAAATTTGAACTACAACTGTTGTGTGACATCAATTTGGTGTGATTTTGTGAAAGGGTGCGATCGCTAGCGAGATGCTTTTCTTAAAAATCTTGCATAATTTCCCCGAACTGCCATTGTATCGGGATGACCTACACCTAAAGTCTGCTCACAAATTGCCAAAGCTTGCTTAAAGAGGGATTTGGCTTCGCTATAGCGTCTTGTAGAACCGTAGAGTGTTGCGAGATTGTTCAGGCTGGTTGCAACATCGGGATGGTTGTCTCCTAGTAAGCGTTTTTTCAGTTCCAAAGCTTGCTCAAATAAGGGTTCAGCTTCCCTGTAGCGTCCTGTAGATTCGTAGAGTAATGCGAGATTGTTCAGGCTAGTGGCGACATCGGGATGGTTGTCTCCTAGTAAGCGTTTGCTCAGTTCCAAAGCTTGCTCAAATAAGGGTTCAGCTTCCCTGTAGTGTCCTGTAGATTCGTAGAGTAATGCGAGATTGTTCAGGCTAGTAGCGACATCGGGATGGTTGTCTCCCAGTAAACGTTTTCTCAGTTCCAAAGCTTGCTCAAATAAGGGTTTAGCTTCCCTGTAGCGTCCTGTAGATTCGTAGAGTAATGCGAGATAATTCAAACTAGTGGCGACATCAGGATGGTTGTCTCCCAATAAGCATTTGCTCAGTTCCAAAGCTTGCACATGCAGGGGTTCAGCTACGCTGTAGCGTCCTGTAGAACGGTAGAGTGCTGCAAGATTGTTCAGGCTAGTGGCAACATTGGGATGGTTGTCTCCCAATAAGCATTTGCTCAGTTCCAAAGCTTGCTCATACAAAGGTTCGGCTTTGCTGTAGCGTCCTGTATATTGGTAGAGTGCTGCCAGATTGTTCAAGCTAGCGGCGACAGTAGGATGGTTGTCTCCCAGTAAGCGTTTTGTCAGTGCCAAAACTTTCTCATACAAAGGTTCGGCTTCACTGTAGCGTCCTGTATATTGGTAGAGTGCTGCGAGATTGTTCAAGCTAGCGGCGACATAGGGATGTTCTAAACCAAGACGATTATCAGTTACCTCTACACATAGTTTGTACCAAGGTTCTGCTTGCTGATAAAGTCCTTGACCTTCATAAAACCAGCCTAAGTGTGTGAACGGTTTGATTAAATCCTCGTCGCTGAGATATTCGGATAAGTGGGTTGCAACTTCTGCAAGGTGAGGGATATGTGGAGTGAGGTTGAAAATATCTTCACGGATAGGCTGTTGAGGAATTTGCTTTGCGACCTCTACCATCTGCGCTGTAAAGTTTGTTTTTACCTTATCCGCCTCACTTGACTCATCCAACTTCATCTGGAAAAATTGCCGAATCAGTGGATGTAGACGATAAATTCCTTTATCCTGCCATTGTATTAAATGCAGTTTCCGCAAATCAGCTATAGCTTTCTCCCAAAGTTCTTGTTCATCGTCATCTTTTATCCACTCAACAGAAAAAGGAATATCAGCTAAGGCATACAAACTCAGCCAACAGCCTAAGCGTTGTCCATTCTCATCTAACTGTTCCCAACTCAATGCAAAAGCTTCAGCGACACCGTATTCATAACGCATTAATGGGTTAGCTTTGGCGACTGCTTCGTGTTCCAGTCGCTTTTTCTCTAGCCGCTTCAGCAGTGTTTCCAGAGACAAATCTGGCATCATATCCAGATATCGCCCCACTAACTCTAACGCCAAAGGCAAATATCCCAAGAATTTACAAATTTTTCTCGCAACCCAAGGTTCGCTTTTAAGGCGTTCTCTGTCAACCAGCGATTTTAATAATTTCATCGCCGCCAATGGTTTGAGAACACCCAAAGGTAATTGCGGCAAAGTTCTATCAAACCCTAAGCGGGTTGTCAGCAATGCTTTAAACCGGGGTGATTCTGGAGGTAGATAAGGCTGAACCTGTTTTTTATAGTCGGTGACATCATCAAACACCAACAGCACTTCACCTTTTTCCCAATTCTGCCAGCAGTATCTCAGCCTATCCGCTAATTCCCAGTCATCTGGTGCAATGAGTTTAAATTTTAATTCAGCAAATCTGAGAATTTGAATTCCGACATCAATTCCCTGTGCAGATAACCAGCAAACCCCACCTTGATAATTCTGCAAGCGCTGTTTGGCATATTGGGTAGCGAGTTCAGTTTTCCCGACTCCACCCATACCCGCCACAGCTACAATCGCAACTTGCCGAGATGTTTGTAATGAGGAGTGCAGTTCTTCTAGTTCCGTCTCACGTCCCACAAATTTTTCAAATGGAACAGCAGGCGGAATATTGTGATGAATTTCTTTAATTGTGGGGTGGGCATCTTGCCCGCCATTATATTTCTTTGTCAGGTAAGCCCGTAACTTTTCCAGCTTACCCCGGCTTTCAGAATTGGCTAACTCAGGATAACTCTGGGCAAACTTGTCATAAACCTCGGTCATCCGCTTTTTCAACGCAGCCGCACCAATGTTTAATTCGCTGGCAAGTTTCGCCTCACTCTTACCTGAGTTTTCAGTCTTCAACCGTTCTACAAAAGCTGCCGTTTGCTCTGGGGATAAGCTATTAGTAGCAGCTTCATTGGCTAGAAAATCAGCCCATTCCATAGACAGCTTGTGAGATTTCTTTTCGATTCTACTTAATTTCTACCTTCTCTCTACTTTGTCTCAATTTCTAGGGAATCTCCTCTTCTTCTGGCGGAAATACGATTTGCATAGAAACATTTAGAAGAGGTTCAGCCGTGAAAACTGCTTTAACAACTCCAGTCAACTCCAATCAAACCACTCAAACTTCGCAATTAATCCCCGCCTCGCCAACATCAGTAGAGAATCCATCTACCTGGATGCGAGACGGATACAGTCCCACTGAAATTATTCTGGCGCTGGCAATTTTAACTTCATTGTCGATTGGGGGAATTGCTTCTGTGATTGTGGCGATTACGGGTTTAGTTAAAACTTTAGTACGCCCGACAAGCGAAAAAACAAAGTAGGGGTACTGGCAAAGCCAAATTCTTCGCTTCGTTGCTATCCCGCCTCGGAATCAATTCCGAGGCTAATAGCCTAAGTCCGTTCAAACGGACTAAATTTTAGTTAATTTGAGTCAGTTTTAACTGACTTATGCTGTTAGCCTGCCATTTGAATCGCAGGTGGGCTGAAGGTATGGCCCGTAATTTGAGCCTTTGAGCCTTTTATCCTCGACGTTGAGCCTTTTATCCTCGACGTTGCACCTTTTATCCTCGACGTTGCACCTTTTATCCTCGACGTTGCACCTTTTATCCTCAATGTTGCACCTTTTATCCTCGACGTTGCACCTTTTATCCTCGAAGTTCCACCTTTTATCCTCGAAGTTGCACCTTTTATCCTCGAAGTTGCACCTTTTATCCTCGAAGTTGGGATTTGCTATTCAAAACAACCAGATAAATACTCCATCCTTCCTGCCTTCTGCCCCCTGCCTTCTGTCCCCTGTCTCCTAATACTAAGGTGATTGATTTAACACCCACTTCAACCACTGACTAAAGGAACTTATACTATTCAACCTTTGAACTCCAGGCGCACGAGCGGCGGCGAGTCCATCAACGGCGACTAATGCAGCGTATTGCAAGCCCAAGAAACTATCAACTGCGGCATAAGGGCCACCTAAAGTAATCGCTCCCGCAGCATACATTTGACCTCGATCGCTACGCATTTCTACTAATTCAAAATTGTTCGCTACAGTCAATCGCCCCAGATGATTTACTGGAAGATTATAATGTTTCACCAAATCTGCCAAGAGGGGATTGGCATCTACTTTGGCATCCAGTCCAGTAGCATCAACAATAAAATCAGCGAACAATTTCTTTTCCCCAAAGCTTTGCTCTCGGATACGGGTAATAGTCCGGTTTTGGGCATCTCGTTCTACATCCAAAACCTCACCGAAGGTAATTTGATACCAGCCTTCGCTTAACCCTTGAGCAGTAATTTGCTGCCAATCTCGGCGGTCGGCGGTAGTAGTTCCACCCCAGTCTGCTAGTAAACGCTTGCGTTCATCGGGAGTGGCTTTTTCTAACATTGCCCGGAGTTCGCCGCCCCAACAGGCTTTCGGCCAGTTAAAGGGTTGAAATTCGTAATGATTTTTGACTAAGCGCTGGGTATTTTGAAATTTGTTACCTTGGGGTTTAGGCGATCGCATTAAATGCAAAACTGCAATATTCCGATTTCGCTTTCTGGCTTCATAAATTCGCTGCACAATCCGCGAAGCCACAATTCCCCGCCCCCGAATCAATACTGTACCACCATGTTGCTCTAGTTGTTCATAAACGCGATCGTGAGCTTCATAAGCATTGACGACAGATGTAAAATCTTGATATTTTTCCCTATAAGCTTGCAAATCTGGGAGAAACTGAATTGCTGGATATCCAGTAGCTAAATGTAAATAACGACTAACTAAAAAAGCATAATTTCCCGGGCCGCGAGAATAGGCTACGCAATATCTGCCATCATCAGTTTTGCGAATTACCCTAACTCGCCCATAGCGATAAATTTGATTCCAGCCTATGCGCTTCGTCTCCCTATCTATGGAATCAAAGACGTTACCCGCACGAGGAGTATAAGTTTCTGCAAATGTTGGTTCAGCAAACACTTGCCATAAATACTTGAATGCTGACTTGATCTCTCCCTTAGCTAAGTCTCCCCAAGCTTCACGCAAGGCATAACTAGGCCAACCCCAAATATTATCGGGACAAGAATCAGAATTAGAACGCAGTCTTTCATATAAAGGAATTTGCGAATTCAGACAGAGGCGTTTGTAACGGGCATAAGGTTCTGCCTCTAATCCTAAAGCTACAATTTTGTCAGCACGCACACCACTAATTCGCAGCAAATCAGCCCAAACGAAGCTACCCAATCCCGCCCCGATCGCTAGATAATCAGATTCATCTACTGGTAATCCTGTAGCATGAAGTGCTTGCACAGAGACTTTTTGTGCCTGAAACGCCAATGGCGGGAAATTACTTGCCACGGGCGTTAGCGGCTGTACAGGTAAGCTGGGGTCTGGGCGATTGGTATTTGCGTTGAAGTGAATCGTTGAAGGGGGGCTAGTATCTGGTGCAGAGGCGCTAGCACCAAATGTCACTGCAATCAGATAGGGGCCAATTTGCAACGTATCGCCATTAACTAGAACACTACGCGTTTGTGGTTGACCGTTGACATAGACACCGTTAACGCTACCTTGGTCAATCACTACTAAATGGTCTTGTTCCCAGTCAATTAAGGCATGGTAGCGAGAAACTTCGTTACTGTTAAGCAGCATCCGAGAAACCCGCATTCCTCTATGTTCAGCAGGTAAGCGAGCAAATTCTCGACCAAAAGCGATCGGTACATTTAACAGTGGTTCTCGCCGTTCGCCCGTCGCTGGTTCTTCCCAACTTAATTGGATTTGTAGGTCATTTGTCATTTGTCATTTGTCATTGGTCATTTGTCATTGGTCATTGGTAATTTGTCATTTGTCATTTGTCATTGGTCATTTGTCATTTGTCATTTGTCATTTGTCATTGGTCATTAAGTCAAGAGTTAGAAATTCTTCCCCTGCCCCCTGCTCCCCTGCTCAACTTCCTCTGCTCAACTACCCCGTGCTACCAACACACTCACAGCCGCAGCTAAAGATGTCCCACACCAATGACAGCCAATTTGTAGATTCTCTGCTGGGGAAACTTTATGACATTTGGGGCATTCTAAGCCATAAACTCCTGGCGGTGGTGCGGGGGGTGTTTGTGGGTGATGGTGATGTCCGAGATTTACTGCTGGATTGGGTGGGAGCAAAATTGTTGCTGGAATGCTACCCGTGGAAACACTTGTAACATTGAGTTTTATTTGTCCTAAAGTGATACTACTGCCTTCAGTTAATGGCATTTCACCTTGGACTAATTGCCGTCCATCGACAACGGGGGGATTTTGCGATCGCAAATTCCTGATATAAAAGCGCTGTTGCTGGTGATGAAAAAATATTTCAACGTGGAGTCCAGATACAGTAGGATGACTCAGAACAATATCGCACCGGAGGGGATCGCGACCGATGCGGACAGTACCAGGATTATGACTTGGCTGTTGTTCGTAAATGTTCTGAGTTTTATCTTGGCCTGCATCGTGCCAATGTAAAGTTAGTGCGTTCATTGTTCTAACTTCGTAAGTGGTATTTAGCTACTTCAACTTCTTTCTGTGCGATTCCTAACATGATTGAGTCGGTGGAAGCAAGCATTTAGAAGAAACTTCAACAAGCTTTATCTATTCGACGCTAATTTATCAGCAATGCGTGTAGTTTCTGGCAGTCGATATTTGGGCGTACAGCGCAATACATAGTCAATCGCAGTCGGTAAACTAATTCGATGACCACTGGAAATATACAGAGGTTTTACTCCTGTGCGCGATCGCAAAACTGCCCCAATGGTTTCACCGTTATATATTAGTGGTTGTGTGCTGCCTTTGGTTTGTGCCAATTCTTCATGCTTACCTATCAACCTCGACTTAGCTACACCAATTGTCGGCATATCTATAAGTAACCCTAAATGGCTAGCTATACCTAATCTGCGGGGATGAGCAATTCCTTGACCATCACACAGAATGATATCTGGTGTTGTGTTAATTTTCTCCAGGGCATCGAGTACGGCTGGAATTTCCCGAAATGAGAGGAACCCAGGAACATAAGGAAAGGTCGTAGGACGATGTGCTAGGCTTGTCTCGATTACTTGCAAATCAGGAAAACTCAGCACTGCAACAGCAGCACGGCTAATTGTTCCATCAGCTTCAAAACCCATATCTACACCAGCAACGTACTGAATAGGTTCTTGTAGTTGATCTTCAGTAATTACTTGATTTTGCAGCGTTTCTTGGATAACTATGGCTTCTTCTAGTGTCGAAGGCCAAACACGATCTCGGTAAAACTTCATATTGAAAATTGGAATTAACTGATTAATATTAATCCTGTTAATTTGGCAAGCACAAAAACAAGAGTTTTTGATGTTGATACAGGGAAAATATATTTTTGTAAAAGTCTGTGAATGACTATCTTTATACTAAATATTTTAGCCCAGGTTAGCTGATATCTTACATTACAGTGTTACTTAAGGCTGTCAAGAGGGAATCCTGAGAATATAAGTTTATTTTTCTAGATTTTCTCTTTTACTGGTTATGACACAGCCAAATATTCTAAAACTTGCAAAACAGGGAGATACAGAAGCGATCGCATCTCTGATGAACCGCCACTTATACCCCAAAGGGATCAACGCAAAAGTTGCTTTCCAAGATGCTTGCTTAGAGGTAACGCTAGAATCTGCCCAAGTACTAAATCAGCAAATTTTAGTTGCATTTATCCGCAAAGGGTTAACAGCTTTAGGGGCTGCATCTGTTGAAAGAGTCAAAATTTATGGACAACAAACAGGTAAGGAGTTTCCGACTTGGAGTAAAGAGTTTGATTTGGGCATGGTAGAAGCTGATTTAGAACCAGTAGATGATGAACACTCTTCTAGTAATCCTCAAAATCTAACTATTTATATTAACTTAAGTGGCGATACTGCGCAGGGATTAACAAACCAAGATTTTGAATTTATTGCTAATCAAATTAGTACTGATATTTTATCATCTTCTACTAACGTTTTTATTCAAAAAGTAAGTATTAGTAATGGTAGCTCTGTGATTACCAAGGAACGATAATATTTAATTTATCTCACGCATAGGTGCAGAGATAGAACCTAAAATACGAGGTTTTATAATAATTTTAATAAATTTATATGAATTTTAAATATAGGATTGGAAAAATTTTGAAAATGTTGCTTTTACCTGTAAATAGGGAATCCTGAGATGGAAGATATTATCTTAGATGTTTGAATTTAGTTATTGGTTATGAAACAGCCGAATACTCAGGAAGTTACTAAGCAAAAGCTTCAAACGTTTTACTGGCCTTTATGGTTTCCTTATCCTAGTTCTTGGTTCAAAGCATTGATTTTGACTCTATTTTTGAGAGTTATTATATTTATAGTTCAAAATACTGGAAAGCTAGGTTATGACATCGTATATTTCGTACGTAGCCCGGAATTATTTTTAATATTTACAATATTGTTAATTTTATCTCCAATTCCGATAATTTCTTTAACTCATCACTGCTTACACTTGCTCATTAGTCGATTTATTTCAGAAATTCAGGCACCGGAAATAGGTACAACACAGGGATTATTACCAGGATTAATGAGTTGGTGGGAAGGATTGTACGCTTGGCTTGTAATTGTAATTTCTACATTGATAGCAGCTTTGTTTTCTACGATACTTCTACCATTATTTAATCCTAACTACGACAGACAACTTGAATACTATACACAACTAGAAAATATCAATAATATCATCTTAATATTTGGGCTATTCTATATTTATGCTGGGGCATTGATTTATCAAATTGAATATTTGGTAAAATACCGAATAATATCTGCTTATCCTGGTAACAAAAAAGAAGATACCAGTAAATTAAATATTAATTTAGAGACAGAAAAAAGTACAGAAAAAGAACTCGATAAATTGCGTGGAGAAATGGGATTACACACAACAAAATCAAATATTTTATCGAACAATGGGCAAAATTTAATAATGGAGTCTCGACGGAAGGATCGTAATTTAAATAAAAAGTTTTTGTTCGTTTTTATAATATTTTCAATTTCTCTAGGAATATACTTTTCTTCAAAATTCGTAGAAATACTTCCCTTAACCTCTAAGATTCCAACACAAATACCATCAAAGCCTGTATTAGTTACACCCTCACCAGTGACTTCAGACTCGCCGATAGTGTTACTTGAAACTGATACATTTCGAGAGGCAGTAAATCAAGCAATTAATGCAGCTAAATTGACTCAATCAGCAAAATCTCCAGATGAGTGGAAGACAGTTGTGAGTCATTGGAAAGGTGCGATCGCACTTATGAAAAACGTGCCATCTTCTAGCCCCAATTATGTAGTAGCCCAGCAAAAAATCATAGAATATCAGAAAAATCTTAACTACGCTGATAAAAATGCGATCGCTGGCAAGTAGCGCGATCGCACGTAATTAGAATTTATAATAAAAGTAATTCGCCCCCGAACCCAATCATGACAGAAGGAAAAACGCGGCGTAATTTCCTAATTACCAGCATTGCTGTGACTGGAGGTATTGTGGCAACTAATGCTTTACAGCAAAATACTACCAACACCGCAACACCGTCAGCAACTATGCCAGAGCGGGTACTGGGACGCACAGAAGTAAAACTCCCGATCTTCGGGTTAGGAGGAGCAGGACAAACGCCACTATCCTGGGAAGGAAAAGAGGGTGATGCTACAGCAATTATTCAAAGAGCGCTGGAACTTGGTATCCGCTATTTTGATACAGCAGCTAGTTATGGGCCGAGTGAAGATTATTTAGGGAAAGTGCTACCACCCCATCGCTCAAAGGTGTTTCTCACAAGCAAGACCGATCGAAGAGATCGTGATGGTGCATGGCGAGAATTGGAGCGATCGCTGAAACGTCTCAATACAGATTATCTCGATTTGTGGCAGTTGCATCACGTCTCTTTTTCTGAAGAACTCGACACCATCTTTAGTGCATCTGGTGCAATTAAAGCTTTAGAAGAAGCCATAGAACAAAAATTGGTGCGCTTTGCTGGGATCACCGGACATCACGACCCTCAAGTAATTGCTGAAGGGTTACGTCGCTATCCTTTTCACACTACACTGATTCCTGTAAATGCTGCCGACAAACACCACCCACATCCATTTATCCCAGTAGTTTTACCAGTTGCTCAAGAAAAAAATGTCGGTGTGATTGCGATGAAAGTCCCGGCTTATGGTCGGCTGTTTAAATCAGGTGGGTTGGCAGGTATGGAGCAAGCTTTAGGTTACACAATGTCTCAGCCTGGAGTTAATTGTTGTGTAATTGCAGCAGAGACGGTTACACAATTAGAGAATAATGTCAAGATAGCGAGAGCTTTTGTGCCTCTTAAAAAAGAAGAATTAACAGCCATCGCAGGGCGGGCTGCTAATATTTGGGAAGATAGTACATTCTTCCGTGCTTGGACTTAGCTTAACTTGCACATATTACAAAGTGTATTCTTACCAGTCCCGCTGATAATATTGTGCCGCTTGCGACATATTAAATTGTAATAGCTTCTCCTCTGGCAACTTGTATCCCAAACTCGGTTTAAAAGGCGAAATATTCAAACTGCGAATAATTTCTGACGCCACAGCCTTTGCTAGTAACGGTGGTACAGAGTTACCAACTTGTCGAAATCCGTGCCATTTGGTTACATGAAATCTAAACCAATCAGGGTAAGAATGCAATCTCGCCGCTTCCCTGACAGTGATACAGCGCGGCGTAGATGGATGAATCGGTCTCGGAGATGTGAAAGAACCCCTATACTTATCTGTTCCGGCTCTTAAAGTATTACAGACACCACCAGGATGTAGCTTATGAAAACGACTAATTTTTTCTCTTTCGCCTTGTTGAGTCTCCTGAAAACGTTTAATAGTTTCCGCAGAATGTTTGGTTCTTAAACTTGAAGAAAGTATTCGCAAATCATATTCTCGTTTGTAAGAATAATCATCATCTAGGCATTTGATCCCGCGAAGTACAAGAGCATAGTTACTAGGCTTTTCATAGTCTGCAACAACCCAATCTCTTGTTAGTAACTCTGGATATTTTTCTATTTCAGGTAAATCTCCAATTGCATCCCATACTGTAGGACTCGATGGAATGTCAGATATTTTTTGAGAATTTAAATTATTTAGTAAAGCTTGTTTAGTAATCGGCTGAGGATATTTCGCTAACTCTACATCCTCCCTTGCACCTATAAGAAATAATCTCTCACGGGACTGTGGTACTCCGTAATTTGCAGCGTTGAGAATTTGATAATTTTCTTCTACTTTATAGCCATGAATTCTAAAATCGCTAATTAATGTTTGGAGGATTTGTTTATGTTCGCCAACTGTTATCCCCCGGACATTTTCCATCACAAAGAATTTCGGTTTTAGTTCAATAACCAGTCGATGAAAGTGAAATACCAAAGAGTTTCGAGGATCGTCAACAGCCCGTTTACCAATTAGGGAAAATCCTTGACATGGTGAGCCACAAATAACCACATCAATTTCGCGATCGCCAATTTCAGACCGATTCCTAATTTCTTCCCCGGTAGTATCCACAACACTTTTACATAACACTCTCGCATAAGGGAAGTTAAACTCATGTGTTGCACAATGGATCGGGTCGATTTCCACAGACGCCAGCACATCAAAACCAGCTTGCTCAAAGCCAAGAGTCATACCGCCCGCACCAGCGAATAAATCAACTGCGATCGCTCTTTGTTTTTTCATCTCATAAGCCATGACACCTCTAAAGGGATTAGGGACTGGGGATTGGGTATTAGGTATTAGAGATTGGGAATTGGGTATTAAGTATAGAGTATTAAATATACAAAATTTTCCCAGTCCCCAGTCCCCAGTCCCCAGTCCCCAGTCCCTCATAGCATTTGCAAAATTTCTTGAGCAGCGCGATCGCAAACCCCAACTTCTCCCAAACTTTGCCGCATTTCTTCATAATCTAGCAAAGTTTGCTCTCTGCGACTGGGATTGAGTAGCAGTTCCATCGCTGCTTGGGTAATATTTTCTGCTGTGGCTTGCTCTTGTAAAAATTCTGGCACAATCGGCTTCATCACGACTAAATTAGGTGGCGATGCGAAGGTTATAGAACCTTTAAGAATTTTCCGAGCGATCCACGCAGTCAGACGACTGAGGCGATAAACTACAACCTGTGGCACATTTAACAGAGCCAGTTCTAGATTGACAGTACCAGATTTGCTAATGGCTAAATCAGCCGCAGCAAAAACTTCCATTTGTTGACCTGATATAACTGTCGCCCGTAAACCGTAACGCTCAATAGCCTCTTCGATTGGCTGTCTATAAACTTCTAGCGATAGGGGAATCCAGAAACGAACTTCAGGTAATTTTGCTTGAATAGTTTGGGCAGCTTGAAAAATAATTGGTAAAAGATATTTTAGTTCTTGACGGCGAGAGGCGGGGAGGAGTGCGATCGCAATTTCTTCTGGTGCAATCCCCAATGTTGCACGAGCTGCTTCCCTACTAGGAGCATCTTGCATTCGGTCAACCAAAGGATGTCCCACCCAACTAACTTTTGCGCCTTTCTCGCGAAAGTAACGGGCTTCTTGTGGGAAGATTGCCAACAGCTTATCTGTAAAACCAACAATCCGGTTAGTTCTTCGCAAACTTATTGACCAAGCCCACTCTTGGGGAGCAATGTAATACACCACAGGCACATCTGGCAGATGTTGTTTCATATAAGTCCCAATTTCCAGATTGGGAGTCATATAATCGATCAGCACTACCAAGTCAGGGGGATTTTGCTTTAGGGAAGCGATCGCCCGTCGTTGCACCTGAAGAGTTGGTAAAATATAAGGCAGCCCTTCTTGAATACCCACTGAGCCAATACTACTGGTATTTCCCAGCAAAATTGCCCCAGCCTCTACCATTTTTTCGCCACCCAGCGCCACAATCTCTAATTCCAACCCAATCGCCGCAGCTTGACGCTTCAGCGCTGAAATTAGTAGCGACCCTTGTAAATCGCCAGATACTTCGCCAGTGCTGATAAATATCCGCATTTGATAATTGGTAATTACTAAAAATGAGGAGTTAGGAGTTAAAAATTCAATTTATCAACTCATAACTCATAAATTATGATGTCTGGAAAATTAACCACAATTCCTCATAATCCCACCTCATCAGCTACGCTTTTGCTCCCCTCCTCGCTTGCGGGGAGGGGTTGGGGGTGGGGTGATTATGGGTAATTCGACAGACATGATATATCTTACATCTCACGATTCATCACTTGCGCCTTTTTTCCCTTTACTGGGAATCAAGCCACGTCTTCCAGGCATCTGAGAAAGTAGAAGGAAGCGTCGCAGATGCTGCAATTCTTCGCTATCCCCTAACAATTCCAACTGTTCCAAAGCATCCTTAAAAGACAAATCAGAACGGTAGAGAATGCGGAAGGCTTTTTTCAGCAAAAGCAAATCTGCTGAGTCCATACCAGACCGTTTGAGTCCGACAAGATTGAGGGTTCGCACCCGCGCTGGATTTCCTTCCACCAGCATATATGGGGCCACATCCCGGTCAATACGTGCCATACCTCCCACCATTGCTTGTCTACCAATATGCACAAATTGGTGGACACCTAAAACCCCACTTAGCCTAGCGCGTGATTCTATATGGACATGACCCGCCAACGCCACAGAGTTAGCAATCACTACTTGGTCTTCAATGACGCAGTTATGAGCCACATGGACATAAGCCATCAAAAGATTACCATCGCCAATTACCGTAGCTTCACCAGCACCGGTAGCGCGGTTAATGGTAACGTACTCACGAATCAAGTTATTATCACCAATTTTCACCCAGGTTGGTTCTCCTACAAACTTCAAATCCTGGGGTTCCATACCGATGGCTGCACCAGTAAAAATCTGATTTTGCGCCCCAATTTCACAAGGCCCCTCTAGCACTGCATGAGCGCCGATTATTGTTTCAGGGCCCACTTTAACATGCGCTCCAATCACAGCATAGGCACCGACTTGCACTGTATGGTGGAGTTCCGATTTCGGATGAATTACAGCAGTTGGATGAATTAGCGTTTTCAAGGGTGAATCTCCAGAACTGTCTTAATAATCCAGCGCCAGGCGGGGTTTCTGAGGCAGCGCGTTACTCTGCTTAAGAGAGTTGTACCGACTACCGCCCCATTGAGGCGACTGGCGTTGTTGAGCGTGAAATATTTCAGTGAACGAAAGTGTCGGGCAAAGCAAGTTAAGTGTGTTTGTGAGTGCGTCTCGTAGAGAGGGCGGCGAAAATCAAGAAATTACTCAGATGCTATTGTGGATTTTTTAACTGTTATCCTGAAACAGGATTCAGTAGGGGCATTTCACGGCTATACCCATACCACGAAAGCAAACTTTTAGCTAACTAAAGAGAACATTAATTCCCCTTCACAAGCAAGTTGACCATCAACTTCGGCACGACCTTGCATCTTACCGAAACGACGTTGTTTTACCCATAACAGTTCCACCGTCATTAGTAGTTGATCCCCCGGCACGACCTGGCGACGAAAGCGAACTTTATCGATACCAGCGAAGACGAACAGCCCGCCTTCTACCGAAGACATTTGAGTTAGGACAATGCCTCCAACTTGTGCCATTGCTTCAACAATTAGCACCCCTGGCATCAGTGGACGTTCAGGGAAATGTCCTTGAAAATGGGGTTCGTTGATAGTGACATTTTTAACTCCAACAGCTTTTTTACCTGGCACGTAGTCAATGATTTTGTCTACAAGTAAAAATGGGTAGCGATGGGGTAGTAATTTCTGAATTTCTTCAGATGTGAAAGTTGTTTTAATCTCAGAACTGATTGTAATCTCATTTATACCCTGTGGTTCGGTAGATGTAGGTGTAGTCGTATCGATGGTATTCACTTCAGTGAGGATTGACATTGGCCGTGTAGTTGATTTTTTATCTAAAAGTTGAGTAGGCAAGCGTATATCCAAAGCCTTAATAATCCTGGATGCAAACTTTAGATCGAATCTAAAATCTAAAATCGTTCAACTGAGCGCAGCCGAAGTCCAAAATCTAAAATTTTCTGAGCCAGTTGAATGTGTAAATTATGACTGGCTTTATACGCTAAAAAATGAGCACGAGGAAAAGTTCCAAGTAAACTCAAATCTCCTACTAAATCCAAGATTTTATGACGGACTGGCTCATTTGCAAATCTCAACGGTGGATTTAGCCAGCCTTCTGGGCCACAAACGAGTGCATTATCCAAACTGCCACCTTTAATTAACCCTGTTTTTTGTAAGTGTTCAATTTGATGCAGTAACCCAAAAGTACGAGCAGGAGCGATTTCCGCAGCAAAGCTAGCAGAAGTTTTTTCTAGTTCAGGAGTTAGCGACCAACTATGCCATTGATTACCAATAGCGGGCAGGTCAAAATCAATACCGTAACTAAAGCGGGTTTCTGCTGCTGGAAGGGCAGATACAAAGGCATCCCCTTGATAGACCCATATTGGTTCTGTAATAGCCAAGGGAACTTGGTTGTTAACGAGTTGTGAGACTAAGCCAACTTGGGCAATATTAGCTGTCCACACACTTGCTGAACCATCTAAAAGTGGGACTTCTGGGCCATCAATTTCAATTCGGGCATTATCCACACCCATACTCGAAAGTGCTGCCAACAAATGCTCTACCGTGCGAACATATACCTCACCTTTACCCAACTGAGTTGAGAGAACAGTGTGACTAACTGCTGCAACTTGGGCTGGAATTATTGGCAAATCCGGTAAATCCACCCGCACAAAGTAGCGTCCACTTCCCGCTTCGGCTGGTAATATCCGCACCTGGGTATTCACACCGCTATGCAGTCCCACCCCTATTTGGGTGATTTGGGCTGCTAGAGTGTGCTGTCGCATAGCCGAAAAGTTAATATATTTCCTTTAGTATTGTTCATCGTCTGTTTTGGTAAAATCCCTGATATTCCCTGAAAAATGTCATTAATCCCTTTATCGGAACAGTATTGAGGTAAATGTAACAATTAGCAAGCTAATCCAAAAAAGTTAATTGTCCTTTGTCCTTTGTCAGTTGTCTTTTGTGATTCACTAATGACCAATGACTAATGACAAATGACTAATTAAAACCTTTCGCCAATACCGAAATTAATCCGACTGTCACCATCATCGTTGATACCGTAGTCAATCCGAATCGGCCCCAGTGGAGATTGGACGCGAACGCCAAGACCATAGCCGAAGCCACTGCCATTTTTGTTCAACACTTCAGCAGCCCTAGTACTAGTTCCCAGGTCACTACCGAGATCAAAAAATAGTGCCCCACTAACTACTGAAAAAACTGGAAACCGATACTCAACTGATGCTTGCACATAAGAGCGTCCACTACCTAATGCTCCTTCTTCATAACCCCGGACGGAGTTACTACCCCCAAGGGTAAAAGCTTCGTAGGGAGGTAAGTCTCCAATGATGGTTCCTGCTTGCAGGTTAAATGCTAAGGTTTGTGCCCCTTTGCTGAGGCTAATCAGCTTAATGGGTAAATATTGGCTGTAGCTACCCCGGAATCTGGTCAGGAAGATGTTGCCTAGCCCCACAGGGACTGACTGATCGACTCCAAAGCGGAGATAAGAACCACTAGTGGGTTGCAGGGGGTTATTACGGAGATCGCGCTGTGCCCCTACTTGCAACAGTAGTAAATCGTCTTGACCGCCGCTAGAGAGGGTCAGTGGAATTTCATCACTGAGGCGGTTTCCAGTATCATCATCAAATACCGCTCCTGTTTTTCTCAGATTGCCGTCAGCATCACGAGCAGAAACTCGTTGATACTGTAAACCCGCTGAGGCAGTCCAGACAGAAGTTTTATAGGGATTTGCAGAGAGGGGACGGGTAAAGGTAACACCACCACCTACACGGAGAATCCGGGGGCGATCCTGAGAATCTACATCGGTGGGATTACCCGGATCAAACGTCCTAATATCTTCATCTTTACCATCGAAAATCAACGAAATAGAACTGCGACGGAAAATATTGGTTGTGTAGGAAGTCCGGTAAGGATCTCCTGCGATCCAGGGGTCGGTAAACCGCACGTCAAACAACAGTTCCCGTTCTCCCACCTGTATTTCTGTCCCCAGTTTTTGGTTCCTACCGTTCAGGTTTTGTTGTTGATAGCTAACTGTTCCAAAAAGTCCGCTAGCAGAACTAATCCCTGCCCCAGCCGCAATAGAACCGCTGCTGCGTTCGGCTACATTCACTACTACATCCACCTTGCTGGGGTCTGTACCAGGGTCAAGAGACACATTCACATCTTCAAACAGTCCCAATCCATACACGCGCTGTAGGTCTTTTTGTACTGTGTTGCGATTGAATACTTGTCCTGGCTTCAACTCCACTTCTCGGGTAATAATGTACTCTTGTGTCCGTCCGCGAATTGGTTGTCCTTTTTCGTCTGTTTCCTGTCCATCTTTGTTGCGGAACCGGACTCTAATATTTTCTACTACCCCTTCTGCTACTTGTAAGGTAACAACTCCGCTTTCAGAGACTTGTGGCGCTCCAATCACGTTAGCTAGGACGTAACCTTGGTCTTGATACCGCTTGTTTAACTGCTTGATGCCTTCTTGCAAGTCACGCAAATTGAGAATTTTGCCATACTGCTCCCGAAAGACTTCATCCACAGTGTTTGCTGGTAGTACAGAAGGGACACCAGTGCCAGGATTGGCTTGCACTTCTACTTTACTGAGGACGGGGTTAGGCTGGACAACAAAGCTTACCCGCACTCCCAAGGGGGTATCTTCTGGCGCTGCTTGGACGTTGGAGAAGAAGCCAGTACCAAAGATAGCGTTAATATCTTCTTGCAGTTGGCTGCGGGTAGTTGTTTGTCCTGGTTGGGTACGAATTACTCTGTAAACTTGGCTTTCCAGTTCTGGTGATAGTTGCCCAGCTTGGGATCTAACTACTACTTCTGATACCAGTACGCGGGGGTCATTGGCTTCTGGGGCTGTGTTGGGTTGAGTATTGTCCGGAGTTGTCGGTGGATTAACATTCTGCGGACTGGGAGTAGTGCCTGGGAATGGAGTATTGCCCGGAGTTGTCGGTGGGTTAACATTCTGCGGACTGGGAGTAGCACCTGGGAATGGAGTATTGCCCGGAGTTGTCGGTGGATTTACATTCTGGGGACTGGGAGTAGCGCCTGGGAATAACGTAGGTGTTCTTTGTTGGCTAGCTGGGGGGGGGATATCTGGAGTAGCTGATGGTTCTGGAGTTGTGGGTAATAAAGGTTCTGTTGTCGGTGGATTTACATTTTCTGGGACTGGAGTGGTCTCAGGAGTTGGGGAAAGCGTTGGTTGTTGAATTTCTGGCGGTGGAATGTCTGGAGCCGGAGACGGCTGTTGAGTAGGACTGGGATTATTAATTTCAGGGGTTTGTGCAGTTCTTGGCGTTGTGGAGGTTGGCACAATTACCTTTGGGGCCGCGCTTGCTGCTGGGTTGGCAGGGTAAATTGCGACGACGCGGGATTGGGGACGCTCTGCCTCTATAGTTGCTGTAGATTTAGGTTGAGATTCTAGACTTTTACTAGAGTTAACCTGACCAGTGTCCTTTTCTGAGTGTTGATTTTTTTCTAGTGTCAAAACTTCTGTTGACTGTTTGGAATTGTTGGCGGTTTCTGCATTCGCACTCAATGAGCCACCCAAAGGGGCTGCAATTGCTACTGCTGCCAGCAATACGGGAGATAAACGCATTTTACTTATATTCCTCTTCACGACCACACACACACCATCACAAGGCAATAATGCCCTTATGCCAAAGGTAAAATTTCAAAACATAATTTTTTTCTTTTGCTTTTTCACTTTACAAGGCAAAAGGCAAAAGGCAAAAGTTAAATATAATTCCTTCTCACCTTTTGGTTTTTACCTGGTTAATTTGTAGTTTCTACTGCTTTTAGCACTCTTTGTAAAACCTCCTGGTAGGCATCCTCTACATTTCCTAAGTCTCGGCGAAAGCGATCTTTGTCCATTACCCGGCGGTTTGAGTCCTTTTCTGCGGTATCCCATAAACGACAGGTGTCGGGGCTAATTTCATCTGCCAAGAGTAACTGCTGTTGTGAGTCCAAACCAAACTCTAATTTGAAGTCTACTAGGGTAATGCCACACCGTTGCCAAAAGTTATTAAGAAATTCATTGATTTGCAATGCAAGATGTGTAATTGCGTCTACTTGTTCCGCAGTCGCCAGTTCTAGCAGGTACAGGCGATCGCGTGTCAACAAAGGATCTCCTAATGGATCGTTTTTATAATAGAACTCAACCAAAGGCTGTTTCAGAATTGTACCCACTGGTAAACCAGTTTGCTGACACAAACTGCCAGCAGCAATATTTCTGATCACCACTTCTAAGGGTAAAATCTTTACTGCTCTCACCCGCATTTGATTCGGGGCAGGACTATCGATAAAGTGAGTCTTTATACCATAATCCTCTAACTGTTTAAAAAGCTGGCTAGAAATGCTACAATTAATTTTTCCTTTTCCTTCGATGTTGCCACGCTTTTGGGCGTTAAACGCTGTGGCATCGTCTTTAAAATCAGCCAACAAGACTTCTGGATCGTCCGTTGTATAAAGAATTTTTGCTTTGCCTTCGTATAACTTGGAATTAACAGACATGGTGGCAGGTAGTGTTTTAGGCGATGGACAAAAATTGTCCTTTGAGGCTTCACCATTTTATCTTTAGTTATTAACTATTAGCCATTGGTGATTATTTAAGAGGAAGCAGAGGCAGGTAAAAATAAGTAATAACTAATACCCAGATCAATTTTCTCTTGTGGATCGCTGTTTAATAGCCAGTTGCCAAATATTTATAACTAAATCTCTAACTTTTAACAGAGGACAATTTGCTTTCGGATCTAGTATTTTCACTTAAGTAGTTTTACGCTCAGAATTTGAATGAGTTTTGATAAAATAAGTTACTTAGGTATACTAGTATGTCATAATAATTTGTACCTAAAGATTTCGACTGAAGCTAATTACAATTTCAACTTCATAAATGAAGATGAGATAAATTGATAACCAGGAGGAAAATAAAATATTCTCTCTAGTTACTTTGGCGCAAACTTTTTTTGTAATATTTACAACACAAAGTATCTTAAGCTTTATCCTCTAGTATCAAAAGCTAAACTAACCAATTCCCGATCGACAATTGGAAAAGGAGTCGGACGATCTGATTTACCCCAATCTGACAAAAGTAAAGATTAGGTTAGCTGGGAATTCAGCTTCAGAAACCCAAACACAAGGTGAATTGAATAAATGGAGAAAAAAATAGTGAACAAGGATGATTTTCTCTTCCCTCGCGGTCGCTACTACGGTCAGGTGAAGCCAGAAAACTTGGTTTTTAATGCAAATCTCCAGGAATTTGCTCAACGGGTAAGTTACATTTGCAACTTAGAGACAGGTGGAAAACTACCTCCAGGTGCAGCTTACGAACAAATAAAGGATCTATGGAAACAGTTGAAACGCTCAAAAAAAGAGCTAGGAATTGGCGAAGACCCCTTTCAAGATAACCAGGGAGAGACTCAAGATTAAATGGGGAATTAGGCATTGGGCATTGGGCATGGGGCATTGGGAACTGATAAATGACAAATGACTAATGACAAATGACTACTTAGTAAGCATTGTCCAGACACCATCCCAGGACTCTGGAGGCGGGGTTTGTTGATAATTACGCGCACGCTCTAGGTGGATATCAACAGCTTGATCTTGGGGTTGAATGCATTTGGCGGCTTCAAAACAGGCGATCGCTTCTGAGAAATTGCGCGATAAATAAGCAGCGCGTCCAGTATGATAGTGAAACAAAAACTCTTGAGTGTTGGCATCTAGAGGGGTAGTCCGATCGCCAATTAACTCGTAGATATTAACAGCCTGGTGTTTCCCTTTGACTCGGATTTTATCTAGCTGGCGCACCCAAATGCGATCGCTGCACAATTGGTAAGTAAATTCACTCAAAAGAATATCACAACCGTAATCTTTAGTTACCGCTTCCAAGCGCGAACTTAAATTTACACCATCTCCAATGACGGTGTAATCCATCCGTTTGCGGGAACCAATATTACCCGAAACCACATCCCCAGAACTAATCCCAATGCCAATACGAATTTGCGGCTGCGCCTGGATAATTCGCCGTTGGTTAAATTCCTCTAAGCGGTGTCTCATATCTAACGCTGACTGTACAGCCCTCCAAGCATGATTTTCTGTCAATGGTAGCGGCGCACCAAATACCGCCATCAAGGCATCACCAATAAATTTATCGAGAGTGCCTTCGTGGTTAAAAACCGCTTCCACCATCGTTTCAAAATACTGATTGAGCAGCAACACCACTTCAGCTGCACCGAGATTTTCTGTAAGTGTTGTGTAGCCACGGATATCAGAAAACAAGATAGTTACTTCCTTCCGTTCGCCTACCATTAAAGCATCTTCCCCTAGTGCCATAACTTGTTCAGCGACATGGGGCGTTAGGTAGCGGGACATGGTAGTTTTCATTCGTTTCTCCTGAGTAATGTCTTCTAAGACCACCAAACCACCACGTACACCGCCTTCTGGGTTAGTCAAGGGATTAACAGTAAGATTGATATTGCGCTCTAATGTTTGTACCTCATTAGAAGTGAGAAACTCAGATTGGGGAGTCAGAGGTTGATTCCAAGGAATAAAAATATCAGGGTTGGTGCGATCGCGCACTGCTAAAATTGAGTGCTGAGTACTGAATGCTAAGTATTGAGTTTCACTTTTAACTCCTAACTCCTCACTTATAACTTGATGCACTCCCAGCATCAAACTTTGCTCTGGCACATAATGTTTAGCTCCAGTTTTTAGACTATCTTCTAATCGCATTTGGAGATTTTCAATTGGGACAACTTCCCACACTAGGCGACCAATCAAATTTTGTTCCCACAAAAGCTTGTTGTTTTTACTATTAGCGTCTCCTATCGGACAACCCAGCAACTCTAGGGCTGCATCATTAATCGTGACAATCTGTCCTGCCATATCTGTAGAAATCACGGCATCTGACAGACTTTGTAAAATATCTTTTTGATATTGTTTTTCTAACAGTACATTTTCAAACAGCCGAGCATTTTCTAAGGCAATTCCTGCCTGATTATTAAAAGCCCGCATAAACTCTTCATCAGAAGCAGTAAAACTGCTTTGTTGCTTATTAATTAATTGTGTAACGCCAATCAATTCATTTGCAGAATTAAACACTGGTAAACATAAGATATTGCGAGTTATATAACCAGTTTTTTTATCTGTAGTCGGGTCAAAACGGGGGTCTTTATAAGCATCAGAAATATTTAAGGCTTCACCAGTGGAAGCTACATATCCAGCAATGCCACGGTTAGCGGAAATGCGAATTTCTATCAAGTTTGTGCCATCTGCTGCTGCTGCAACTTTCGTCCAGAGTTCGTTTAGCTCTTTACGATATAAAAACAGTGTGCTGCGGTCTGCTTGCATTAAAATTCGAGCTTGTTCCATGACTATCTGCAAAGTCGCTTCTAAATCTAAACTTTGCCCCAGTGTCTGAGTTGCCCGCAACAAAGCCGTTGCGCCTCTTTGATTCCGAGCCGCTACATAAAAAGATTGGCAGCTTTCCAGGATAATACCAATCGAAGCGGCAAAGTCTCGAAAACGTTCTTCATCATCATGATTAAACGGAACATTCCCGGTTTTATTAGCTAGTTGCACTACCGCTACAGTCTGGTTTTTGCTACTGATAACGGGCATACATAAAATATTACGGATTTTGTAGCCCATTTGTTTTTCAAGTTCTGGGCTAAATAGAGGATGAGTATAAGTTTCAGATATATTTAGATATTGACCTGTACTAGCAACATGGCCAGGAATACCCACTGTAATGGGAGTACGAATTTCTAAGAATTTTTGGGTATTATCTTGAGGAACTTTTGACCACAGTTGACCTTTGTCATAATCAACTAAAAAAATGGCTGTATGTTCTGCTTGGAGAATTTGACCAATTTTGAGTGTGATAGCTTCTAATACTTTCTCCAACATAGTTTCTAGAGCTTCATTATTGATCAATTCAATAGCTCTCAGAAATTGCTGGAACTCAGCAGTTATAAAGTCGAGTAAGCAAACAAATTCATTAACAGATAAGTCTTTGACGCGACGCAGTAGGGCATGAGCGCGATTAACTTGAGTCAGTTCAGTTAATGTAGCCAAGACGCTGCCAGAGTTGGGGAGTGTCACGTTGCTTCGCTCCGAATTAAAAATTCACGCATTCAAAATTAATAATCCCCATAAATAAATGGGCTTGTATCATGAGTTTGTTTCGCTCATCGGAATTTTAGATTTTAGATTTTGGGCATAGGGTATGGTTATTAATTCTTCTTCCCCAGACTCCCCTGCTCCCTCATCTCCCCACTCCCTTATTTTGCCAACTGTTCAGAAAATATCACCTTTTGATAGTAATCTTGTAGCTGCTTGGTAGCAGCTGCCCAACCCCAGCTTTCTGCTTCCTGGCGGGCATTTTGACGGATGATATCTCGTTGTTGTTTTTGTTCTAAGAGTCGAACAGTAGCAGCGATGGCTCCTTGAACATCTGCTGTTGGCTCAAAAAGATATCCATTTACGCCATCTGTGACAATATCAGGAATTCCCCCGGAACGGGCTGCTACTACCGGACAGCCAGCAGCCATCGCTTCTAGTAGTACTAAACCTAGTGTTTCTGTGCGGGAAGGAAAAATGAAGGCATCGGCACTCGCAAAGGCAGAACCTAACTCTTGCCCCATAAGATAGCCAACAAAATAAGTGTTTGTGCCAGCAAAGTGTTTTTGCAATGCTTCACGGTGGGGGCCATCTCCAACCAATGCTAACCGCGCTTCGGGAATTGCTTCTAAAATTGGTTTGATGCGCTCAATTTCTTTTTCAGCCGAAAGTCGCCCAACGTAAAGTAGCAATGGACTTTCTGGATGATTTTGTGATAGACGCGATCGCATCTCTACACTAGCTAAATCGGGATGAAATAATTCTGTATCTACCCCGCGCTGCCATAAATCTACACGTTCAATACCATGTGCTGTCAGTTCCTCCACCATTGCTGTGGAGGTACACAGATTCAAAGCTGCTTGATTATGAGCGCCTTTGAGCAGTTCCCAAAGAAAACCTTCCAGCATCCCTAAGCCGTAATGCTGGAGATATTGGGGTAAATGGGTATGGTAAGACGCTACTAAGGGTATTTTGAGGATTTTGCTATAAAATATGCCAGATAAACCTAAAACCGCTGGATTCACGACATGAATAATATCTGGCTTAAATTTTTCTAAAACATACCCAATGGCTGGGCGGGGAAGTGCCATTTTTAATTCTGGATACAATGGCAGAGGAAAACCAGTAACGCCGTAAACTTTAGCGCCTTTGTGTTCTGTGATGCCTCCATCAGGGGCAATCACCAGCACTTGATTACCACTGCGCTGGAGATGATCGACAGTATGGCGCAGGCGCGTTACAATGCCGTCAACCTTGGGTAAAAAGGTTTCGGTAAATAGGGCAATTCTCATAAAAAACTATTCAGTCCAGGCAGATAATCTCAGCTTTGCTTGCGTTTCGGTATCAAACACAGAATAGACTCTCTCGCGTGGTGTAATCAACTCTGCACAGTCAAAATAACTATAGTCAACGGCAAATTTAGTAGTAGCTGGATGATACGCCTGATAAATAATAACTGGTTAGTCGTCATATTGTGCTAAAATATGACGACTAATTTTAGACCCACGATTTACTGGGGTTTACCTTAATTTCTGTGCCAAGAGACTTTGGGCAGAATTTGCTTATGATCGACTCGCGTCTGATACTTGATAGCAAAGTTTAACAGAGAATCGAGTAAAGAATCAGAGAGCAAGTGAGGCTGTAAACCTAAATCGAGTAATTTAGTGTTTTTAGCGTTGAAATAATGTTCTTCTTTCTCGACTCTGGGATTATCTAAGTGATTGATTTCTACATTCAATCCCATAGCGTTACCAGCTTTTTTCACCATCAATGCCAAGTCGCCGACGCTGAATTGTTCGGTAAATTGGTTAAATACGCGGAATTCACCAGCCTCGGCAGGGTTAGCGATCGCTAATTCCACACATCTGACTGTATCCCGAATATCCAAAAATCCGCGAGTTTGTCCACCTTTACCGTAGACAGTTAACGGATGTCCAATTGCTGCTTGAATACAAAAGCGGTTTAGTGCAGTACCAAACACACCATCGTAATCCAGCCGATTAATCAATAGTTCGTCCATCCCCGTTTCTTCGGTTAAGACGCCATAAACTACACCCTGATTTAAATCAGTTGCCCGCAATCCCCAAATCCGGCAAGCAAAGTGGATGTTATGACTATCATGGACTTTGCTTAAGTGGTACATTGAACCGGGCTGCTTGGGATAAGGTAGGGTATCCTTGCGTCCATTGTGTTCAATGGTGATATACCCTTCTTCGATATCAATATTGGGTGTACCGTATTCGCCCATCGTCCCCAGCTTCACCAAATGACAGTCGGGGAAATCTTCCCGCATAGCGTACAGCAAGTTCAACGTCCCAACTACATTATTGACCTGAGTAACAACTGCATGTTCTCGGTCAATCATGGAAAATGGGGCCGAACGCTGTTCGCCAAAATGCACCAGAGCATTTGGCTGAAATTGCTGTAATGTTTTATGGAGAAACTCGTAATTCGTAATATCGCCGATGAACAAGTCAATCGATTTACCCGTCAAATCTTGCCAGCGCTGGAGACGTTGTTGAATTAGTGCGATCGGAGTGAGAGTTTCGACACCAAGTTCATTATCCCAGTGCCGCCGCACCAAACTATCTAAAATTCCAACTTCATAACCTCGATTGGAAAGGTAAAGAGCAGTTGCCCAACCGCAATATCCATCACCACCAATAACCAGGACTTTCATCTTCACCAGTTTTTACTCGCTGATAGCTAAATCTATCAGGTTTCTGTACCCTCTCAATCATCATTCTGGGGGAGATGTGGATTTTGGGCATTGGGCATTGGGCATTGGGCATTGGGCATTGGGCATTGGGAATTGGTCAATAATCAATAATTCTTCTTCCCCTGCCTCCCCTGCCTCCCCTGCTCCCTCATCCCCCTCATGCCCCATGCCCCATGCCCAATTTAAAACTTTAAAATCCGATACTCCTGGGCAATGTAATAAAACAAACGATAGTATTCTTGAAAATCTTGGCTCTTGCTTCGTCCGCGCAAATAGTATTTCACTTGACTCTGAGTTAGTGTCAGTGTCATTGAACCTAATCGTCGATCAACTTCTACAACCAGCACCCCAGATACTCCTTGGGCGGTTTGAAAGTTGGGTTTGAGCTTTTTCTCTGATTCTTGGTTTGTAACAATCGAATTCGGTAGCTGCTGACTTGCCCACCCTCGAATTTCCACCGTTTTGTTCTGGGGTGAAATCAACGCAATTCCATCACCATTTTCTGATGCTGCTAAAGAAATCCAGTTACTCGGATACGGAAATTCAAAGCCATAACGGGAGTTGCTATAAGTTTTCCAGGCGATCGCTCCAGCGTTAAAATTATTTGCAGTACAACCCCACAAAATTATTAACACGGCAATAACTCCGCTAACGCTGACGGCAAACCGATAAATTCTTCGCTCCAAACTACAGGTTTTATTAGCAGTAGTCATTTACATCACACATTTTGCCAAAGTCACTGATTTCATAGAAATACCAGGAAATACCAGAAACTCTGATCTTGCACTATTCTCAATCAGCTAACTAGTAATCTGCCACATCAATTTTAAGAGATTCGTAGTGAGCGATTTATCGCTCAATTTCAAGGGCTAGAGCCACTAATGATGATGCCAGCAACCCAAAATATAAATAAATGTAACGAAATAGACGTTAAAACGTTTTACTGTCTTGACAACCAATAAAAGAACCGATAACTTGATATACATACCCGGGTAAGACCGTTAAAGAGTTATATGCAAACGCAAACTAAGCAAAAGGTCACTTTGTATTTATCGCCAGAGTTGCACAGAAAACTGAAGATTCGTTCAGCAGTTGATTCCGAGCCAATGTCAGAACTTGCCGAACGTGCCCTTGGTTTTTACCTATCCAATCAAGAATTGGTTGACGAGTTAGAAGACTCTTCTTATGGGCGGACTCATAGAGTTTATTCATGCCCAACTTGTGATAGCTCACTAGTCTTACGTGATGGGGAACTGGTTACTTTAGGCAATCAACCAGGAGTAGTTGGTCAAGAGCATCTTTCTCTCGATGAGATGGATGAAGATAAAACCAATCCCAAAAGTGAGGAAGAGTTAGTTCCTTGCTAGATAGATATTCATGATTAGGTTGTCTTTACCAGAAGCAATGTCTCTACTGTCTCTATAAGGTCTCAAGTAGGTCGAAGTATGAACGAAGAGCTCAAGATCCTAATTCAAGCTCAATACCCTTTAATCTACCTTGTTACCTCCGAGGAAGAGCGGGCCGAGCAAGCAATTTCCACTATCGCCCAGTTGTTAAAGCCCCAGCGTCGGGTATTTGTTTGGACAGTAACACACGGGATTGTTGAGTACGGTCAACCCCGGAATGTTACCCAACATAATACCGTGTCTCCAGAAGCGGCGATTGAGTGGATTATCCGGCAGAAAGAAGCAAGTATATTTATTCTTAAAGATTTACATCCCTTTATAGATGCGCCTGCAACTAACCGATCGCTGCGTGATGCGATCGCTAGTTTCAAAGGTATGCAAAAGAACATCGTTTTGATGTCTCCGATGCAACAAGTACCTATAGAACTGGAAAAAGAAGTTGTGGTTCTCGACTTTACATTGCCAGATATGGCTGAGTTGAATAAAGTCTTAACTCACCATATAGAGCAAAATCGTGGTCGGCGACTGACAACAGAAGCCAGAGAAAAACTTCTCAGAGCTGCTTTAGGTCTAACTAAAGATGAAGCGGAGAAAGTCTACCGTAAGGCACAGGTAACTAAAGAGCGTTTAACGGAAGATGAAGTAGACATCGTTTTATCTGAGAAAAAGCAACTAATTCGGCGCAATGGCATCTTAGAATATATTGAAGAAGATGAAACTATTGATGCTGTAGGTGGCTTAGAAGAGTTAAAAAGATGGCTCAAGCAACGCTCTAACGCTTTCACAGAAAGAGCGAGAGAGTACGGTTTGCCTCAACCAAAGGGGATGTTAATTTTAGGAGTTCCCGGTTGCGGTAAGTCATTGATTGCCAAAACTACTTCCCGGCTGTGGGGTTTACCACTGTTGCGGTTAGATATGGGGCGAGTCTACGACGGCTCAATGGTGGGACGAAGTGAGGCAAATCTGCGAAACGCCCTGAAAACAGCAGAATCTATTTCTCCAGCGATTTTGTTTATCGATGAATTGGATAAATCCTTTGCTGGTAGTGGAGGTTCCTCTGATTCTGATGGGGGGACTTCAAGTAGAATCTTCGGCTCTTTCCTCACCTGGATGCAAGATAAGAAATCACCAGTGTTCGTGATGGCAACTGCCAACCGAGTAGAACGCTTACCTGGCGAGTTCTTGAGGAAAGGACGCTTTGATGAAATTTTCTTTGTCGATCTGCCAACACCGGAAGAACGTCAACAGATTTTCAATATTCATCTGACCAAACGCCGTGAAGACATCTCTCGATTCGATCTTGAGCAATTAGCCAAGATGTCTGATGGCTTTTCTGGGGCAGAAATAGAGCAAGCGATCGTTGCGGCAATGTATGAAGCTTTTGCCCAAGATCGGGAGTTCACCCAACTAGATATTATTGCTGCACTGAAGGCAACATTACCGCTGTCTCGAACGATGCAAGAACAAGTAACGGCTCTGAGAGATTGGGCCAGACAGCGCGCACGCCCCGCAGCATCCTCCGTAGCTGAATATCAGCGAATGGAGTTTTAAAAGCTTTCCTCTGCCATCCCAGGGGGAAAGGCTAGCTGAAAATGCTAGCAGTTATAAGAAAAGCCGCATCTTGTTAAGCGCGGCTTCGCCCAAAACAAACCGTTGTCGTTTTTCTCAATCTTCTCATTGGAGGAAACCCAAATGTCTCACTTTAGCACCCTGCGTACCAAAATCACCGATGCCGAAATCCTCAAGGCTTCCTTGCGCGACCTCGGTATCAGCGTAAAGACTGAAGCTGATGTCCGTGGTTATAACGGTCAGCGTGTCCGTTCTGACATCGTTGCCGTGTTGGAAGGCGAATATGACCTCGGCTGGTCTCGCAATGGCGATGGTTCTTTTGACCTAATCGCTGACCTGTGGGGCGTTGCTAAGAAGCACAACCAAACCGAGTTGATCAACTCAATCAACCAAAAGTATGCCGTTAACAAAACTTTGGCTGAAGTGAAACAGCGCGGTTTGCAAAACGCCAATGTGAAGTTGGTATTGCAATAACAATTTCTCTGCGCGTTCCCAAAGCTGCACGGGTTAACCATATAAATAGCGGTTAGCCCGCTTTTGTTATCGGGACTGAGATGTATTTCTCAGTCCCGATTTTTTTAGAATCCAAAATGTAATGTAGGGTAGGTAATCATGATAAATGAAGCAGATATTCGCGACTTTTTAACAGACAATTTAGATATTATTGAGCCTGATCTGAAATTTATTCAGAAGGAGTTTAGTCTTGAAAATAGTCTTGGTGCTGGTGGTCGTATAGACATTTTAGCAAAAGATAAATTTGGGAGTTTTGTCATTATTGAAATCAAGAAAAGTGACAAAAATGCTAGACAGGCTCTACATGAACTGCTAAAGTATATGGCTTTGTTTAAAACGAATTATGGTTTGGCTGCCAAAAAGTGTAGATGTATTCTACTTTCTACCGAGTGGCATGAATTACTTATTCCATTTTCTGAATTCCATCGATTTGTTAACTATCAAATAGATGGTTATCAACTCATTCTTAATGAAGAAGGAATACCTATAAGTAAGAAGATTGTACCGTTAGTTCCAGAGAGTGAAGAAAGATTCATCTTCCCAATACACAATATTTTCTTATATGAAATAAATGAAGAGAGAGCAATAGCAACAGAAAAACTAAAAGGTATTTTAACAGAGCTAGAGATAAAAAATTACTATATTTTAGTTATAAATTACGAGGGTGATTCTAAAAATGTTTCCCCTTTTGCCCTGTATTTAGTTATTAATAAGTTTAAAAATTCTGAGAAACAGAGTATTAAAAAAACATTAAATATCTTTGATGCTGATGATGAGTTTGATGAGGAGATAGATATTAAGCTGGTACTTGAATACAAAGCTTTGTCTGAAATTACTAATAGGCTAATGGATTTAATAGACACTATAGAAGGTACATCTGAAACGCTTCAAGGCATGATGTCTAATGGATGGAATATTAATAAAATTTATACAGGTAATCAATTATCTCTAAATTTGTTAATAACTGATGAGGAAATTATAAAAGAAATTACAAGTTTTGAAGGTGGAAACTCCATTATTTATACATCAGTTACTACTCCTAAAAATCAATCTTCATGGAAAGCAACTTCTGAAGGATTAAAGCATTTTTTATATGGGAATGATTTATGGCAAATTGGGTGTGACTGGTTTTTTAATAAAGTAGAATCTGTGAGCAGAGAAGCTACCGTAAATTTAAGAATTTATTATGGCTCTGATATATTATTTAGCCTATATAACTATTTCTGTAGAGGTGTTTCTTACTTGCCAACTCTTGAAATAGTGGCTCAAATCGCAGGACAACCAAACAAAACTATTATTCTAGTCGGTTCTCTAGAATGGGATAGACATACTTTTCCTAACGCAGGTTCAATTTTTAATAAAAATAATCCTTTGGATCTTTTTTCTAAGCAAAAACTTTACTTTAAAGAAGAACCATTATATGAACTTCTCATGATGCACAAACATGGCATTGAATACTCCCTGTTTGAAATAACTATAGAGCAAAATACTCAGGCTGTTATTAAACGTCTAGAGCTAGAAGAAGATGACATTGTAACTTTATTACCCATAACAGATGAAGTAGGATTAAGCTTAAGAGATTTCTTTATACACAATCGTGGCTATATTGAAGAGCTTTGTTACATTGGAGGTTCATGTTTTCACTTCGTAAGCTGAGATATATATAGCAATCCTAAATTATTTTTCAAAGATAAAAAGGCTCAAAAGCCTGAAATACGTACTTTTACTCATCATGGCGAGCGGCGGTGCGGAAGCGAACTGGTAAAATTTATTTCTATGGAAGCAGTGCGACTAGGAACTAGGTAAATCAAAAAAGGCTGTTTTGCAGCATTAGCTAATGCTAAAACTTCGCGTAAGTTTTCGTTGTGAGCAATTATTCCATTTGCATTGTAAGCGATATATTGATTTTTATATAAATCTAATAACATCTGGCGGTTACGATTTAACCACTTGAACATTTCATCTGTTTCTCTTTTAGAGGGAGTTGTGTTCATATATTTAATATTGTCCGTGGATCTGGAATATATCTGGCACTATTTTAATTGTCTGGTGCAAGAGGTGAGCTACTAAACCTGATTTAAATTTAAATCTAAAATAAACTCACTACTAGAACCAAACCCTACACCTGTAAAATTTTGCTTGTTTCTGGTAATGTGTAGTGCGCGATCGCATCCCAGAAGATCCACTTTTGCACCTATAGCTTAGACTTAAATAAAAGCTTAGTATCGATGAATCAAAGTCTAAGTGGTACTCCCAGCCTGGAAAAACACACTCATCAAAATCCTGTTATTACCAAACAGCAGCTATTTGGCAAGCAACTAATTGTCCTTGTCTTGGAAATGCTTCTGGCATTACCTCTGGGTTTACTCCTCGCAAAGTTCCAAATTGGCAGGATTGCCTGGATATTTGGCGGGATTGCGGCTGGTACAGTGGTTCTTCAAGGGTGTCGAATTTTTTATCAATATTCCCCCCAACCTAACCGCACTGCTAGAAAAGTGGGAATGGCACTTGTCGGCTTAACTGTCGGCGCTTCCAATTCCCACGCTAATCTAGCTAGTATTGCTTCCGGTATTCCTATATTTATTTTTCTTACCTTATTTCTGCTGCTGAGTGGAGGCTGTATCGGTTACATTTACTCTCGCATCAGCAAAACTAACTTATTTACAGCAATGCTGGCTACAGTTCCTGGCGGTGTCGGAATTATGGCAGCGATCGCTGCCGATTACAATAAAAATGTTAGCTTGGTTGCCCTAGTACAGGCGATTCGCGTTACCTGTGTAGTTATTCTAATTCCCTTCATCGCTAGGACATCAGCTGGTAATGATTATCCGCAAACACTCCCAATCAAAGCTGCTTGGCTCAATCTCGATCCATCTCAACTAGAATTACTCTTGTTAGTACTGGTAATTACTGGATTAGTAGTTTATCCAGCTATATTATTTAAAATTCCCGCCGGCGATTTCTTTGGTGCATTGTTGATTGGTATCGGGTTTAATCCTTTGCTACATTGGCTGCCTTTTGTAGGTGATATTAGCTTTAGTCCGCCGCCAATAATAAACTTATTGGGCCAAATGCTGTTGGGAATTACGATTGGTGAATATTGGGGAGACAAACCTAACTTTAGAAAGCGGACTGTCGCCTATGCCTTGATGTCTGTGGGGATGACTCTCGTAGCTGGAGCGATCGCTGCTATACTTGCGATGCAATTAACCTCTTGGGACTGGTTAACTTGTCTTTTAGTCACAGCACCAGGAGGATCGGCAGAAATGATCTTAGTTTCCCTGGCATTGAATCATAATGTTGAAATTGTCACAACTGGTCATTTAGTACGACTAATTGCGATTAATAGTTCTCTACCGCTTTGGCTGTTTTTGTTTCGCCGTCTGGATAAGCAACTTTCTGAACCAGTTTAATTGATAAAGGCATTAGGAATGGGGCATGGAGTATGGGAAAGAGGACAAGGTCACTTAGAGAATTGGGGACAAGGGGAAAGACTTGTTGTAAGTTCTAAGCTTTTGTCACCTTGTCTCCCTTGCCCACTCCCAACTTTTAAAAATGCAACTTGAATGCTGATAGCTTATTCTTTTGTTGTTATTCAAATACTAAGGATGCTTTAAATGGTTGCCCAAATCCAAGAACTTGAAGCGCAGCATTGGGTTAAAACTCGTTCTTCCCTCGACCCTAGCGAATCCACTTTCCTGATTTGGAAAGGTAAAATTTACGCTTTTATCCCCGGTGAGAAAAGACAACTCCTGTTTAAGATGCTGGGATTAAGCGTTAGCCGATGTATTCCCACAGCAGAGGGTAGCTGGGATTTTACTTCTAGGGAACTAACTTACTACCTCAACCCAAAAACAGATGAGGTTTTATCCAAATGGGAAAACCCCTGGACAGGCGAGACAGTTCCGGTGATTCACGTTGCCAATAATCCTGTGCAGGGAAAGTTTGAAGGAAACTTCCCCGCACAGGTCGATGGTGACAGCACAACCTTCGTTTTTGATATATTTCCTTATTACCCCAATCCCTTAGCAGACGATCGCAAATTTGCTGAATACAGCCCAAATCCAATTTATCAAGCAGCGGAATTGTTTAAATTAACTGTGCCAACCGCAGATTTATTCAACCCAGCACTGAAATCTGTTTCTGAACTCAAATTGAGTTGGGATCGAATTGGTCAATGGCTTCCCTGGATGAAAATGGGCGATCGCCCCGGTCAGCTAATCTACAGTGCTGTTGGCAGCAAAGTCAATGGTTTAACAGAACTGCCCCCAGTGCTGCAAGACGAAATTAATAACCGTATTCCTCTATATAAGCAAGCCCCAAAAGCATTGACAGATGGCGAAGATATGACTTCCTGGTTGTACTTCCAAAAGCACTTTCAAGCTTACTTGGCTGGTGAAGTCTTCCCGCTTCCTCAAGCAGAAGAATTTTGACATCCTCCCCTCTTGAGAAAAGTGCAGGGTGGTTTCATTTGATGGTAGAAAAATGTGTAAGCCCTAAATTTCCATTCAATTGTGATTTAGTTTCCATAGTTAACCGACAAAGAAATAAGAGTATGGGATTTTTCTCTCGTTATATGAAATCACCCTGCTCCCCCTTGAGAGAATCTTTTAAAAGTCTATTTTGACCCAATCTAAAATCTAAAATCCCAAATTGGTATGACTCACGAACAACAAACTGCAATAGAAGGTATCTATGAAATCTGTATCGGCATCACAGAGCCAATTTCTGCAATTCAGTATTGGGAGCAATTTGGCTATCGCATTGGTCAAGTGGGTCAATTAACCGCAGATGTAGCCAATCAATTATATGGTGTGAATTCATCTTTACGCTCAATCCGCCTCTACCACCAAAATGCAGATCATGGTTTGATTCGGCTGATGGTTTGGCAAAACCCCACCCATCAAGGTTTAGGAACAGCGTCGATGAAAATTAAGGGAAATCGCTGGGCGGCAAGCTTAACAGCAGATGTGTTAAGTATCTTAAATCATATAGAAAATGCAAAAGCCGCAGGTTTGCCTATTAGGCACACTAACCCTTATTGGGAAGTCATCTACAACAAAGAGAGGAAAAGCCGTCCATTTATTGAGCCAGCAGTTGGTGTACGAGAAATGCTGCTACTGCAACCCTTAGCTCGCCAGCTTCTATTTCAACGGTTTGGCTATACACTACCGGATTACGGACAAGTTAACCACAATGCTGCTCTCAAGGCTAGTCAGTTTACCCATATGGGGATCATCGTTCAAGATGATAGCAAAGAAACCCTGAAGTTTTATGAAGAAGTTTTAGGTTTGCTGCGTGTGCGTGATGGTGTCGAAACTAGCTATGAATCTTCGCCAGCCGGTCGAGATATTTTTGACCTTAATCCTGGTGAAAAGTTTATTCTCACTACCTTTGATGATCCTCGTTCTTCTAAGTCTGACTTGATGGCTGTACGCAGTGGTAGGCTTTACATCATTCGATTCCCAGAAAATATTAATTTAGAATCGCACTTTGAGGCAGCCCAACCAGGTAGCTTGGGTATGTCTTTATATACCTATCGGGTTAAGGGAATACAGGAGTATTACGATCGCATCAAGGCAAGTACTGTACAAAAAGTTACAGATATTATTAGTAATGAGTTTGGCGAGCCGAGTTTTTCCTTTGTTGCACCAGATGGCTACTTCTGGACTTTGCTAAAAGGTAATTAACTAGTGCAAGAGGAGTAGGGAGCAGGGCAGTAGGGAGAGAACCCGCAAATTAATAGTACATTTATACTAAACTGAAGTTCTTTATCAATCACCAAGAATTTGATTTTCCTAAACTGCATCAGTATGAACCCTGTTCGGATCTCAAATAGGATTGCTATAGATGGGATTGGCGTTTAAACTAATCCCTCCAACTGCCGCGATCGGTTCGCTATTGAAATTAGAGAGTGCCTCCATACCTGATTGGACAATAACAATACCACATCCATCGGTACGCACTACAGGCGCTTTTTCAAACAAGTCAACTTGAAACCCTTCTTGAATAAGCAAACTGGCAAGATAAGCTCCTGATGTCCCTGCGCCGATAATACCTATCTTGCTGTTGGAAGAAACCATCTGTGACTCTCTTGATTTAATCTTGTTTAGATGATACTTGATTGAGATATTATCTTAAATAGTAAGCCATAAAGTTGTTTATAGGGCGATGCCTGTGGCGGGCTATGCTTACGCTAATAATCACCTGTGTTTAACTGAAATGAAAAGGCTCAAGTAGTTATTAGACTTATAACAAGCTCAATAATACATCCAGCTAAAAGCAAAATAAATTTCATATTTAATTAATATCTCATTTAAGCTGGCGGTTGTATCTTTTGAAGTTCTTTAATTGCTTCGATATGGGCTTGATTTACCTTCGTATGCTCCTCTACTGCTTCAGAATATACATCTGTTGAAGGATCTTCTATTAGTCTGTGCGCCAAATCTTGAAATTTCTGCGCGTGTTCGTGCATGGTTTTTCCATAGGCTTCGATACGTTCTTTTTGTTCGGGATCGATTTGGTCATCTGTTTCTAAACTCTTACCCAATTCTTGTATCTCTTTGCTATGCTCAATTGCTTTTTGAGCATGTTTTTGTGCTGTCTTTATAGTCTGCTTTGAAACTTCATGCATAATATTAATCCCGACTCTCGTCTTAAAAGAACTATAAAATAAAATTCCTCTACCCCTTTGCTTCTTTCAACCAAATTTCGCCTCTTGGCCTGAACAATCAAATAGATGTAAACCTAACCGTTGGGAAAGTTCTTCACACACCTTTACCCCCCGCACACTATTACCACGCACATCTAGCAGTGGCGAAAAAACTCCAATGCCCATCTTATTGGGTACAACGGCAATAATCCCACCAGAAATACCGCTTTTCGCCGGAATCCCAATTTTATAAGCCCACTCACCTGCAAAGTTGTACATCCCGCAGGTATACATCACACTCAGAATATCTTTAATATAACGCTTATCTACCGCCTGTTCTTTGTTGATGGGGTTAATACCTCTGTTAGCCAGAGTAGCCGCCATCACTGCTAAGTCTTGACAATTCACCATCACAGCACACTGCTGGAAATAAAGATCCAGCGCCTCTTCAATATTTCGGTCAATCATGCCAAAGTTGAGCATCAAATGTGCCATTGCACGGTTGCGATGTCCTGTACTCCGTTCTGAGGTAAAAACTGAAATGTCAACGAATACGTCGCGGCTAATATATCGGTGAAACATATCCAGCATCCGATTCAGGCGTTCGGTAGGGCCGGAACCTTTGATTAAGCTAGTGGTGGCGATCGCACCTGCATTTACCATTGGATTATAAGGTCGCTTCGATTGCTCATCCAAAACAATCGCGTTGAATGCATCTCCCGTCGGTTCAACGCCAACTCTAGTTAAAACATAATCCAGTCCATGATCTTCTAAGGCAAGTCCATAAGCAAACACCTTAGAAATCGACTGAATGGTAAAAAGTTGCTCGTAGTCCCCAACTTTGTAAACCTGACCATCTACTGTCACAATGCAAATGCTGAACAAATCCGGGTTTGCCTTTGCCAGTTCGGGAATGTATTTCGCTACTGCACCCTCTTGCAGAGACTTGTACTGGGAATGTAACTCGTTGAGAACAGCTTTTAATGGCGATGCTTCTATTTCTATATCTCCTGGATGTGCTTGGTTTGTCATTAGGCTGATGGCATTTCCCAAAATACCTACTATATATAGAAGAGGTACAGCTGTACATCCCTACAGTTACAAAGATTTTGTCAAAAACAGCTTGCTCTAAAAAATCATACTTGAGCAATTACTGAAAATAAACAAAATAAGACGTATATTTTGTTACAAACAGTATTTGCTGTTTAAGCGATCGCAAAGTTTTATTAATTTTTAAGTCATTAATCCTGAAAAATATTCCTTTGGGTATCGTCCTTTTTTTTATACTCAGCAATACGGTTACTTAAGGTTATATTTATCACCAACATCAGTCTAGTTATGGAGAATCAAAGTAATGATTGATGTAAGTAGAAAAAACTTTGAAAAAAGATATCAGACTCCAACTAATTTGCATAATTTTTTAAGATGCAACTCAGATCGCGACTTATTCATAGTTAAATCTAAATATTTCCTTAAATAAATAATTTTAAGTATTTATGCCGATGCCATTTAATTAAAGTTATATTACCTTCTTATAGGAAATAGCCAAAAACAATGTGATCTAGAATACACGAGTAGTTGTGAGCCTTTAGAAGTGATGTGAATAGGGTATCGCTACTTTAGTGTGAAATAAGCGTAAAGTTTTTTTAAGAAATTTTTGACTTACACAAAAAAGCGTTACATAGCCAAAGTCCGCTTTTGAGAAAGGTTTCGACCTTCAAATTGGAATGGGAATTTGAGAAAGTGGCCCATAGTTACGCTAAAACCCTGATCCCCAAGCTAAAAGGTTCGTGTTAGTCTGTTGCAGTTATAAAGAACAAAGTGAAAACGGAACGAGTTCGAGTTTTTCAAAAGGGAAATCACTTTCATTAGCGATCGATCCCGCAAGTTATAAAACTTTAAGTTCTACAGTCGCTTTCAAAAACGGACGCATGAATCAAAGACATTTGTGGACTATTGTTGCCCTGTTTATGGCTGTTTTGGGAGTACCCTCAGTCGGTTGCACTCAAACCACTAAAGGAAATGCGCTAGCATCCCAAAAATCACCCGCCCCTGATGTGGTTAAGGTGGGAGAGTTCCAATCAACAGCAGGGAAACAAACCTTGGATGCTGTGATTACAGAAATTCATCCTCACAACATCAAAGGACGTAAGGCGGCAACTCTTTTTATCAAAAATATACCTGTTCTCACCTTTTTGAGTTCTGTATCAAATACGAATCTTGAGACTAAAAAAGTTGGTGCAATTGGCAATACTGGGGGCGTACAAGGGTACGCCCTTATTGCTAGCAATTCATCAAATGCATTGAATACTGGGAACGTAACAGATGCGAGTAACCAGATTAGCTCCACTGACAATGACCCGGTTCAGATAGCTGGTGTAATAGCAGCTAAGATCAACCAGTTGAATCGGGAAAACGTGGACGGGAGTAAGATTACCGTCAGTTGGAAAGCAGGGGAAAAATCTACTGTCAATCAAGCGCAAAACAAAAGCGTCCCCCTCCAACAAGATGGCGATCGCTATGTAATTAAAATTAATGGTGAAGAGTTGGTTGAAATCAGCGAAGGTACGCGATTAGCAGGTAGTACCAACGATCTAGCGCAAGATGCATTGCAAGCAACCAATCGCTTGCGGAGACTACTAGGCAATGCATCTCCCCTAAAAGAGATTGCAAATTTACCAGTCCGTCAACAAATATCAATACCAAAGCTGCCTCAACAGATTGCTGTCGGAGTAGTGCGAGCCACCCTGAGAGGAATGGCTTCTTATTACGGCTATGATGGTTCTGGTAATCGCACTGCTAGCGGTCAGAGATTTAATCCAGAAGCAATGACTGCCGCTCATCGCAGTTTACCCTTTGGTACGCAAGTTCGTGTAACTAACACTCGCAACGGTCGTTCTGTAGTGCTGCGGATTAATGACCGAGGCCCATTCATTCGGGGTCGAGTCATTGACGTGTCTGCCGGTGCGGCTCGAATTTTGGGAATGATGGGCAGTGGCGTAGCACCAGTGCATATTGAGGTATTGGGGAAATAATCTAGGGACTGGGGACTGGGGATTAGGGGCTGGGGACTAGGAAAAAGTATTTTCAATCCCCAATGCCCAATACCCAATGCCCAATGCCCAATGCCCAATCCCAGTTCCGTATCACTTAATTCCCCTAGTTCAATCAACTCTTCCCTCTATTTCGGATATAAACTAACGGGGGAGGGATCGATAAGAACTAGGGGTATTTTTGTGCGCCTGCTGACAACAGTCGCAGCTTTACGCTGCTATTTAACTAAACGCTGCTCAGAAAACAAGCTAATTGCGGTTACTGAGGATCTGAGACTAGATGAGATGACTGGCTGGTATCAGACGGCAGTCGGTCTGGTGCCAACGATGGGAAATTTGCATCAAGGTCATTTAAGCTTAATCCAACGGGCGCGGCACGAAAATTCTACGGTGATTGTGAGTATTTTCGTCAATCCCCTGCAATTTGCTCCTAACGAGGATTATCAACGCTATCCCCGCACTTTAGAGCAAGACCAACAACTTTGCGAACAAGCTGGGGTAGATGCCATTTTTGCACCGAGTCCTGAAGAGATGGCTGTTCCTCAGAAGAGTATACAAGAATCAAAGGTTACACAAGTTATCCCCCCATCTGCTATGATAACAGGCTTGTGTGGTCGTTCTCGGCAAGGTCATTTTCAGGGTGTCGCTACGATTGTTACCAAACTTTTCAATTTGGTACAGCCTGACCGTGCCTACTTTGGTGAAAAGGATGGTCAGCAACTAGCAATTATTAAACGCTTAGTAGCTGACTTAAATTTGCCAGTAGAAATTGTTGCTTGTCCAACAGTACGGGAAGCGTCGGGTCTGGCGTTCAGTTCTCGCAATCAATATTTGACTGCAACGGCAAAAGAGCAAGCGGCGGTGTTATATCGGGGTTTGCGACGAGCTGAAGCCGCATTCATTGCAGGCGATCGCAATAGTAACAAGTTGATAGCAGTGGTACAGCAAGAAGTGGCAATGGTCAGCACGGCCTGTGTGGAATATATTGAATTGGTTGAACCGACTACGTTGATGTCTTTAGAAAAAGTTGAGGAGGAAGGAATGTTGGCGATCGCAGCTCGTCTTGGTGCTACACGTTTGATTGACAATCTCATATTGCGCGATCGTCAACCCATTATCGCCATTGATGGCCCAGCCGGCGCTGGAAAATCCACAGTGGCGCGGCAAGTGGCAGCAAACCTGAATTTAGTTTATTTAGATACAGGAGCGATGTACCGTGCTGTCACTTGGTTAGTACTGCAAAAGGGTATTGCTATTGACGATGAGTGTGCGATCGCCGAATTAACTAATCAGTGTAAAATTGAACTGACTCCCACCCAGGATTTACAATCATCCGTACAGGTTTGGATTGATGGTACTGATGTTACCCAAGTGATTCGCACGATTGAGGTAACATCAAAAGTATCGGCGATCGCGGCACAAAGCGCAGTCCGTCAAGCACTGGTTAAACAACAACAAAAGTGGGGCAAAAAAGGTGGTTTAGTTGCTGAAGGTCGGGATATTGGTACTCATGTATTTCCCGATGCCGAAGTGAAAATCTTCTTAACCGCTTCTGTAAGCGAACGCGCCCGTCGCCGCCAGCAAGACTTTAACACCCAAGGTCAACTTGAAGTGAGTTTAGAACAGTTGGAACACGACATCGCCGAACGTGACTGGAAAGATAGTACACGCAAGGTTTCTCCTTTGCAGAAAGCAGCAGATGCGATCGAACTTCAAACTGATGGTTTGGATGTGTCTGAAGTCACGGCACAAATCGTTAACTATTACCAACAGCATTTATCTCAGTGTTAATTACTACTATTTGCTGTTAGTTTTTTAGTTTCAAAGGGTGGTGAGTGATTATTCACTTACCATCTTTAAAACTGTATTTAAAAATAAAATAGATGTAAGTTAACTATTGGCTATTTTAATTTGAAAATTAATACTTATAGTCAAGTGTAAACAATTATTAATTTACTCTACATTTTTTTAAAAATAAATCATCTCGCTTTCGACTGATTTTTAAAATTGTAATTAATCTTACTAAAGATAGAAGTATTAAAGTTTTAATTGCTAAATGCTATTTAGTTATTAGCCTTTAGTTATAAAACATTAGTCATTTTTATTTATAGTCAGGAATTGCTAGCGATTTGACTTATCAACAAAGTACTTTGTTTCCGTCTTCACTTTGGTAGTAGAATGACGATGTTAAGTTTTATGTTTCACTAATCAAAGGCATAAAACCTCTAAAAATAAAAGCTATTAATTTCCCAAACTTCTGCAATAGCTTACAAACTAGAAACCGCTAAAGAGAGGATTTGACACAATGGCATTTGTACAGCCCCCACTACCCTTTGAAAAAGATGCTCTAGAGCCTTTTGGTATGAAAGCTGAAACTTTCGAGTATCACTATGGCAAGCATCACAAAGCTTATGTAGACAACCTCAACAAGCTCACTGAAGGTACAGAACTTGCTGATAAGTCTCTGGAAGAAGTGATTAAAACTTCTTTCCAAGACTCCTCTAAAGTGGGAATCTTCAACAACGCTGCCCAAGTTTGGAACCACACCTTCTTCTGGAATTCTTTGAAACCACAAGGTGGTGGCACACCCACAGGTGAACTCGCAGCCAAAATCGATAAAGATTTTGGTAGCTTTGACAAATTCAAGGAAGAGTTCTCTAACGCGGCTGCAACTCAATTCGGCAGTGGGTGGTCTTGGCTGATCGATGATGGTGGTACGCTAAAGGTGATCAAAACACCAAATGCAGAAAATCCCCTAGCTCATGGTAAGAAGGCACTCTTAACCTTGGATGTTTGGGAACACGCCTACTACATTGACTATAAAAACGCCCGTCCAGCGTTCATCAAGAATTTCCTAGAAAACTTGGTCAACTGGGACTTTGCTGCTGAAAACTTGGCTAAAGCTTAATTACTTGCCAGTTTTGAACTGGCTGCGATGTCTTTTAGTCAGCTAATTTGCAGCTACGTAGTTTGTGCCAGATATCTAAAATAGAAATAATTCACTTAACACCTTTGTCAGCAGTCACGACAGTAGTCAGTCAAGTTTAAATTGATGGGTAGGTGAGTTCGTAGTCAGGACTTTAGTCCTTATTTTCTAAGCACTAAAGTCCTTACTACAAACCCTGAAAACTAGCTTGACATTGTACTAATATCGTGACTCTTTTTGGTTAGGCGTTAAGGGGGATGGTGGAGAAATCAAAATATAAAATATATGGATAGCAAAGAACTAGCGCAATACATCGAAGCAACGAATAGCATCTCTAAACCTTGGGTATTGGTACAACTGCGTCTCAAAAAATTGCAAGAGCGTCGAGCAACTCTGACAAACGATGTTTATACCAAAGAATTAGAAGATATTTATCAAGACTTGATGAAATTGGGTGAATGGTGGCGCGGTATTGAAGATGAGGTATTTTAAAGTGAGGAGTTATGAGTTATGAGTTTTCCTAACTTTTAACTCCTAACTCATAACTTCTAACTTAAAACACAACCTGATGGCTCAAGCTCTCGATCAAGTCGATTACGATACTCTCGATGCTGCAAAACGACGCTTCATCGATGCTGCAAAACGCACACTTGGCTTTGCAAGCGCTTATGGCATCGTCCCCGCGTCAGGTCTAGGAGCAAGTGCTAACGCTTTCAGCTTCAACCTCGCTCCGTTTCTAGAGGCGGGGGCTAGAGAACTTTCGATGACACTTGTGCCGGAAGGACTGGGCACCGCAGACGATACCCGCCCTGACGATCTTTCCGAAGAAGAACTTCGACGATTCTGGTGGAATATTGGGATTAAGATCGTCTCGTGTCTGACGAACGATGCCGCAACTTCAGGTATGCAGACTATACTTCTCGGTCTTTATCTGCCTTCGAGTACTCCTGAAACAATTTTTACTCCCGCTTTCCTTGATGGATTTCTTGATGGAGTAGTTGAGGGGTGCAAACGAGTCGGGTGTGTGTATCTCTCAGGGGAAACTCCTCAACTAAAAACCAAGATGATTCCAGGGCGGCTCGACATCGCTGGCTCGGTTTTTGGGGTTATGCCGGCTGGTGTCGCTCCTATTGATAGCTCGCGTCTGGATGCCGGAAATACCATTGTTTTGGTGGAAAGTTCGGGCCCCCATGAGAACGGTTTTACCCCACTGCGAAAGCTTGCTGAGTCGCTTCCTGATGGCTACAGAACAAAACTTCCGAGTGGGCAAGAGTTCTGGGAAGCGATGAATGCTGCTTCGTATCTTTACACGTCCCTTGTACAGGCGGTGCTGGGCGAAGGAATTCGTCCCACAGCGATGGAGAATATCACTGGTCATGGTTGGCAAAAGCTGATGCGGTCGGTGAAGCCGCTTCGGTACGTTATCGAAACAATGCTCCCAGTACCAGAGATATTTACATTTGTTGAGAGTCATCTTGAGGGCGGGGCCGAGACGATGCTTTCGGTGTTCAATTACGGTGCAGGATTCGCATTCTATACAGAATCAAAGCAGGATGCAGAGAGAATTGTCCTACTTGCAAGAGAACATCAACTTTCGGCTGCGATCGCTGGAAGAGTTGAAGCGTCTCTTTCCCGCGAGGTAGTGATAGAACCCCTTGGAGTCACCTTGAAGGGAGATTCTTTTGGAATTGCGCGAGGGGTATAATGCAACCCAAGCGTAGGCATAGCCAGTCGTAGACATCGCTAGTTTTCTCGAAGCTATTTTAGGCTCACTTATGCGATGCCTGCGGTGAGCTACGCTTATGCTAAAGTCATTTTGGTTAGAAAAAAGCTGTAATTACAGAGAAAAATAATATTTTTTACACACAAAATCAATTTGCATTTCCGGCTTATTAGAAATAATTACCGTACTAAACCTTTCTTTTCTAGGTCATTTAGCACAGATGCTATAGGTGCATTTATGAAAAACTGGATGTAACATTTACTACTACCTAATAATAAAGTAGTGCGAATCACCCATGACTGCTGAGATTAAGATTTGCTAACGTAGTCTTAACATATTGAAAAATTTGCTGAGAAAGCTGAGAAAGTAGCAGCCGATACTAATTTTTAGTGTAGGTTCTTTCTCATCCAAAGATGTGGCATTTTGGTGTGTTAAGGATAAATATTTTTCTTCAGAGGGGGTTATGGCTGTAAATTTGACCCGTACTACAACTTCGGCAGAACTTTTAAAGCAAGTATTCCGTAACATTGATGCGCATAGTTGTCCAAAGTTATTCAACTTTCACATGCACACTGTCTACTCGGATGGTAGATTGCAGCCTAGTGCATTGATGGAGCAGGCGATCGCTATTGGGTTAAAAGGGTTAGCCATCACCGATCATCATGGTATTCTCGGCTATCAAGCGGCCCTTGCTTGGTTAGAAGATTGGAAGTGGAATAATCCTCATGTAACCACTCCTCACCTGTGGAGTGGCGTGGAAATCAATGCCAGCCTTTTGAATATAGAAGTTCACATTTTGGCTTACGCTTTTGCAACAGAACATCCTAGTATGAAACCCTATCTGCAAAGAAGGCCGACTACAGGGCAAGAATATCAGGCAAGTAACGTGATTGCCGCTATTCATGAAGCTGGGGGATTGGCAGTTCTGGCTCATCCAGCTCGTTACAAGCGATCGCTTTTTGACTTAATTCCAGCTGCGTCCGAAAAGGGCATTGATGGTGTGGAAACTTTCTACGCCTACAATAACCCTAACCCTTGGAAACCCAGCGTATTGGAATCAGAACAAGTGCAAAAGTTGGCTGATGAATACTTTCTTTTCAATACCTGTGGTACTGATAGCCACGGTTTGAGTCTGCTACAACGCTTGTAAAGATGAATCAATTTTTTTCAATCTCCTGGTTCAATCTGCCAGGAGGTTATCTTTTTTTGGATGCTCAATAGTCAATTTGTTTTAAAGTTAATTTCAAGAAATTGAGAAGCTATCTTGATTGTCTCTTTGGCAGCTTTTTCCTTACGTTCGCTATAGCGGTCTGTGAGATAATCAACTTTGTCACGCAATAGCAAGGTAAATTTGTAAAGTTCTTCCATCACATCGACAACGCGATCGCGGTAGGGCGAATCTTTCATAGTGCCGTCTTCGTTAAACTCCTGATATGCTTTAGCGACTGACGATTGATTGGGGATCGCGAACATCCGCATCCAGCGTCCAAGAATTCTTAATGTGTTGACAGCGTTAAAAGACTGAGATCCTCCACTCACTTGCATCACAGCCAAAGTTCTTCCTTGAGTCGGGCGAACGGCTCCAATACTGAGCGGAATCCAATCAATTTGATTTTTCATAATGCCAGAAATCTGACCGTGCAACTCTGGGCTAGACCAAACTTGCCCTTCTGACCACAAGCTTAATTGACGCAACTCCTGCACCTTTGGGTGGGTGTCAAGTACGCTACCGTAAATTGGCAGTTCACGGGGATCGAAAAACTTCACCTCTGCTCTAAATTCTTCAATGATGCGTGCGGCTTCCTCTGCCAAAAGGCGGCTATAGGAACGCTCGCGCAGGGAGCCATACAAAAATAAAATTCTGGGGGGATGGTCAAATGTCGTCATGATAATTGGTTAGGGATTTCCAAGAAATAAAGCATCCTTGTAATGCTTATCAAGCAGGTGTAATTTCTTGATTTACAGACTCAATTAATTGAGTGACCCGTTCTTTGATTTCATCGCGGACTCTCGGAAAAATTTCTGGTTGTTCTGCTGGATCGTCTAACTGCCAATCTTCAAATACTTCTCGCACAACCCACTCAGGCGGTAAATTTACGCCACAGCCACACAAAGAAATCACGATATCAAAGTCTTGTGCTTGGAAATCACTCAGGGGTTTGGAGTGTTGATCGGTAATGTCGATACCAATTTCTTTCATGGTTGCGATCGCTTCTGGTCTAACCTGACTTGCTTCCAACCCAGAGCTAATCACTGCAATCTTTCCTTTACCAAGAGTTTTAGCAAAACCTTCCGCCATTTGAGAACGGGCAGAATTCTTTTTGCAGACAAACATCACACGTTTCATGGTTCAACTCCTTTGAATAATTTGCCTAAATTTAAAAGATTCTCGATTCAGATGGCGAAAAATAACGTTTTTCTAACCAGAAAGCCACATTAACCAGACCAATCAATACAGGCACTTCCACCAGAGGCCCGACGACGGCGGCAAAAGCAACACCCGAATTAATGCCAAATACTGCGATCGCCACTGCGATCGCTAGTTCAAAATTATTTCCTGCCGATGTAAAGGCGACACTTGCGGCTCTAGAATAGTCTGTTTTAACGCGCCAAGCCATGTAAAAGCTGACCAAAAACATGATGAAGAAGTAGACGATCAAGGGAATTGCAATCTTCACCACATCGAAGGGGATCTGAACAATCAAATTCCCTTTCAAGCTGAACATAACGACGATTGTAAATAATAAAGCAATCAGTGTGATGGGGCTGATTTTAGGCACAAATTCCTCGTGATACCACTGCTTGCTTTTCACTTTTACTAAGAAGTAACGAGTGAAAAATCCAGCTAAAAAGGGAATACCGAGATAGATAAACACACTTTTGGCAATCTCAGCAATGCTGACATTAACAACACTGCCTTGTAAACCAAACAGTGGCGGCAGTACAGTAATGAAAAACCAGGCATAAGGACTATAAAAGATGACTTGAAAGATGCTATTAAAGGCAACCAAGCCAGCCGTATATTCTGTATTGCCTCGTGCCAAGTCACTCCACACAACTACCATTGCAATACACCGGGCTAATCCAATCAGAATCAATCCTGTCATGTATTCTGGGTAATTATGTAAGAAGATAGCTGCCAGAGCAAACATCAAAATTGGCCCAACGATCCAATTCTGAATTAGTGAAACACCAAGAACTTTTTCGTTGCGAAATACATCCCCTAATTCTTCATACCGCACCTTGGCTAAGGGCGGATACATCATCAGAATTAACCCGATGGCGATCGCTATATTGGTTGCTCCCACTTGGAACTGATTGATAAAGGCTTCTACTCCAGGAAAGAAATAGCCTAGACCAACACCGATCGCCATTGCTAAAAAAATCCACAAGGTTAGGAAACGGTCAATAAAAGAGAGGCGTTTTGAAGTGTTTTTGTTCATTACAATTAACCCCATACATGAATGCAGGAGCTTCGAGCAGGAATTTCAGATTATTCAATCCAACATCCAAAATTGAAAATCTAAAATTCGTGAGTTATATCAAGAGTATATCTCTATCATTTCAAAAAAAATTGATTTGTTAATGCCTATAAAACTAAAATTAAACGAAATATTACAAAAAAAATTGATGAATATTTAAGGATCGCAGGGGGGACGAATAGGTAATATGGGGCTAAAGCGGCGGAATTCTGCTAAATACTGCTCTAAGACAGCAAACTGCGGTAGATTGAGGCTGTAGTAAATCCAGCGCCCTTCTTGACGAGCGCGAACTAAACCCGCTTCTTTCAAGGTTTTGAGGTGAAAAGACAGTTTAGATTGAGTAGTTCCCAGGTGTTCACACAGGTCACAGACGCATAGTTCTTGAGAGCGCAGCAGTTCTAATACCTTAATCCGTAGGGGGTCAGACAGGGCATGAAAGCCAGCAGCGATCGTATCAGGAGTGAAGGTGCTATTAGAAGCCATCAACTTTTATTGAAGTATTTCTTTATGGTCAAGTCTTAATCATCAGTTAAAGAATACCTTAACTAAAAAGAAAAGGTCAGTCTATAGTCGATTCTTGGTGGGAATCACAATCATTGAGAAATAGGGTACCTCGGCTGGATCGACTTCATCTAGGGGGATGATACGTTGCTGTGATGTTGATGCCCGCTCAATATATCTTGCTCGTGACGCTAGCCCTAATTTATGCAGGATATCTCGGACTTTGGTAAAGTGACGACCTAGTTTCATAATTGCGGCGGCATCAGTCATTAGCAGATGTGTAGTCAGTTCTTCTGCTGGCAACGGGGCGGGTAAGACTGTGAGAATATCATTGTAGTAGGTGAAAGGTACACCCAAGGCTACCGGACAAGTCATCAGCGAGGAAACTCCGGGGACAACTTCTGTTTCGTATTGGTCGCATAACCGCGTGAACAGGTACATAAATGAACCATAGAAAAATGGATCGCCCTCGCACAGTACCACGACATCTCGACCTGCTGCTAGATGCTCGGCAATTGGTTCAATTTCCTGGTCATAAATAGATTTTGCCTTTTCTGGTTCCAAAGCGCGGGGGAGGTGAAATAGTACCTCGATTTGATTGCCAGGAAGATACTGCGCCACGATCGCTCTAGCGATACTTTCTTTATCTGTGGCTGATTGATAAGCTACTACAGGAGCCGCACGTAATAACCGCAGCGCTTTGAGGGTCAATAGTTCGGGATCGCCCGGGCCGACACCAATTCCATAAAGACGACCTTTAGGTTGCATATTCATTCTTCCTCCGTTGCCAGGGCGTTAACTGCTGCTGCCGCGATCGCACTTCCACCGCGCCGACCGTGTAAGGTTAAAAATGGTACATTTCTGCTATCTGCTGCCAGTGCGGCTTTTGATTCGGCTGCACCGACAAAGCCCACTGGAAAACCCAAGATAATCGCAGGTTTGGGCACTCCTGCATCGAGTATTTCTAACAGTCGGAACAGGGCTGTGGGCGCATTCCCAATTGCAATTACTGAGCCTTCCAGGTGCGATCGCCATAATTCTAGGGCTGCTGCCGACCTGGTAGTACCCATACGCTGGGCAAGTTCTGGCACTTCTGGCTCGTTAAGAGTACAGATAACTTGATTGTTTGCAGACAACCGCCGTCTGGTAACGCCATCGGCAACCATTCGGCAATCGCACAGTATTGGCGCTCCTGCGGCCAGTGCTGCTCTTGCGGATTGCACTGCTGTTGGTGAATATCCCAAGTCTGTGACAATATCCGTCATTCCACAGGCATGAATTAGACGCACAGCAACTTTTGCTACATCTGGTGGCAGCACATCTAGGTTCGCTTCTGACCGAATGATTGCGAAGGAATTACGGTAAATTTCGTTGGCATCTCGGATATAGTCGGGCATTCAATTTGGGATTTTAGATTTTAAATTTTGGATTGATTTGTTAGTTAGTATAGATACTTCTTTTTTAATAGAAGAATACCTAATTTAATTAACCGCAGAGAACACAGAGTCAGAGAAAGGAAGGAATCAATCATCTGTATTTATCTGTGGTTCCATTTTCTAAGTGTTTATTAAATAACTGCTGTAATTGTGCTATTGGATATCGATTAGCAAATTCTCCAAAGGACTCATTAGAATTTAAGCGTTGAATTTTATATACATATAGCATCCGCTCTATTAATGCAGGTAGTTCGGCAAAAGTTACATATTGATATAGTTCGCGTCCGAATTTCTGATTGCTGTCACCAACATAAACGTGATAGCCTTCCACAGTTCTATTTTCAGCTTCAATGCTGACACCGAGGAGAGTGATATCACTTTTGCTGTGCTGGGCACAAGATTTTTCGCAGCCAGTGAAGTGGATATTAACTGGGTAATCGAGAGTAACGCGAGTTTTAAGATACTCTGCCAATGCCAACGCATGACTTTTAGTGTCAGTGGCAGAAGCGGCGCAACCTTTTTTTCCTGAACAGGCAACTAATCCGCCCTTGATATTGGTTGCAGAGCAATCTAATCCTAATAAAGCAATTTCACTTTGGACATCAGCAACCCATCGTTGAGGAATATCTGTCAGGAGCAAATTTTGCCAAGGGGTTAGCCTGAGAGTTCCACTACCGTATTTTGCTGCTAAATCTGCTAAACCGCGTATCTGTCTACTTTCCAATCGGCCAAGGGGCAAGACAACACCAATGTAAAATAAGCCTTGCTGACGTTGGGGATGGATGCCAATATGCTGATATTTTTCCCCTTTGCCTTCCTCTACAGTGTACACACACATCGAATTACCCCCCTTAATCCCCCCTTGGAAAGGGGGGAAACTAGAAATACAGTTCCCTCCCCTTTCCAAGGGGAGGGTTAGGGAGGGGTAAAACTTACGCTTAAACTCTGATGAGTGAACTGTTTCAGACTTGTGTGTACACCGTAGCTTGCCTTGCTCGGAGAGTAGGTCTTTTCTTATTTCACTGTACAAAAAAGAAAAAGGTAAACGCTGCTCAACTTCTTGGAGATAATTTTCACAACCCAAAGTATTCAATAACTCTCTCAAACGTAGCCGCCGCTTACTCGTAGGATGACTATAAGCTAGATAGACATCCGCTAAAGCTGCTAAGACGGGCAAACAGTCTTCTGGTGATAACAAAATTCCCGTATCGCTGGGGGGTTGACCGTTCTCGCCAACACTGAGATAGAGACGAAAATAAACCTGATCGTTAAGTAAGACAGCTGCAAAGGCGATATCATTCAAGCGATCGCACACTTGAATTATCCCACCACCATCAAAGCAAACGCTAAATTTGGCCGACAGTCCCGAAAGCGCCGGATGTGCAGCAATATAATCATCCCAACCTTGGACAAAAGGGCGAGTGTCGATTAATTCTTGGGGATCGATACCAGCAGTTGGACTGGTCATAATATTGCGGATTTGGTCTACAACAGTATTGTCAGAACCCAATCCCATATTTTGTAGATATTTCAGAACCTCAGCATTTATCCCGGTGCGGATTTCACGAACTTGTAGGTTAGCTCGATTAGTCACATCTAGATAGCCGCCACCGTGCTGTTCTGCTATATCTGCGATCGCACGGCACTGCTGACTACTAATAATTCCACCTGGTATTCTAACGCGAGATAATATACCATCTGCGGCAGGAGTAGCATAAAACAAGCCAGGACAAGTGGCAAATCTAGAAACCAAACTTAGAACTCCTTCCCCGTGCAACGCAGGGAGTAGACGGTGAGTGTGTCTTGAGGACATCCTGAGAGTTGGCATTCTGACTTGGGTCATCCCATCACAGCTGCGGCACAGTCCCGGAATTTCACCGGAGTTTCCCAACTCTCAGCTTTAGTAATTTAGACTTTGTTGAGGTTATAGATATCAACCAGACATCATCCAGATAATTATCTTACATTACTATGGTGATAAATTTTAACTGAGCTGATCCACTACCGATCGAAAGATATAGTTCTTGAAGCTAATCTATAAATTGAATTTAGTTATGGCTCAGGCAGGAATGCTTGAGCCTTTTTGCTGCAAAACTTGCTTTAGAAAAAGTTAGGCGATCGCCGCTTCACGAGTAGCAACTTTGCTAAACTGATTTACCGGACGAGGTAAACCAAGATTTTCGCGCAGGGTTCCTGCTTCATACTCTGTACGGAACAGACCGCGACGTTGCAATTCAGGAATTACCAAGTCTACAAACTCATCCAATCCTCCCGGCAACCAGGGCGGCATAATATTAAAGCCATCTGCCCCACCATTGACAAACCAATCTTCTAGCTGATCGGCAATTTGTTCTGGTGTGCCTAAAATCTGACGATGCCCACGCGCTCCAGCTATCGACAAATACAGCTGTCGAATCGTTAAATTCTCTCTGTTAGCTAGGTCAATCAGAAGTTGCTGACGGCTTTTACCCCCGTTAGTCTCTGGTAGCTCCGGCAACGGCCCGTCCAATGGATAGCCGGATAGGTCAAATCCACCGATCATTGAGCCAAGCAAATTTAAGCCGACTACCGGATCAATCAACTCCTGAATCTGATCGAATCTGTCTTTAGCTTCTTGCTCGGTTTTGCCGATAACTGGGAATACACCTGGCATAATCTTAAGATGGTCAGGTGAGCGCCCGTATTGAGCCAGTCTCCCTTTCACATCTGTATAGAATGCCTGAGCTTCTGCCAAGGTCTGCTGGGCAGTAAAAATTACCTCCGCCGTTTGTGCAGCCAGATCCTTACCATCCTCGGAAGACCCAGCTTGAATGATCACCGGATAACCTTGGATGGGACGCGCCACATTCAGCGGGCCGCGTACTGAAAAATGCTCGCCTTTGTGGTTGGGAACGTGCAGTTTATTTGGATCGAAGTAAATACCCGATTCCTTATCATGTAAGAAGGCGTCGTCCTCCCAACTATCCCAGAGTTTCGTGACTACATCCACAAACTCTTTGGCACGTTGATAACGTAGGGTATGCTCCATGTGCTTTTCCCGATTGAAATTCAACGCTTCAGCTTCGGTAGCAGAAGTTACGAGATTCCAACCGGCACGGCCACCGCTAAGATAATCTAATGATGCAAATTTGCGGGCGAGATGATAAGGCTCGTTGTAGGTGGTTGATACTGTGGCCGTCAAACCGATGTTTTCCGTGACCACAGACAAAGCCGACAACAGGGTAAGAGGTTCAAAGTGGACGAGTTTACCATTCCGGCTCAAAAGGTCGGCGCTTTGATTGCGGTCGCGCACAGCCACACCATCTGCAAAGAAGATCATGTCAAATTTGCCGCGTTCTGCCGTCTGTGCCAGCTTTTTATAATGCTGAAAGTTCAAACCAGCATTAGCTTGGGCTTCGGGGTGTCGCCATGACGCTACGTGATGACCAGTGCTGGGCAAGAATGCACCTAATCTAAGTTGAGGTTTTTTCGTACTCATGCTTTTTTTTGTAAAATCGTTGTGTTTTTAAATGCAGAGGCACGCAAAGTTAAGCCAGTGCGTTGCGCGGGTTCCCCGCGTTGTAGCAACTGGCGTAGCGCAGAGGAACGCAGAGTTTTGCCGAATTTATGCAATGTTGTACTAGGGTGTTATGAGTTAAATCACGTTAGTTTTTGGATTTTGAATTGCTTACACTGGCTGGGGTTTGAGTAAATCTGTTTTGGTAACAAATTCACTGAATGTACTTGCAACCTGCTGCGGTAATGCGATCGCTGGAGTTTGTAACGGCAACCTGGGAAATAATAATTCTGCAACTCGATAAGCTTCTTCGAGATGGGGATACCCTGAGAAAACAAAGGTATCAATTCCTAAATCGGCATATTCTAGCATTCGCGCTGCAACTGTGTCTGGATCTCCTACCAAGGCAGTCCCAGCACCTCCACGCACTAAGCCAACACCTGCCCATAAGTTGGGGCTAATTTCTAGGTTTTGGCGATTACCTTTATGCAGTTGAGCCATGCGGCGTTGTCCTTCTGATTCAGACTGAGCAAACCGCTGATGTGCAGTTGCTATGGTTTCATCATCGACATACTGAATCAGTTCATTAGCTGCATCCCAAGCTTTTTGCGTAGTTTCACGCACTATAACGTGCATCCGAATCCCAAAGCGGACTGTTCTACCTTGTTCTGCTGCTAATCGGCGTACTTTTGCAATCTTTTCGGCAACTCGATCTGGTGGTTCACCCCAAGTTAAATACACATCAATGTGTTTGGCAGCAACTTGGAGCGCCGCATCTGAAGAACCGCCAAAATATAAGGTGGGATAAGGCTTTTGTACGGGAGGAAATTGGAGTTTTGCGCCTTGAACTTGCAAATGGCGACCACTATAGGTTAGTTCTTCACCTTGCATGAGCGATCGCCAAATTGTCAAAAACTCATCTGTAAGTTCATAACGCTGATCGTGATCTAAGAAAATCCCATCTTTTGCAAGTTCTTTTGTGTCGCCGCCAGTGACAACATTCAGAATAATTCGACCATTAGAAATCTGGTCAAAAGTCGCAGCCATTCTAACTGCTAAAGAAGGCGACATAATTGCCGGACGAAATGCTACAAGAAACCGCAAGCGTTCCGTAACTGAAATTAATGAAGTAGCGACAATCCAAGTATCTTGTTTTTGTCCGGTACCAATCAACATCCCGCCATAGCCCAATTTATCAACAGCTTGGGCGATTTGCTGCATATAGGGATAAGTGGCTGGTCGCCTGCCGATTGTAGTACCTAAATAACGCTCGTCTCCCTGGGTCGGCAAATACCAAAAAACTTCCATTTTCTTATCTCCTGGCGCTATTTCTGACTAATGGTTTCCGGTGTGATGGCTGCATATTGTTCGCTAGTCAGCATCGCTTCTTTAATATTAATTGGCTTAGGTATCACTTTTTCTTTGGCAAACAAATCTGCAATCTTCTGTTGTTTGTCCATAATTTCAGGCGTAATTGGTCTTATACCGTAAGTTCGCCTTCCAACCATTGTTGTTAAAATATCTTCATCAATTTTGAGGTGAGGAATAGTCAGTTTTACAACTTCTGCTCGGTTTTTTTCAGCCCATTGACCTGTGTTATCTATCTCCTCAAGAACTAATCGCACTAATTTCGGGTTTTCTGTGGCAAATTTTCGCGCTGCCATGTAATATCCGCCCTGAGTAGAAATGCCACTAGCATCTCTCAAAACACGAGCATTGGCCTTTTTTTGGGCCACGGCTAAATAAGGGTCCCAAGTTACCCAGGCATCAATTTTTCCTTGAATAAAAGCATCACGGGCTTCTGAAGGAGGGAGGCTAAGAGCTTGAATATCACTATATTTTAAACCAGCCTCTTCCAAAGCTTTTATTAATAAGTAATGGGAAGCAGAACCCTTTTGAAAAACTACTTTTTTCCCTTTGAGATCGGCTAAAGTCCGAATCGGTGAATTCTTTTGAACGATAATTCCGCTTCCTTTCCCGGTACTGGGTTTATTACTAGCAATATAAACTAAAGATGTGCCAGCCGCTTGGGCAAATATCGGGGGAGTCTCGCCTACAGAGCCAATATCAACCCTGCCCACATTCATCGCTTCCATCAGTTGTGGGCCGGCGGCAAATTGCGCCCATTCCACGGAAATACCTAAAGGCTTGAGACGTTTTTCGATCAATCCTTTAAGTCTGAAAATATCCCCAGAACTTTGATACCCCATTCGGACAACTTTGGTTTTCAAGCCAATGGTTTGATTTGCTGAATTTGGGGTTTGGACTGAGCAACTGATTAAGGTTGTTGAGATTGCTAATAATCCAGGTAAAAGGAATAGTGAAAAACCTTGGAAAATCTTAACTTGTGGTTGTTTGAAGGCGGAAATCATGGACGTGATACTTTGTTTTTTAATTTGCTTTTGACTTATTTTGCCTATGTTCAGTTGTAGAGGCACACAGATGTGCGCCTCTAGTGTTGTATTGCTCCTAACCTAAAAATTTAGACTTTTTGAAGCTGAAGGTTCTTTTGGAATAGTTCTTGAACATTTTTCCAAGCATCAGCAGCAGCTTCGGCATTGTAGCTGGCCCGATGATTGCAAAAGAAGCCATGCCCTGCACCGGGATAACGGAAGATAGCATGAGTAATCTGATTTTTCTTCAATTCAGCCTCAATCTGTTCTGTATGTTCTAAGGGAATTCCCTGATCGTCAAGACCAAAGAAGGCGTAAATGGGGCCTTTAATCTCTGGAGTGCGGGTGATGGTTGGTTCTCCACCGCCGGGAGTTGAGTTGGGAATACCGCCACCATAGAAGGAAGCTGTAACTTTAATATCTGGTAAGGTGGCAGCTAGATAAACGACGTGACCACCAAAACAGAAACCAATAGAGCCGATCGCATCTCCTTGTACATTTGGTAGAGTTCTTAAGTAAGCGATCGCAGCTTTAATATCACTCAATATTTCCTCTGCTGTTGTCTGCTCCTTATAACCCCTCCCTTGCTGGACATCTTCAGGAGTATATCCACCCTCAAAACCGGGAGCGGTGCGTTGAAATAAAGTCGGTGCGATCGCCACATACCCCTCTTTGGCAAATTTCTCAGCAACTTCCCGAATGTGAATATTAACCCCAAAAATTTCCTGAATCACAATAACGGCTGGGAAGGTTCCCTTTTGTGCTGGTTCAGCTAAGTAAGCATCAATTTGCAAATCTCCGTTAGGGACTTTAACTTGAGCAGTGCGAATTTCTGTGTTTGTCATCTTAGGGATTAGCCTGTAATTGCTTTCAGGACGCGATGTTTTATGGTAATTTTTGTATAATACTACTTAAAATATATCGATTTATCGTAGTTTAAGAGTAGTATTTCACAAAGAATGTGCAAAGGCAAGTGCTTTGATTTAGAGATGTAGATGAATATAAGACCATACCAAGAATCTGATGCTGAATTAGTCAGTGCTTTGTGGCATGAGGTGTTTCCTAATAATCCGTCGCACAGCAGCCCAAAATTGGTAATCAGTCAGAAGCTTGCTGTACAACCTGAGTTGTTTTTCGTTACTGAGATTAACTCTGTGATTGTAGGGACTATCATGGCAGGATATGACGGGCATCGCGGTTGGCTATACACAGTTGCGGTCAGTCCTCAGTATCAACGACAGGGTATTGGTAGCAAGCTAGTGCAGCACGCAGAGAGAGTATTGATAGCGATGGGATGCCTCAAAATCAATCTCCAAGTTCGTGTCTCCAACGCAGAAGTAGTTGAGTTTTATAGAAAACTTGGCTATCTCATTGAAGAACGCATCAGTATGGGAAAGCTTGTTATATAGATGTTTGGTGAGTTTGAACAAAAAAACTTTAAAAATACGCCAGTATTACAGCAAAAGGTGATTGTAGCGCTACCAACTTTAACCCAAATTAGGAGAAAAATTTATGAAGCTTAATGCAGTTCATCATATTCAAGTAACCTATCCTCTTGAAGTGGAGGAAGCAATGCTATCTTTCTACAGCAAAGTTTTGGGACTGACTGAAATTGTCAGACCTGATGTCATGAAAAATGATTCAGGAGCGTGGTACAAGTTGGGAGACATTGAACTGCACGTAAGTAGTGAGAAAAACGCCAATAACCAAGCATCTAGACGGCATTTTTGTTTCCAAGTCGATAACTTGAACGCCTTTGAAGAACACCTAAAAGAGCATGGAATAGAAATTATTCCCGATCAACGACCACTTCCAGGATGCGTGCGGTTTTTTCTCCGAGATCCCGGTGGGAATCGTATAGAGATTGCAGAGTTTGTTAAGAGTACTTTTGCACAGCAACAAAATCGACACCACTTTTCAAATTTTCAACAACCAGTAAGTAATTCTCAATAAGCAATCGATTTTCTAGCTAGAAACCCTTACTGTGAAAACAATCGACACCATTCAACGTTCGCGCAGCGTCTCGTAGAGAAGTTATGACGCTTTTCAAGTTTCTGGCGAGTGGTGTCGATGAGTTCAATACATTTGGAAAAAGAGGATAGCATTTTACCTATGCTTGTCAAGATTTTGTCAATCTGACTCCTGTTAGCGCAGCGGGGCGTAGCCCATTCTGATTTCTGAATCAGGAGTCAAATCAACAATTTTCTCCTGATGTTTCACACGCACCAATACTTACCCAGGTGCTAGAACCATCTTGCCAATGTTCTTTCTTCCATATAGGGGCATTGTGTTTGAGCGTATCAATAGCATATTGGCAAGCTTCAAACGCCTCACTCCGATGAGGAGAACCCACAGCTACTAAAACGCTGATTTCCCCAACTTGCAAACGTCCAACACGATGATAAATCGCGACTCGATTCACATCAGACATAGATAAGCGAATATCAGTAGCAATTTGATAAAATATCCGCAACGCCATCGGTTCATAAGCTTGATACTCTAGAGCAATCACAGGTTTACCATCGGTTTGATTGCGAACCATACCACTCATCACAACCACAGCACCATTGGCTGGATCGTCGGATTTGGCATAGATTTCTTCCAGAGATAATGGTGCAAAGGTAATGGCAAAACTATCTTCGGCTCTTGGTTTAACAGCAGAGGTAAGTGTAGTTGTCATAACTGCGTTGATATTATATGGGTTTTTTCTATTGTCTCTGAAGAAAGCATTACTAGTGGTCTGCCAACCCAAAATTGTTAGGTGGAGATTGGGTAAAGGTTAAAGGGACTCATGGTAAGGGATAAAAAACATCAGTCCCTTTCCCCCGCCCCTTATCCCCAGAGGGCAAGGTGGTTTCATACGAAAAAAGAAAAATACATAAGTCTTGATTTCTCGTTTTGTGTCCAGGCTTTTTCCCTCACTTCCATTCCTCTCCCCCCGTGGGGGAGAGGCTTTGAAACCCAGTTTTAGTTTTTCTCTGTTTGTATGAAACCACCCTACGCCCCTTATCCCCAGAGGGAACCCCACCTTCCCCTTTTCCCGACTTATGCCAAGAAGTTTCTTATACAACGCAAGAATTATTAAAAACCCTACATGCAGTTATTAATCATTAATCTGCACAATCTAGACGATCGCAATCATATCTACCTTTAATCTCTTGATTGAAAAAGCTGCCAATTGAGTCCGAGGAATGTAAATCTTCCCAAGTATCCTCATCTACGCCTAAGTACTGATAAACCGCTCCACTTTGAAACTCAACTTGCAAAATCTGTTCGTCAGGATCGTAGCCTACAGCCGCCGCCATTGATGAGCTAACTGGTAACATAGCAATTGGTTCTTCTTCAAAGGGTAGTGCAGTAGTTTCAGCTATAACCTCATTGAGTTCTTGCAATCCTTCGTAAGCTTGTATCGGTGCCGGAATTTCCAAAAACTCTAGTTCGTTGCCTCGGTCGAGCAACAACTGCAAATATCCATCAGAATGAGCGATCGCTACTAAACTGCTCAAGTCTACCTTAGATAGCTTCATTTATTTTCTACTCTCCTATTGGCGTAGTCGGGAGTGGTAAAGTTTTATGCAATATCAAGCGCTTTTATAGTACATTTATACTAAAAAATTATTTAAGTGTCAAGTTTTTCCTTCTAGGAGAGAATTTTAGGTATGTAGAGACGCTTTAACAAAGCAGCACACAGTGTTTTTCTCTGACATTTGAGGAAATACTTGTGATTAGGCTTAGGTGAATGAGCGTATTTGAGTCACCTAAAAAATTGCATAAATGTTCAACTCGCCTCAGTTAAGTACTTGAAAATTTCAACCATCCTTGTTGTGTCTAGACTCAGTTGAGTCTCTATTGCTGTTTGTATCACCCAATTAGCTCACCCTTTTGGGTGAGTCATATATCAACCGATCAGATGACCTGACTGAAGGAAGTTGAGATTAATAATAAAGAGGACTCTATTACTAAGAAACACCGATCGCATTTTACCTAAATATAACTTATGAAACTTGCTACCTTAATAAATTCTGCACTGATTTTTGCTTCTCTTACTCTTGTACCTGGAATTGCTGGCGCTCAAACAGCTACTACTAACAACAGTGAAACAATAGCTGTTAACTCTAATAATTTATCCACGAACTCGACTTCTGCTAATTACCTCCAGCCTTTGAATCTAGTTAATTTTGCTTATCAAGGAGGTCTGCAACAACACGGGATTCCTAGCGGAGAAGCGCTAGTACTTAAAACTTTGAATAGAAATATTCTTGCGAAAGATTTGGTTAAAGCTGCTGTGAATGCAAATAAATTACCATCACAAGTTTTAAACGATCAAAATTATTTAAGTGCTGTTAATTTAGAACTCAACGTATTGCCAGATTATGCTGCTGCTGATTAATTTGGTTTTTATTATATCTTTTGAGAAAGCTAAGTTTTTCAGTATGGTATATTTGTATGCTTGTTACTAAGGATAAATAAAAGCCTTTTATACATAGCGATCGCTGTGTATGAAAAGTATATAAGAAAGCTTGATATTGAAAAATAATTTCTCAATTTTGACATAAGTTGCACTTATCCTGTGCTAAAGCCACAGAAAATTGTATAATCGACAGCTTATCGATCAAAAATTTCTATAGAGAATGACAGAAGTAATAAGATCCGGGGGACTAAATAATATTGAGTCCATTGAGTATGAAGAGCGGTGCTTAGAAAAAGCCAGACAAACAGGCGATCGCAATCGGGAAGTCATTTCTTTGGCAAGTTTGGGCAATGCTTACCAGTCGCTAGGCGAGTACCACCTAGCAATTGAGTTTTATCAACAGTGGTTAGATATAGCTAAAGAAATAGGCGATCGCTTAGAAGAAGCCAAATCTTTATCTGGGTTGGGTAACGCTTACCAATCACTGGGCAAATATCAGCGAGCGATTGAATTTTATCACCAGTGGTTGAGTATTACCAGGAAAATAGGCGATCGCACTGGGGAAGGCATTTGCTTGGGAAGCTTGGGTAATACTTATGAATACCTGGGTAAGTACGAGCAAGCGATAGATTTTTACCAACAATGGTTGAGTATAACCAAGAAAATAGGCGATTGGACTGGGGAATGTATTTGCCTGGGAAGTTTGGGCAACATTTATGAATCGTTGGGATCTTACCAACTAGCAATTGAATTTTACCAACAATGGTTAGGGCTGGCGAAATTCATCAGCGATCGCAATGCTGAAGGCATGGCTTTGAGTGGATTGGGCAGTGCTTATAAGGCTTTAGGAAAGTACCAAAGGGCGTTGGAGTTTTATCAGCATTCATTAAAGATCGGAAGCGATCTTAATGACCCAAATGAAGAAGCAAATGCCTGGTTTAATTTGGGTTTGGTGTTAGAAAAAATCAATCGAGAATCAGAAGCGATGGATGCCTTTTGTAATGCTCGTGAAATTTATCGCGCAATGGGACTTGATGCCAGCCTGCAAGATTGTAACCATGCCATTGAGTTTCTTTCTCAAAATGTTGCAAGCGCACCATCTACTTTCTGGTTGAGGAGATGGTTAAATCATTTGTCGCAGTCGATCAAAACTGGTTCTAAATAAAGAGTGCTGAGTTCCGAGTTAAAAGACCCTTTTTATTCACTCAGGACTCACCAGGATACTTATTGAATACTGCAACTGAGTTATTGCGATCGAAAGAAAGCACAGAAAACGGGTCTTTTCGATTCCCCATTTCCATCCCAGGAGTGCCTACAGGCATTTGCGGAACAGATAAACCAATAACATTTGGCTTTTCTTGAAGCAGACGTTTGATGTCGTCTGCTGGGACGTGTCCTTCAATAACATATCCATTAACAATTGCCGTGTGGCAAGATGACAAGTTATCCGGCACGTTGTACTTTTGTTTGACTGTTTCGATGTCAGGCGTAGAAAAATCTGTGATTTTAAAACCCTGTGTCTTTAAGTGTTCAATCCACCCGCCACAACAGTTACAATCGGGACTGCGATATACAGTAGCATTTAGCACCGTTGATTTTGATGGTGTCTGTTGCTCCTGGATGTGACTACTGCTAAAAACAGCTTGAGCATAACTCATCGGAGCAGTGCTTCCCAAAATGCTCAACACCCCTAATGTTAGAACCACTATTTGCACAATGGCAGGCATCAAGATGGGAAGTAACCATTTTTGCCAGCAATAAATCAATTGTTTGTGTGACATCTGATACTTCCTAAATACAACATTGCTTCCAAAACACTCTGCGTTTAAACGGTTTTTTATTCCCCTTTCCCCTTTACCCTTTCCCCTTTAACCGAACCGTATTGCATCTAACGTCAGGCGAGTTGTTATTACATCTGAGGGACTGGTTTGAGCAAAGACTGCAATCAACCTTTTAAATAAACGTGAGTTCGATGAATCTCTCCCGGACAACCTCCCTCTCCCACAGGGCTACGATGTATACACAAGTCTCAAGTAGTTGATAAATCTCGGTTTTACCCCACCCTAACCCTCCCCGTATGTATTGGGGAGGGAACAAAATTTCCGGTTTCCCCCCTTTAGAAGGGGGGATTAAGGGGGGTAATTTGAGTTGTGTGTACACCGTAGGGGTTGGGGGAGAGGTCAAAAAAGGGCTTGTCGAACTCACGTTAAATAATTAGCTCTAAAACTATTATTAGCAAATCTGCTAGCACCTTGAAGTTAGTAACAATATCTTCTTTAATGTGACAACTCTCACCGCTAATTGCAAGCACTCTTAGCGGGATCTGCCAATCGGGGGCATTGAACCTCACGATTGGCAGCCCTCCTATCCCCTATCACCGCCAATTGGAGTACCTTGGAGGTTTAGATGGAACAAATTCAGGCAAATCATAAGTAATTATTATAGGTGGAATAGTTTTTTTTCTACGTAATATACGCTTTATTAAAAAATTTCCAAGATCCTTTAATGGTAGAATGTTATAAAATCATGACATTAAGCAATATTCTATTGGACTTGTTAATTTAGCGTTAATAGGTCTATGTAAATGTTGCTCTTAATGTCTTGAATAAATAATCTAGTCGATGCCTTATTTACAATCTGGAAAGTACTACTGTGTGTATTGTTATCTTTAATGTATAAACCGATTTAAGATACTATTTTTGCTAACAAACTTGAGATAGATGTGTTTGTTTATTTCGGTATTGATAACTAGCTACAGTATAATTTCACCACTGATATTTTCTAAGTTGATGCTTATTTATTATTGTGGAGTTTATGAAAGGAAATTTCCCAAAAAAGCGAACTAATTCTGCTTATTTAAGATTATTTAATTACAAAAATCTTCACTTGAAATTGAATAATTACTGGTTTAAGATAAGTAGAACCTGGCGGTCATGTCCTCTAACCTGTCCTATAGATAAACCTCATCACAAACATATTTTTTGGAGTTGGCTTGGTAGTTTCTTAGCAATCGCAGCAACGGCTTACCTGTCTGCAAAAACACATTCTCCTCTGCTTATGGCTCCGTTTGGTGCTACCAGTGTATTGATATTTGGCGTACCAGACAGTCCTTTGGCTCAACCCCGTAATGTGATTGGTGGTAATCTCGTAGCTGCCTTAGTCAGCCTAATTATTTTACATCTTTTCGGTTCATCACCTTGGACAATGGGAATGGCAGTAGCAACAGCCATTGGGATGATGCAGCTGACTGGAACTCTACACCCACCTTCAGGAGCAGTTGCCTTAGTTGTGATGATGACAAAAGCTCCTTGGCAATTTCTATTAACACCTGCTTTACAAGGTTCTATTATTTTGGTGCTTTGTGCTGTGGTTTTTAATAATCTGGCACAAGAGAGGACTTATCCCAAGCATTGGCTGTAAGAAAACCTTAATCGAACCGTATTGAATTCTATTCTGGTTTTTTGTGCCAATGCCCATCATCGCCTTTTTCGTAATCGCGTTTTACCGCACTCCAAGCGACTCGAAAGGCACGTTCTTCTCCACCATATTGTTCTTGAGCGCTGTTAAATGCAGCCCGGAAAATTTCTTGGGCGTGTTTGGGTAAGTTTTCTTTGACTGCATCTGGTAAGTCTGTAATTTGTTTGTAAGGCATAAATTTTATTTCCCCAGTCTCATAGTTGTCCTTTGCTTTAGGGTGGAAAACCATGTTTGCTTCTGCCTTCATCAGTATCAAACTTTAGAAGTTTTGAAGAGTTTAAAACCTTCATCAGCAGCATATTGGTGACAGCGATCGCACGCACACCGCTTGCATTATTTAAAAGCCAGCCGCAGGCAGGCGATCGCTGAATTTTTAGGCAGTGCTTTCAGTCACTCAATACCCCAAACAATTGCCACAATTTCGTCCAATAATTACAAGTCTTAAATAATTCGTCATTGAATTCTTAACTACGAATTACGAATTACGAATTACGAATTATTAATTAAAGACGTGATGTTGTCAAAAAACTAATTGTTTGGGGCTTGAAACTCGATACACTATCCCAATAATTAACCTGGTTAATATTTACCTTCAGCAAAGCAATACCAGGTTCGTCTAGTCCTTTAGGAAACCAGGTTTGAAGTTCCGGCTTCCATAGCTCTCGCATTTTGTTGCGCTCTTTTACAAGTTGTGCTGTACCTGAGATAGAAACGTATCGCTGTTGTTCGGGTGAAGAGAAACTAATATTTACCTGTTCGTGGTGTTCAATTTCAGTCACCTTATGGGAATCAGAATAAGTAAAGAACCAGAGTATGCTATCAGAGTTAATCTCACCACTCTTTGACATGGGGTAACTATGCAAGCTGCCATCATCATCGACTGTAGTAAACATACCATAATCAATATCTTTGATGAGTTCACGCAGTTTTTGAATCTGTTGCTCGCGGTCAGTAGAAGTTGCCATTGTTTGTACTTTTTTCTCTCTTTTTTCTCTATTTATCTATTTGTTGTCTAGGCTGCAATTTTTGATTACAACCAGATTTAATTTTGATAATGTTATTTTTTAGTATTAACCTTTTTAGTTTAAATTGCGTGAGCCTAAAGATGTAATTATAATAAAATTAGCTTTTTTAGTTATATCTATAGAGATATTTTTTGAGAGTGACTATTCTGTGCATAAACCATTTTTAGATATAGTCAGGTTAATTATGTGCTTATTTATTTAGACATAAATTTGATAAATTTTGTACTAAATTCAAAGTGCCTCTGTAACTTTAGCCGATAAAGCCATAATTTAGCAGACATATAAGAATCCGGTTTGATTCGGAGAATTTACTTGCGTGGGTAGGGAACAGGAAAGAAGGCATAGATCCGTTTGAAAAAGTCAAATGCCATTTGGCTTGTAGAAAACACTGAAATGAGTAACTAAACTGGTGTTTGAGAAAGCATTTAAGCCTTTTGCTTGCGGAAAACACCAAAATGAGAAAGCATTTAAGCTTTTTGCTTGCGGAAAACACCAAAATGAGAAAGCATTTAAGCCTTTTGAGAAAGCATTTAAGCCTTTTGCTTGCTGAAAACACCAAAATGAGAAAGCATTTAAGCCTTTTGAGAAAGCATTTAAGCCTTTTGCTTGCTGAAAACACCGAAATGAGAAAGCATTCGAGTATTTTGAGAAAGCATTTAAGCCTTTTGAGAAAGCATTTCAGTATTTTGAGAAAGTATTTTAGTATTTTGATAAAGCAATTAGGCTTTTTGATAAAGCAACCAGTAAATATACCTGAAGATTAAAAATCACGGCTGTACATAGCTTGCTTCCCGTTCGCCCTTAGCGTTCTGTAGACAAGGGTACAAAGCCGACGCTTAGATATGCTGATTTAATCGACCGTAACTAAAATCACTATTATCTAGTTGAATCGCATAAATATCGCCAACAGCTTGGCTAGTAATTTGGCAAAGAATCAGATCATCTCCCTGAAGAGTAGCAATAACTAAAGCAGGTCTGCGTTTTGTATCAGTTAAATTTGAAAATGGAAATGGAACAATAACAACATCACCTTTTACAAATCCTGCCATGCTGAATCTTCCTCTGGTCTTAACCAATCTTTTTGCAATGATGATTTACTCATAATGGTAATTTCTAAGGTTTTTTCTTTTTGGTACTTGGCTTGTAAGAACTGAACAAAATATAAAATTTCCTGTAACAGAGGTTCAGGTAATTTTTCTAGCTCTTGTGTAATCTGTTCTTTAAGCATAATTATTTTATTTTGTGCTTTGGCAATATCTAAAATAATATTTATCATATCTGTTTTTGAATAAAAATATAAAATCAAATAAATTCTACTTTCTAAAGCTTAAAGCTAATATACTCATCCTGCACAAGGCAGAAGCAGCAAAGCTTTAATAGTGAAAGTTTATTAAGATATTGGAGATGCGATCGCATCTCGTGACAATCGTTATTATTACATTTGCGATCGCTACTGATAACTTGTTATTTACTTATTAAAGTATTAAAATTTACGCAGACAAGTATTCTTACTCTAGTAAGTTAAATTTATACCTTCTGAATGAGCCTCTTCAACCCATAGTAGGAGTATCACTTTCTATTGAGCGTCTACTATAAACAACTAGGAAATAAAATTGCAGTATATTTGCCTTTTAAATTATGGACTGGAAGTACAGGTGGAAAAATGGTTATCGGCCAAGCCGAGACGAAGCAGCAAAAAATCCTCATTTGTTAGATGAGAGCCAGTTCGAGAACGAACAAGACCGAAAGCTTGCTGAAGAAACTACAAGGAAGCATTTGGGCGTACCTGCACCAACTTTAGACGAAGACCAATCAATACTACCTCATGCAGCTTCGCCTAATAACAAAGTTTAACCCTAAGACATAGGCATTTTGTGCTTATGTCTGCTCCATACCATTATCAAGTTTAAAAAAATGCAGATTTCGCAACTTCTCAATCAATTAAATAATAAGAAATTTACTAAGTTACTCACACAGACAGTAGCTTTAGGTGTAGGTGCTATTGTTCTATTCTCAACTACTAATGCTAATGCTGCCGAGCAAGTTGTTTTAAAGTATGGTACTTTTCAGGGGCAAGTATCTGTTGAAGAATTAAGTCAGTTTACAGAAACTGGCAAGACTACCCCAACATTAAGAGCTTATTTAGAAGCAGCGCAACAAGACCCCGCAGTAGCTCGTAAGGCATTGAAAGCCCCAATAAAAGCTGATGCTGCTTTTTTAAATAGCTTACTAGCTAGTTGGGCAGGGCCAATTTTAGTTAACCAAATTGGTGAGGTAGTTCATCCTCCCGCAGGACAATTAGACCAGCAAGCATTGCGAAGCGCTTTAAGTACATCTATTCAACAAAATGGTGAAGTGACATTACTTGGAGCCATTCAGAATTATCCAAATACTTCTGTTGAACTTGAAGGAGATCGTCTTATTTCTGTTTATGAACGCCTTAGCAGTCTTGCAGAACTCTTATAGGGTAACTTAGAGACAATGCAGTTGCGATCTAATAATTAGACCTCTTGGCATTTGTACCTTTTGTACTCTTGTGGGGAAAGGGGGAAAGGTTAAAGGGGAATGTTAATTCTATCCCTTTCCCCAACTTCTGCAAGAAGTCGATTGATTTAGTATCTCAATAGTCGTAAATTTTCGTCACGATCGCAATGAAGTTAATACTGATGAGTCTGTCTTAGGGTTCATACTGTGTTAATTAAAAATTCCCTAACCTAAATGTAGAGTTTAGTCTAAAAATAGGAAAGGGATTTTTATGACAACCGATGTTTCTAAAAATACTAACAAAAATCTGAATGGGTCACTGATAACAGGTGTTCTGTTGAGTATTTTAGGGGTTATTGCGATCGCAGCACCTAATTTCACCACCTTATTCGCCGAAACTTGGATTGCAGCGATTTTGATTTTTGCCGGATTTACAAAACTAGTTTATGCCACTCAAACCCGCCACCAAGGAGGTTTTATTTGGAAACTTCTATTGAGCGGGCTTTATATTGCAACAGGCATTATGCTGTTTGTTTATCCTTTTACAGGTGTACTCACACTAACTCTGTTGCTTGGTAGCTTTTTACTGGCTGAAGGTACATTCGAGTTAATTTTGGCATTCCGGTTACGTCCGCAAGAAAACTGGACGTGGGTACTCGGTGATGGGATTATTACGCTGGTTTTAGGCGCAATGATTTGGTTCCAGTGGCCCTTCAACGCACCTTGGCTTCTGGGTACACTAGTTGGTGTCAGCATTATTTTCACTGGTATTTCACGCGTGATGCTGGCGTTGAATGCGCGTTCTACCTCGAATCCTACTAATGAAGCTGCAAATCCTACTTAGTAGATAGGAGTGGGAGTGGGGAGTGGGGGAGCAGAGGAGCAGAGGAGACAAGGGGACAAGGGGACAAGGAGACAAGGGGACAAGGACAAGGAGACAAGGAGACAAGGAGACAAGGGGACAACCCGGAATTATTGAACAAGTCTCTCCCTTATCTACCCCCTCTTCCTTGTCTACCTTGTCTCTTCTCCATACCCAATGCCCAATGCCCCATTCCCAAACTTAAGTAGTCAAAGTTTACAAGACGACATTGCAGCAGCGATGCCTACGGCTGGCTATGCCTACGCCAACAAAATTGCTAAATTAACAAAGGAAATCAAAATCAAGGCCAGCTAGCTGCAATTAACAATGGTATCTATTGCTACTCCATTCTCGGATATTCAAAACCATTGGGCACGCTCATTTATTACAGCCTTAGCCCAACGCGGTATTGTCAGTGGGTTGCCTAATGGCACTTATCGCCCCGATAATTCACTTACCCGTGCTGAATTTGCCGCTATTATCGCTAACGCATTTGGGACAGTTTCCAAGAAGCGGCAGTATGTTTCCTTTGTTGATGTACCCACGAATTATTGGGCAGCAGCAGCCATCAAAACAGCTTACGAAAAAGCATTTATTAGCGGATTCCCTGATAAAACTTTCCGTTCTGCTAACCGAATTACTAGGGTAGAAGTCTTAGTTTCCTTGGTAGCAGGCTTAGAAATTGCTACCAAGGTTAAACCTGACCTGCTCTCAAAACTCTCACAGATTTATCAGGATTCTGTACAAATTCCTGAATATGGTAGAAATCATGTAGCTATTGCCACCAGCGCTGGATTGGTGGTTAGTTTCCCAAATATTAAATTACTCAATCCTAATCTCGCTGCTACTCGTGCAGATGTGGCAGTGATTATTTATCAAGCCTTAGTGTATTTAGGTCAGGCAGAAAAAATTGCTTCTAGTTACTTAGTACAGCCGCCAATATTAACGCCAACACCAACACCAACACCAACTCCAACTCCAACGCCAATTCCAACTCCAACTCCAACTCCAACTCCAACTCCAATTCCAACTCCAATTCCAACTCCAACACCAACTCCAACGCCCACACCTATCGGCAGCGTTAGGGTAAATCATAGCCGGGAATTCCGGGGAGCATGGGTAGTATCTGTGTGGAATGGTGATTGGCCTTCCAAACCGGGACTTACTGTTGCTCAACAAAAAGCAGAACTTACCGAGATTATTACTAAATTACAAGCGCTAAACTTCAATGCTCTGATTTTCCAGGTGCGACCGGAGGGAGACGCTTTGTATGAATCTCGATTAGAGCCTTGGAGTGCTTGGATTACAGGAACTCAGGGGAAAGCACCAGAACCATTTTACGATCCTTTAGCCTTTGCGATCGCAGAATGTCACAAGCACAATATTGAACTCCATGCTTGGTTTAACCCCTACCGTGCTAGCACTTCCACCGACCCAGCTAAAACAGTCCGTCCCCACATCGCAGCTACTAATCCAGAAAGCGTTTATTTGTGGAAAACACAACGCTGGATGGACCCAGGACTAAAAATAGTTCAGGATAGAGCGTATAACGTAATTCTCGATGTAGTCAAGCGCTACGATGTTGATGGCATTCACTTAGATGATTATTTCTATCCATATCCCATTGAGGGACAGTCTTTCCCCGATGATAAAACCTACGCTGCATATAAAGCAGCTGGTGGCACACTCAGCCTTAACGATTGGCGACGAGACAATGTTAACAAAATGGTACAGCGCCTCTGGCAGGGAATTAAAACAGCCAAACCCGACGTAAAATTTGGTATTAGTCCTTTTGGGATTTATCGCCCCGGCCAACCTGCTGGTATTACCGGATTGGATGCTTACAACGTGCTGTATGCTGACTCCAAAAAATGGTTAGAAGAAGGCTGGATTGATTATATCGCTCCTCAACTTTACTGGCGCACAGACCAACCACAACAAAGTTATCCAGCGTTGCTACAGTGGTGGACACAGGTAAACACAAAGCAAAGACACGTTTATGCTGGTAACAATTTGACAGAACCAAGCAACAAGAGTCGCGAGAGTGATGAGATTGAAAAGCAGGTAAAAATTAGTCGTAGCCAAGCTGGACGATTGTCACTGGGGAATATCTTCTTTAATCTCAGTGTTTTGACAGAAAATAGTCAGGGCATTGCTGATAAATTTCAAAGTCTGCTGTATAACAAACCTGCCTTACCACCGACTTTGCCTTGGCAGGATACAACACCACCATCTCCACCCATTGGACTACAAGTCAATAACCGCAAACTGAGTTGGCAGCCTGGAGATAATCAGCCAGTTCGTTCCTGGACACTTTATCGGCTGAGTGGCGATACTTGGACAATTCAACGAATTTTATCTGCTGGTACAACATTCGCTACCGTCCAACAAGCCGGAACTTATGCCGTGTGTGCAGTAGATAGATTAGCTAACGAGAGTTTGGGAACAGTTATTACAGTTAGTTGAACAAAAGTGCTGCCAGATTCGCGATAACTTTATATATATGGATACAACTGACGAATAAAAGTCAGACTCCTCAAGATAAAACTAGTCTAATAATAGTGTAACTGCGGCATTAAAACCATCATCACCCGCTCAAACACTGATGCTAGAAATTTTTTGAATAAATAGCTTGCTACCCTTACGCTATCCGTTAGTTGCACAAAATTCATTCTGAATATTGGCTCCTGACTCCTAAATTCCATTTCGATAATTAACTCTTATAAGTAAAAATCTGTTTTTAACCTTTTCATAACTTAAGATTAACCAAAATTTATCCGGTATCAGCTCTAGAATTTCTGAAGTAAACATTGTACAAAAAAGCTAGGACGTACAGGATGGAAATTACATGAGTCGAAAAGCCAGTAAAGTGTTTATACAGTCTGGGGTAATTCCTTACAGAGTGAACAATGGTAAAGTTGAAATCTTGCTAATTACAACTCGTGACTTTCAACACTGGGTGATTCCCAAAGGAGATATTCCTAATGGTATGAGTCCACCTGATTCCGCAGCCAAAGAGGCGTGGGAAGAAGCAGGGATAATTGGGCAAATAGATGCAAATGAACTGGGAACTTACAAGTACCGCAAACAAGGCAAAATTTATTGCGTCAAGATGTATTTATTATCAGTTGATATGCTGAGTGAAGATTATCCAGAAGCAAGTAAAAGAAAACGACAGTGGGTAGAAGTGAATAAAGCTATCAGGCGGGTTAAGTTTAATTCACTCAAACGAATCCTTAAAGGTTTTTTCCAGGTCGAATCTCAATTTTGTTCATTACGATGTTAAATAACAACCACAATAAATCAAACTATCTTATACAATATAAAATTAATTAAAGGTTTGAGCCGTTGACCACAAACCTTTGTTTATTCACACTTACTTACTTAAATCCATAGCAAAGCTATCCAAGTTTTTATACCGACAATTCCATCAGCTTGCAATTTTTTAGATGTTTGAAAACTAACAATTGCATTCTTAACTGACTCAGAAAAACGCCCATCGATGGCATCAGTATATAATCCAATATCTTTTAATTGCTGTTGTAATTGTTTTACTCTTAGCCCAGAATCTCCTAGCTGCAATCCATTAAATCTATTCAAATCGGCTCGACCACTAACACCAGTTACACCAGATATATCACCTTCATATTGATGGATTAAGTATTGTCCTTGCCAAGCACCAGGAATAGTTGGGTTCCTAGTTCCATAGTGGGCAATCCATAACGGATAACTAGCAAAATCAGATGGATTCCCAAGTTGTTCCCAAAAACTGGGGAAGGTATAAATAATTGGTTTGATTGGTTTTTTTGTTTGTTGCAAAAGGGCTTTTTCCACCTCTGCTAACCATAACTTCGCTCCATTAATTACAGCTTGGCTACTTCCTTTGTCAGTTACTTCTACATCCAGAACTGGTGGTAAGTCTCCTGGTTCTAATTTGCCGAGCGTTTTTAAGAATTCTTTTGCTTGCTGAACCGGGTCAGATGTATGAGGGTGAAAAAAATGATAAGCACCGCGAATCAGACCAACAGCTTTCATGGTTTGCCAGTGATGAGCAAAAGCAGAATCTTTGATGCTTACTCCTTCTGTGGCTTTGGCAAATGCAAAAGTTTTACCAGAGTTTTTTACTGCCGTCCAATCTACTCTGCCATCTTGATCGGCAACATCAATTCCTTCCATAAAATTTTTTAACCTTTTTGATGAGTACAATCCTGAACTTATCAGAGGCTTTGATTAAATTTATGCTTTTTCTGGGTATTTGAGTAAATTACAGAAATTTACTAGGGTTGAGTGTTAACGGCTCGTACTGGAGTCACTCTAACTTTACCTGTACAAGGCTTGATTTGTTCTGTAAGGGTAAAGTGCTCGTAAGCATTTGGAGGTGTGATTTGAATTTTACTAGACATTGGGCAATTTTGATCTGGGGAACTAATGTGGTTGTAAGCTATTTGAAATGAGGCTTGTTTTCCAGGAGCCAGAGTTACTTGTTGTCGAGGTTGCTTACTCGAAAAGTAAGTATCCTTGGAGCGAATAACTTTAATCCCCTGTAAAGGTTGATCTTTTGCATCCAGTAGTCCCAATCCCGGATAACCGTAGAGGGTGCAAGGAGATGAGCCGTTATTGGTGAAGGCGTAAGTAAGTGCAACATTCCCAACGCCAGCATCTTCGGAAATTCGGCGCACTGATAATTGGCTAGTTTCACAGCGCGTCGGATTTGTGGCAGTAGTGGCTTCAGGGGTAGAATGCTCTATAGGTTTTGCAATCGGTGCAGGTGTTGAACTCAACACAGCTTCTTTCGTCGGCTGTTCAGTGCTTGCTGGCAAAGCTTGCGGTTGTTTTGTAACAGAGGAAGAACCGACACAGCCAGTTGTCATTGCAGTTAGGAGCAACAACATACTGCTTTCCACAATTAGAATTCGCATATCTTCTTTTTTTGTAGTGAACTACTTACACTGATGCTTCATATACAGTATAAGTTTCCAAATTTACAAGGGTTATGCACGTCCGCTCCAATGACTTGTTCTGCTGCATCATTACATAACGAATTCAACAGCTTATCCATCTTTTTGGGCAACATGAACAGCAGAAAGAAATGAGAGGTTTACACTATCTCCAAAGTTCCTCAGCTTTTCCCGCAATTGTACAAATAGCAACTCCTTCGCCTTTGGCTCCAGTCTGCTCATGGTACTTAATAGCTTAAAGAAGTCATCGATGCTGTACGTCACCTCACACGCGATTTGCTCAGTCACTAATTTCTTAAAATAACCAGAGTCTAGAATGTCTTGTTCAAACCCTCTCAAAATTTCCGCTTGAATTTCTGCACCTTCATAGCGGACAAGTGAGGGAGCATAAACTTGATACACTTGCTCGATCGCTTGGTAAACTTCATATTTCAGTTCAGGTCTGAGATTCCATAGTAGGATGAGAAAGCCGTTGTCGCGTAATGCCGTTGCTGCCTTGGCATAGCGAATTTCTGACGGTATCCAGTGAAAGGCATTAGCAGATAGAACGGCATTGAACTGTTTTGCTTTTAGTTCCCACTCCTCAAATGAGGTGTTGTGGATTGCAACGTTTGGATAGGTTGCACAGTTGCGTTGTGCCAAACGACAAAAATCTTGGTTTGGCTCAATACACGTCATTGAAAAACCAAATTGAGCAAAAGCTACTGTCGCATTTCCTGGACCACAACCGACTTCAAGAATCGATGCATCTGAGTCAAGTTGGGCTAAAACGACAGACCGCTCAATCAGTTGCTTTGGATATTGTGGTCTGGCGTTGTAATAAATATCAGCTACGGGAGAATACCAATTCCTTCGCTGTTCTAAATCTATAGAAGCTCTGGCATTTATTTCTTGTTTAGAGTCTTGCATAAGCTAGTTTTATCAGCTTTTGAGTCGAACTTTATTTTATTTAGTTTCCTGGAGCAAAGACCAATTTAATATCGATTGTCGCGATACTGTTTGCAAGATTACCATCAAACAAAGTAGGTACTGCAAAATACCTTCGCATCCTGCTAAAGATTGCCTTGTCGTGAGTTTGATTTTACATCCCCGTCCCCGAAGCTAAGTATTCATTCAAATCGCCCATTTACATAACGGTTTGAGCTTTGGTTCAGACGGGAACCTTTACGTCAGTAGTAGTCTGACTGATAGTGTTTTAAGGTACAACGGGCAAACAGGAGCTTTTATCGATACTTTTGCTACAGAGGAAAAAGGGTCGGAACCTGATGGCTTGAGCTTTGGGCCAGACGGCAATCTCTACATCGCTAATTTTCGGACTAATAATATCTTGCGCTATAACGGTAAGACAGGAGCTTTTATCGACACTTTTGTCCCATCTGGCAGTGGCGGACTTAACGGCCCTGTAAAGCCAATCTTTGGTACCGACGGTAACCTCTACGTTAGTGGTTTAAATAGTAACAATATATTGCGTTACGACGGTAAGACAGGAGCTTTTATTGACACCTTTATCCCTGCCGGTCGGGGTGGGTTAAATGGGGCTGGCTTTTTGGCTTTCACTGAAGACAGCACTGTTATTCCTGAATCTAGAATGGGGCTAGCTGTGTTGGCACTTGGTACTGTGCTAGGAACAAGCAAGGTACTTAGCCGTAAGCAGAAAGCCAGATCATAAAAATCCAGCAATTACTAAAGCTTGAGTAGAAACCCCAGGCGATTTGAGCATTTTGATTCCAAATACCCAAAAATTTAAATATAAATTGAATCTACTACAATTTGGAGAGGAAGTAGCAGTTAATGGCTGTACTTCCCCTCCAAATAATAATTATTTTTACTATTTTTTGGTAATTTCATTTTTTTGAATTCTCTGATACAAATTAAATATTATCTGTTGCTTCAATCAAAGCACTAACAATTCCTGGTTCACTCATCGAATGTCCGGCATCAGGAACCACTATAAATTCGGCTTCCGGCCAAGCGCGATGTAATTCCCAAGCTGATATCATTGGGCAGACTACATCATAGCGTCCCTGAACAATTACAGCCGGAATATGGCGGATGCGGTCTACATTTAAGAGTAATTGATCTTCTGTTTCCAAAAATCCCTTATTCATAAAGTAATGGCATTCAATCCGAGCAAAAGCTGAAGCAAATTCACTCTCACCAAACTTTTGCATCAGTTCTGGATCGAAGAAAAGTCTACTAGTACTAGCTTCCCAAATTGACCAAGCACGCGCTGCTGTTAATTGAATTTCTAAATCTGGATTGGTCAAGCGTTTGTAATATGCTGCGATTAAATCGTCACGTTCATCTATGGGAATTGGTTTGAGATATTCTTCCCAAGCATCAGGAAAAATATAACTAGCACCCTCTTGATAAAACCAGCGCAACTCTTTTTGTCTCAGCATGAAGATGCCACGCAGAATTAATCCTGTGCATCGAGAGGGATGGGTTTGACTGTAAGCTAGTGATAAAGTGCTACCCCAACTACCACCGAAAACCGCCCACTTATCTATACCTAAATGTTGGCGCAGTTTTTCGATATCACTAACTAAATCCCAAGTGGTGTTTTCTCGTAATTCGGCATGGGGCGTACTTTGACCACAACCGCGCTGATCAAACATCACTAACCGCCATTTTTCTGGGTGGAAATATTGCCGATAAAAAGCTGGACATCCGCCACCAGGGCCCCCATGCAGCAAAACGATGGGTTGACCTTGGGGGTTTCCTGACTCTTCAAAATGGATAGTATGAAGGTCGGAAACTTGTAAACTACCTTCTAAGTAAGGCTCGATCGCTGGGTAAAGTTCTCGCATCTTGGATATTTTATCAGTAATGTTGTGATGGCGATCGCTATGTCTTGGTGAAACAACTTCGCTTCTCCCAATTTTGGGAGAAGGGGGATTTACGTCAGAGGTTTAATTTTTTTACCTTGGAACTGGTACTTGATTAATTACCGACGCAATTACCGCATCCATTTGTAAACCATCCAGCATCGCTTCTGGTTTCAATATGAGACGATGACGTAGCAACGGTGATGCAACTGCTTTTACATGATCTGGCGTTACAAAATCCCTTCCCGCTAACCACGCTAAAGCTTGAGATGTCTGCAACCAAGCACCGGTAGCGCGGGGTGATGCACCCAAAGTTAAATCGGGATATTGACGCGATGTTCTCACCAACGCCAACAAATAATCAACGATCGCTTCTGATACTTTAACTTCTTTGACTGCTTGTCGTGCTTCTAAAATATCGGCTACTGTTGCGATTGGTTTCAAACGGCTAATATCTAAACGTCGTGCTGCAAAACCCGCCTGACGATTGAGTAACATTTGCTTTTCAGCAGCTTGATCGGGGTAATCTACCATCAGCTTAAATAAAAATCTGTCTAACTGGGCCTCTGGTAAAGGATAAGTACCCTCAAATTCTAGGGGATTTTGGGTTGCAATTACCCAAAATAAATCTGGTAAAGGCAAACTTTCACCATCTAGTGTTACCTGCATCTCTTCCATTGCTTCTAGCAGCGCCGCTTGTGTCTTGGGCGGAGTCCGGTTGATTTCGTCTGCTAGTAATACTTCAGTAAATATTGGCCCTTTTTTCAATGTGAAATTGCGGCTATTCAAGTCAAAAATATTAGTACCAGTAATATCTGAAGGTAAAACATCTGGTGTTAATTGAATCCGGCGAAATTCCCCTTGAATTAACTGCGCCAACACTTTTACTAGTAGAGTTTTCCCAGTTCCCGGTACTCCTTCTAAAATTACGTGCCCACCCGCTAGCAGCGCTACTAAGAGTTGCTGTATTAAGCTAGATTGTCCGACAATTACTTGATTAAGACCTTGACCAAGACGAATTAAAATAGGATGTGTTTCACTCATATTTTTTATTGATAAATAACCAACGCAGAGTACAATTCCAAAAAAATAATTACGAATTACGAATTACGAATTACGAATTAGTCTAATGCTTCGCCATTTTCCCAACCAGCTTAACAGGTCTCGTTCGCTGATGGGTTGTTTGCGAGATTGTAGCTTTAAAACTGCATCTAGTTCGGCTGCACTTGCACCTGTTTTTTCTATCCAGAAATCGATCAAGGCTTGACGTTCTAAAAGTACTTGCCCTAATCCCAAGACTTTTTGGAGTTCTAGTTGTTCTTGTTTACCCACCATCTCAACAACAAAGTCGGTGGTATCAGCTTTCTGCAACACTCCGGCTAAAGCTTGGATGTATGCTTCGCTATTATCTACAACTGGTGTATCTAAAGCTACTGGCTTGCCAAAGCGGCGATTCTGCGCCCAAACTAGCACTAATAGCAGGATACCTACTTGTATCAAGATTGGAAGTAAAGGAGTTTTGGCAAAAAAGCTAGATAAATCTCCTTCGCTTTCTTTCTTCCTGATATCGGCATCTTTATAGCCGTGGATGTATTCATCGACAAAGACTGTGTTACTTTTTTCAGTAACCAAACTAGCTAAATACTTGAAATTACTTAAATAATCTTGATAGGCGTTGGCAGCTAAATAAGGAGTGGTAGAAAAAATCACCTTTCCTTTTTTGTAATTTTCTTTCCAGACAACAGCACCAAAGCGATCGCCTAAATTAACTTGCTTAGAGTTAGCTTTTTTATATCGTCTACGTGTATCAATTTTAATATCACCTTCAGGAGATTTTTGCATAGTGCTAAACTCCGCTTCTGTAACCCGCGCCTTTGCACCCAAAATTACCAAAGTATTCCCTTTTTCTACCCATTCCCGCTCTTGACTATCTAGTGTGGTTTCTCTGGGATAGCCGCCTACTTGTAGCAGAGTAACTGGGTTGTTCTCTGGCTGAATATCACTAAAAGGCTTTTGCCAACGCTTGATAGAAATTCCCTGTTGTTGCATAAAAGCGTACCAAGCACCATAGCCATCAGAGTTACGGTTATAGGTAGAGCCAGCGTTAATTTTAGTATTATTGGGAGCCGCGAACAAACTAAGTAAAACGATCGCACTGGCTGCGATCGCTCCCATCCAAGCAAGGCGATTTGGACGTTTCATTTTCGACTTTCATAGTCTTTAAATATCACTGTTAATACTTACTTATTTTTCAGGCAAAGTCAAAAATATAATTAACTTTATCAATACCTTGTCCTTTAGGACACGCTACGCGAACACCAATTTACGCGGATCGGCTAAGTTGAATCGAGACAATCACCAAGATTTCTGTTTCATTCCTTCCAACGGGTTATGTTCATATCCGTGTCGATATTGGTTGATGTGGAGTGCTTATATTAACTAAACCAAATGAGCTTTATCTAAATCAAGTATAAAATTAGACATATTTGCCGAGGCTGTTTAATTTAAAAAAAAGCGAAGCTTGGGAGTTAAGCGATCGCATATTTACATAGCAAGAAAAATAGCGATCGTCCTTGGGGCGTCTACCAACGCCTGATTTCCCTTGTGATTCTGAATCTAGAAGTTTAAGGAAAAACGGTTATGCCAGCAGAAGAACCATCGATTATCCTCATCAAAGATATCAATACCAATAGAGCTTCCTCAATTCCCCAAAATCTGACGAATGTCAACGGTACGCTGTACTTCAGTGCCACTAACAGCAGTGGGGGCACTGAACTGTGGAAGAGTGATGGTACTGAGGCTGGTACAGTCCGTGTCAAAGATATTTATACTGGTACGGCTAGCTCTTACCCAGAATATCTGACAAATGTCAATGGGACGCTGTACTTCAGTGCCACTGACAGCAGTGGAGGCACTGAACTGTGGAAGAGTGATGGTACTGAGGCTGGTACTGTCCGTGTTAAGGATATCGTCTCTGGTACGCAGACCTCTAAGCCGCAAAATCTGATGAATGTCAACGGCACACTGTACTTCAAAGCTTCTGACAACACTGGTGGCTTTGAACTGTGGAAGAGTGATGGCACTGAGGCTGGTACTGTCCGCGTCAAGGATATTGTCTCTGGTATCAGTGGCTCTGACCCGCAAAATCTGACGAATGTCAACGGCACATTGTACTTCAGTGCTACTGACAGCAGTGGGGGCACTGAACTGTGGAAGAGTGATGGCACCGAGGCTGGTACTGTCCGCGTCAAGGATATTGTCTCTGGTACGGGTAGCTCTAGCCCAGCATCTCTGACGAATGTCAACGGCACGCTGTATTTTGTTGCCTCCGACAGCAGTGGGGACAATGAACTGTGGAAAAGTGATGGCACTCAGGCTGGTACTGTCCGCGTTAAGGATATTAATACTGGTGCGGGTGGCTCTAACCCAGCATATCTGACGAATATCAACGGTACACTTTACTTCAGAGCTTATGACGGTGCTGGCTTTGAACTGTGGAAGAGTGATGGTACTGAGGCTGGTACAGTCCGTGTCAACGATATTTTCTCTGGCATGGGTAGCTCTTACCCAGAATATCTGACGAATGTCAACGGCACGCTGTACTTTGTTGCCTCCGACAGCAATGGCGATCGCGAACTGTGGAAGAGTGATGGTACTGAGGCTGGTACAGTCCGTGTCAAGGATGTTTATACTGGCATCGTTAGCTCGAACCTGGCATATCTGACCAATGTTAACGGCACGCTGTACTTCAGAGCCTATGACAGCAGTGGAGGGGTTGAACTGTGGAAAAGTGATGGTACTGAGGCTGGTACAGTTCGTGTCAAGGATATTAATACTGGCACCGGTACTTCCGATCCGCAAAATCTGACAGATGTCAACGGTACGCTGTACTTAAATGCCACCGACAGCAGTGGAGGGGTTGAACTGTGGAAGAGTGATGGTACTGAGGCTGGTACCGTCCGCGTCAAAGATATTTTTTCTGGTACGACTGATTCTTACCCCAAAAATCTGACGAATGTCAACGGCACGCTGTACTTTGTTGCCACCGACACTAGTGGGGGGACTGAACTGTGGAAGACTGATGGCACTGAGGCTGGTACCGTCCGCGTCAAGGATATCTTCTCTGGGATGAGTGGCTCTTACCCAGCAAATCTAACGAATATCAACGGCACGCTGTACTTCAATGCCACTGATAACACTGGGGATCGAGAACTGTGGAAGAGTGATGGCACTCAGGCTGGTACTGTCCGCGTCAAGAATATTAATAGTACGGGTAGCTCTAACCTGGCATATCTGACGAATGTCAACGGTACACTGTACTTTGTTGCCACCGACACTAGTGGGAGGACTGAACTGTGGAAGAGTGATGGTACCGATGCTGGTACTGTCCGCATCAAGGATATTAATGTCACAGCTAGCTCTAACCTGGCAAATTTGACGAATGTTAACGGTACCCTGTATTTCACTGCTACCGACAGCAGTGGCGATCGCGAACTGTGGAAGAGTGATGGCACCGAGGCTGGTACTGTCCGCGTCAAGGATATTTATACTGGCACGAGTCACTCTAAGCCCCAAAATCTAACGAATGTTAACGGCATCCTGTATTTTAATGCCACCGAAAGTACTGGGGGGACTGAACTGTGGAAAAGTGATGGCACCGAAGCTGGTACTGTCCGCGTTAAGGATATCATCTCTGGCGTCGTTGGCTCTGACCCGCAAAATCTGATGAATGTCAACGGTACGCTGTACTTCAGTGCCTTTGACAGCAGTGGGGGTCGGGAATTGTGGAAGAGTGATGGCACCGAAGCTGGTACTGTCCGCGTCAAGGATATTGTCTCTGGTACAGGTAGCTCTCACCCACAAAATCTGACGAATGTCAACGGTATGCTGTATTTTGTTGCCACTGATAGCACTGGAGGTTATGAACTGTGGAAGAGTGATGGTACTCAGGCTGGTACCGTCCGCGTTAAGGATATTTATACTGGCACGGGTAGCTCTAACCCAACATATCTAACGAATGTCAACGGCACGTTGTACTTTGTTGCCACCGACAGCAGTGGCGATCGCGAACTGTGGAAGAGTGATGGCACTGAGGCTGGTACTGTCCGCGTTAACGATATCTACCCTGGCTTACCTGGCTCTAATCCCACCAACCTAACTTACGTTAATGGCAAACTCTACTTTGTTGCTGACAATGGTAACACTGGGCTGGAACTTTTTAAGCTTGACCTCAACAGTACGCCCACTGACATGAGTCTAAGTGCCAGTAGTGTTAACGAGAATGTTCCTGGCAACACAGTAATTGGCAACTTTAGTACCGTTGATGCCGATGGAGACAACACCCACAGCTACACCCTAGTTTCGGGTACAGACAACAACGATAACAGCGCCTTCACGATTGTCGGTAACCAGTTACGTATCAACGCTTCACCCGACTACGAAACCAAGAATAGCTACAACATCCGTGTACGTACCACAGATGAGGGTGGTTTATTCTACGAAAAAGCGATCGCGATCGGAGTCAACAATATTAACGATGCCCCAAAAGCATTAAGTACTATTGCTGACCAAACAGCAACAGAAGACGCCATCTTCAACTTTACCGTACCAACAACCACCTTCAGCGATGTCGATGCAGGCGACACCCTGACCTATACTGCTAGCCTCAGTAACGGCAATCCATTGCCGGCTTGGTTAAGCTTTAATCCAACCACGCGCACTTTTAGCGGCACGCCATTAAATCAAAATGTGGGCAGCCTCAGCCTCAAAGTTACCGCAACTGATAAGGATGGAGCTAGCGCCAGTAGTGTATTTGGTCTAGCGATCGCCAATACAAATGATGCTCCAGTTGTGAGTAATGCGATCGCAGACCAAACAGCTACAGAAGACATTGCCTTTAGCTTTGTGGTGCCAGCAAATACCTTCAGTGATGTGGATGCGGGAGATAATCTCGTTTACACCGCAACTTTGGAAAATGGTAATCCACTTCCTGTTTGGTTAACTTTCAACGGCACTACCTTTAGTGGTACTCCCACAAATAACAACGTTGGTAGCCTCAACATCAAAGTTATAGCCAATGATGGAACGGCAACTATCAGCGATGTTTTTGCATTAACAGTGGCTAATACCATTAGTCAATTTCCGAATGAAATTACTGGTACTTCAGTTGCAGACAACCTGACTGGTACGGCGAACAAGGATATTATCTCAGGATTGCTGGGCAATGACACGCTCAACGGGCTAGGTGATAACGACACCCTCGATGGCGGCGATGGAAATGATTTCTTAGATGGTGGTACAGGAGATGACAGTCTCATTGGTGGTAAAGGCAATGACACTTATACTGTGGACAGCATCGGCGACACTATTATTGAATCTGCCAGTGCAGGCACAGATTTAGTCAAGTCTTCTGTGAGTTGGGTGTTGGGAGCTAATCTGGAAAACTTAACCCTAACTGGAAGCACAGCAATCAATGGTACTGGTAACAGCCTTAATAACATCTTAATTGGAAATACTGCCGCTAACACTTTGAATGGAGTTGATGGCAATGATAGCCTGATTGGTGATGACGGCAATGATACCTTGTTGGGTGGTGCAGGCAATGACACCTTAGATGGAGGTTTGGGAGCAGATAGTCTCAATGGTGGAATCGGCAATGAAACTTACATCGTAGACAACCTCAACGATGCGATTACTGAAGCTTTAAATGCAGGCACAGATTTAGTTAAGTCTTCGGTGAGTTGGGTGTTGGTAGATAACCTGGAAAATTTGACCCTAACTGGAAACTTGGCAATCAATGGTACTGGTAACAGCCTTAATAACATCTTAATTGGGAATACTGCCGCTAACACTTTGAATGGAATTGATGGCAATGATAGCCTGATTGGTAGTGACGGCAATGATACCTTGTTGGGTGGTGCAGGCAATGACACCTTGGATGGTGGAGTTGGCAATGACAGCTTAGATGGTGGAGTCGGCGATGATATTTACATCATAGACAGCCTCAGCGATTCTGTTACTGAAGGCCTAGATGCAGGCACAGATTTAGTTAAGTCTTCGGTGAGTTGGGTGTTGGGAAATAACCTAGAGAACTTGATTCTGAGTGGAACTTCAGCAATCAATGGTACTGGTAACAACCTTAATAACATTCTCACAGGAAATAGTGCCGCTAATATCTTGAATGGAGTTGATGGCAACGATAGCCTAATTGGTGGTTCTGGCAATGACACCTTGTTGGGTGGTGCGGGTGACGATAGCTTAGACGGAGGTGCGGGAATTGATAGTCTCGACGGTGGAGTTGGCAATGACATTTATACTGTAGACAACCTTAGCGATACTGTTACTGAAGGTTTAAATGCAGGCACAGATTTAGTTAAGTCTTCGGTGAGTTGGGTGTTGGGAAATAACCTAGAAAACTTGACCCTGAGTGGAACTTCAGCAATCAATGGTACTGGTAACAACCTTAATAACATCCTGACGGGAAATACTGGCGCTAACATCTTGAATGGAGTTGATGGCAACGATCGCCTTTTTGGTAACTCAGGCAATGACACCTTGCTTGGTGGTGCAGGTGACGATGTACTCGCTGGTGGAGTTGGTCGAGATATATTGACTGGTGGAATTGGTCGAGATAGCTTCAACCTGGCTGATACTCGCACTGGAGGCTATGACACTATTACTGATTTTACTGTTGGAGATGATACTATCTTCGTTTCTAAGACAGAATTTGGACTGAGCCAATCTCAGGATACGGTACTGGATTCGAGCTTATTCCGACTTGGGACTAGTGCGACAATTGCAGGCGATCGCTTTATCTACGATCGAACTACGGGGAACCTATTCTTTGATAAAGATGGGGTTGGTAGTGCTGCACAAGTTCAGATAGCCCAGTTCTCGAATCAGGTAGCGCTTACTAGTGCAGATATTACTGTCATTGCCTAATGAAAGCGAACTAAGTAAAATCCTCGCGATCGCTGACACATTGCTAAGGGCAGAGGAAATTATCATTCTCGGTAATACAAAAGGTTAAACTCGTTGTAGTTCTCATGCTGAACATGGCAACTACAACGATAATAAAAAGCTACCTAAACCTTCTTTGCACGCGGGTTGAACGGGGATATTATGGCTATTTAAGCACACATAACATCACTCAAATTGCACAAGCGATCGCTCCTATCCAAGCAAGGCGATTTAAACGTTTCATTTTTGATCGCTTTGTTTCAGGATTATAAGTGTTAATACTTACTTATTTTTCAGGGAAAGTCAAAAATATAATCAAGTGGCTTCATTTTCTCAGAGCGCTCGCCTGTTTAATAGACCTGCCTTGAAAATAGAGGCTGAAACAACGCAAAATCGTTCCAAGATCATTTTCATTGTTCCTTGTGAGCGCAGCTCATGGAGTCTCTTGCAAAAATATATTTTTGCACTCTTAGGGAAAAGGGAAAAGGTTAAAGGGAAAGGATTTTGAGTTTTTTTACCCTTTTCCCCCGCCCCTTATCCCCAGAGGGGGCCCCACCTTCCCCTTTACCCCGACTTTTGCAATAAGTCTAATGAATGCTTCTAAATTTTGGGTAGCAGTGGCATTGTCAAACAGAACCTTGCTTGAGAGTTTTAGGGCTTCACGAACTGAGTATCGCTAATCGATAGAACCTAAAGAATTGCTGTACTCCGGTGTATATATGAGTTAAAATTGCGATTCTCGGAAATAGTGGAAATCCTGCATCTGGCTGCATTATCGCTTATGTTTTAAAGGAGAAGATTGTTCGTGCTATTTGAGCGGTGTTTATGGACGAGAATGAAAAACGAATCCTTGACTCATGGCAAATGAATGCTAAATTATGGACACAAGCAATTCGTAATAAACAAATTGAAAGCCGTGCGATCGCCACAGATGCCGCTATAGTTAAAGCGATAACCCAACTTAATCCAAGAACATTCTTAGATATTGGATGCGGTGAGGGATGGTTATCTCGACAGCTTTTTTCTTTAGGAATTGATGGCTGGGGTGTTGATTTTTGCGCTGATCTCATTGAGACAGCAAAGGATAGTGGTGATTCTCGCTTTGTTGTCTGTTCGTACTCGGATCTTGCATCACAAAGATTTAGCACCATTAACTCTTTCTCTTGCTTGATCTGCAACTTTTCAATTCTAGGCGAATGCGCTCTTGATGAGATCGCTAAGGCAGGTCATAGCCTGTTAGAGGACAAAGGCAAAATAATCATTCAAACACTTCATCCGATAATTGCTTGCGGTGACTCTCCATACTCTAATGGGTGGCGCGAAACTTCATGGCAACCAAATGCAGATCGACCATTCTACCCTACTCCTTGGTATTTCCGAACCCTGGAATCATGGATTAACGAATTCCATGCTTTGAATTACCGATTGCTAAATTTATATGAGCCATCCGATCCCAAAACAAATAAACCGATTTCCATTATTTTTGTCTTTGAACGGGAGTAAAGTATTAATTAACCGGACTTGATATTAGAGGATGTTTGAAAATTAGTATGCTGTGATTTTAATCACATTATTACCCTCCTTAATCCTCCCTTATAAAGGCTACGATGTACACACAAGTCTGAAGTTGTTCAATAATCTGGGTTTTACCCCACCCTAACCACTGCTTGAATTCAAGAAACGCTCGCCCGAATTCAATCAACGACCGCCCGAATTCAATCAACGACCGCCCGAATTCAACAAACGATCGCCCGAATTCAACAAACGATCGCCCGAATTCAATCAACGATCGCCCGAATTCAACAAACGCTCGCCCGAATTCAATCAACGATCGCCCGAATTCAATCAACGATCGCCCGAATTCAATATATTTATTGCATAAATTCTCAAAACCTCCCCCCAAACCTGATTTACTAAGGTTTTAGCTTTAGTTTTACCCCACCCTAACCATCACAGTTACTAATTTCATGCTAAAGCAAAACTAAAGCTCCCCTTCTAACTGTTGGGCTACCAGTTTGGCAAATAACCCTGTTTGGGCGATCAATTCCGAAAAATTACCTACCTGCACGACATGACCAGCGTCGATAACATAGATGCGATCGGCATTACGAATTGTGCTGAGGCGATGGGCAATTACCACTCTGGTAGCATTTAACTTAGCTAAACTTTCAGTTACAATTGCCTGGGTGCGGTTGTCTAGGGCGCTGGTCGCCTCATCCATTAAGATAATTTTAGGCTTGGAAACAAGCGATCGCGCAATCAATAATCTTTGCCGTTGTCCACCAGAAAGATTACTACCACCCTCAGCGACGATCGTATGCATCCCCATTGGCATTTGCTTGATATCATTAGCAAAGCCTGCCATTTGTGCCGCTGACCAAGCTTCTTCTAGAGAAACTAAAGCACCGCCGGTGATGCTATCAAAAATCGATCCTGTGCCGATTTTACCATTTTGTAGTACCACTCCTAACTGTCTTCGCACAGCCTGGAGTTCCATCTCTGCTAAGTCTTTGCCATCATAATAGATGCTACCTGTCAATGGAGTTTCAAATCCCAATAACAACCGCAATATCGTTGATTTTCCACTTCCAGAAGACCCAACGATCGCAACAAATTCTCCTGGTTCGGCATGGAGGCTGACATCATTGAGAATTAAGCTGCCATTCTCCGAGTAACGAAAGCTGACACGATTTAGGGCAATGCGACCGCTTAATTGACCAGGATTAACCTTGGTTGAGTCATATTCAGGCTGCGATCGCCAAATCGGTTTTGCTCGTTCCCAAATTGGTACAATACTCCAAATTTCCGATACAGTATTGCTCAGGTCAATTACTCCTTTGATAAAAATCGTCAAAGCATAGTTAAAAGCAACGAATGTACCCAGTGTTAGGCGTGTCTGCATTAACAGCATGGCAAACCCAAACAGCAGTATAGAACTTACCAAAGGGAGTGCTTCGTTAAATATAGAAATACCATCTTTAATCTCTTGCCAACTCGCCTTCAGTCGGATCTGCTGGCTGTACTTTTTTGCCCAAGCGGCAAATGCACGTTCTTCTGCCATTGTCACTCGCAGCTTGGCAACACCGTTGATTAGTTGGACGGTGAGTCCCTGAATTGCGCCATTGAGTTCTTGCTCTTTTTGCGATTTCTTCACCAAGAGGAAACTTGCAACAGTCGTAACCACAGTGGCAAATATTGCTAAACCCACGCCCACAAGTGCTAGTTGCCAACTGTAAATGAACATCAGCACCAAGTTGAATAAAGCAAAAACTCCACTCAACAACGTTCTTTGGGTAGCACCGCTAAGTTTTTGATGAATTTCTCTCACCGCCATAACGCGATTGACCAAATCTCCAGAAGTATACTGGCGAAAAAAGCTAGGACTTAATCTCAGCAGGCGATCCCAAATGGCTGGCTGTAATATGCTATCAGTGGCGCTTTCCACTCGTAGGGTAATAATGCTTTGGGCAATTTGAAAAGCTAACTGTCCAAAGGCGACTGCAAACATGACCAATCCGATCTGCCAAAGCATTGCGCGATCGCTATCTGGAATGGCATGATTGATTAAAATTGCTGTTGCTTGCGGTGCAACCATGCCCAATATTGTGCCTAGTAGCCCTACCACTAAAATACTGGCGATGTCTTTTTCATAACCCTTAACCCCAAACCGCAGTAAATCAATGGCTTTGAGCGCAACTTGGGGTAACGGTCGATACAGAACGTAGGTTAATGGTGACAGTGTTTTTGCTATTGATTCATTTACAGGTGTGCGAGTTCGCGCTACGGGGTCAAAGATGACATAATCCCGATTATCTGTAGGTAACAACGCCACTGGGCGTTCCAACTGAGTATAAGCTAACATTGCTCCTTGGTCTTGACGCCACCAGCCATCTGCTAAAGTTATCCGGCGGATACGAATTTGTGATGCTTGTGCGATCGCGGCTACAGGGTCTTTAATAGAATTCAAATCCTCTACTGGTGGACGAATCTCTATTCCCAGCGATCGCCCAACTGCCCCAAATGCTACCAATAAGGGCGGCCCTTCCTGAGAAAAAACCGCCTCCTGCTGTGGCTGCAATACTGTTGCTAAATCAGAGAGTGCCCCCTCTATTACTTGCTGATTAAATTGTTCGCGTTCCTGAAACTGCCGAAATTCTGCTTCTGTTTCTTTGTTTGCCAGCAAACTGAAGTAGTGAAAGAAATAAGTATGCAAACTGGCTAAACCTGCCAGAAGTTCCTCAGAATTTTCTACATCTGCCGTTGGCAACATCTGCCCAATAACCGCATCTTCTGCCTCCAGCCACATACCATTGGTGAGTGGAAACGCTGGTGAGGTAGAATTCAACGTTAATTCCTCAACTCCCATCCAGTGAGTATTGCCTTGCTGCAACTTCACCCATAAAAGTGTTTGTTGTCTTCCCTGTAGCGTTTCACCAGGCGATAATGAAAAATCCTGCCCTAATGTCTGCACAAGGTTTAATGGCGTAGTTAAAACTGTCTGCTGGGCGCTAAGAGATTGTCCTAAATGATTTACCCAACCTTCTAAAAATTCTATGGATTGAGAGTCAGCCGCCGCGATTTCCTTAACCAAATCAACCATTGACATCTGGCATAATTGGGTGGATTCAATTGCGATCGCTACAAAATTCCATTGGCTTTGTGCGATTACTTCCGGTAACAAGACTTCACCAGCGTTGACATGAAACAGATAGCGGCGATGCTCCTTTGGTAAACTGTTTTTAACTCTAGTTGCAAACACTGCTAATGTTCCAGACTGCAATATCCAGAATGTTTCTGGATCGTTCAACAGTAATGGTTCGTTTGCCTGAAAGGAGTATGGTTTGGAAAGAGGATTCACTTAAGGTAAATCGATGTGAGTTCAACGATTGGAAAAAGATATAAGAAAAACTATTGTATCCCGGCTGAATGTAACACAGATTTTTTGTGATGATGATATTACTTTAGAGAACATCAGCCTCAGGGACTTCCAAATAAAAAATAATTAATTGCTCAATCAGCAGGGAAAGCAGGGCAAGAAAAATCTGATAATCGTCTTGGATGGAAAAATTGAGTAATTTAACGTGTGCCTCCGTGAGAGACTCACGTAAATTTATAATTGCTGAAGAAGATTTGCCTTTGATGTCGCTTGAATAAGGAAAATGATAGAGTTAAAGGCGATCGCATAGCGAAAAATGTAAATAAGATATGGCTGACCAAAAAGATAAAGCTCAAGAAAAAAACCGCCTTGAACAGCTTCAAGAAGAACAAGGCAACACCGATGCTAAACACTCAGGCGGTGCTGGCGCTTCTGGTGGCAACTCAGGTGCAGGTAAATCTGGCACATCAAAAATTTCTGCCACTGGTACACCTGATGATATCGAAAAAATTGATCGAGAGTAAAGCTGATTTTGACGATGAGTCAAGGTTTAACTGCCTCGGCAATCATTAGCAACTCAACAATGGTGGATTGAATACCTGATTATTAGACATCTTGCAAAAGTAACTTTTGCCTTGATGTTGGGCAAAGGTTAAAGGTTAAAGGGTAAGAGAAAATTCCATACCTTTACCCTTTACCCCCGCCCCTTATCCCCAGAGGGGGCCCCACCTTCCCCTTTTCCCTACAATGCCAAGAAGTCCATTATGCTTCTGCTGCGTGAAGTAGGCGAACATAAGTTCCGCCTTGCTGCCATAATTCCTCATGAGTGCCACGCTGGACGATTTTACCTTGCTCTAGCACAATAATTTCATGGCAATCGCGAATTGTGCTGAGGCGGTGGGCTACTACAATACACGAACAACCACGCTGTTGCAAGTTACGGTTAATAATCAACTCGGTTTCTGCATCTAAGGCGCTGGTTGCTTCATCCAGTACTAAGATTGTGGGATTTCTCACCAAAGCACGGGCAATTTCTAAACGCTGGCGTTGTCCACCACTAATATTCATACCGCCTTCAATCAACTCAAAGTCATATTTTCCAGGCATAGATGCGATCGCATCATGAATCGCTGCATCTTGGCAAGCCTGCACCAAATCGGCTTCTGGTATAGTTGAATCCCAAAGAGTGATATTTTCTCGCACAGTCCCCGCAAATAAAAAGATATCCTGTTCAACCATTGCCAACCAGTTAGCAAGGACAGAGCGTTTAATTTGCGATCGCTCTACACCATCAAAGCAGATTTCCCCATCCCAAGGTTGATAAAGCCCGCAAATTAATTTAGCAACTGTCGATTTACCAGAACCACTCCCCCCCACAAGCGCTATTCTTTGCCCTGGCTTGACAATCAAGCTCAAATTCTCAATCAACGGAGATTCCACACGACTGTACCCAAAAGTGACATTCCGTAACTCAACATTACCCTGTAATTGCCACATTGGGCATGGGGCATTGGGCATTGGGCATTGGGCATGGGGAAGACTTGCAATAAGTTCCCCTCTGCTCCTTTGCTCCTCGGTCACTGAGCGTAGCCGAAGTGCTGCTCCCTTGCCTGACTCGACTTCCAAATCAACGGGGTTTTGCAATACATCATCAAGGCGGTTTAAATCAGCTTCTAAAGTTTGGAGTGTACTGCCGAAGTTAACGAGGCTATTGACTGGCTCTAAGAAACTCAGTGTTAAACTTTGGTAGGCAACCAGCATCCCAATACTGAGATTGCCATTCATTACTTGTAAACCACCAACCAGCAAAATAGAAGCTGTAGTTAGGGCAGTCAAAATTGTGGGTAATGTGGTGAGAATTTGAGTTTGTAAGCCTAATTGTTGTTGAGCGTTGAGTGCTTTAGCGTAATAACCCGCAAACCGAGCAAATAAATCTGACTCCAGCCCCGAAGCTTTGATGGTTTCTATGGTTTGGATGCCGCTAATCGTTACTCCGCCCACTTTGCCATATTCCTGAGCTAGGCGCATATTTGTATCTACACGAGTTTGCGATAAAAATAAGAGGGCGAGAATGTTGATTAAAGCAAAACCAACTGCGATCGCACTCAGCAATTGGTCATACTGAATCATAATCAGCAAGTAAAATACCATCATCACCGCATCAATTACTGTAGTTGCCAAAGACCCTGAAAGTACTTCTGCCACCCGGTCATTCAGTTGCACCCGGCTACTAATTTCCCCAGCAAACCGTTGGTCATAAAACCCAATGGGCAATCGCAGGATATGCCAGAGAAAGTGTCCTGATGTGCTGACTGATAACTTAACCATCAATCTTCGCAGGTAGGTAAGCCGCAGTCTAGCAAGGAATGCCCGTAATAAAGTAGTTAAGAGCATTCCTAACAGCAAAGGTCGTAACCAATCTTGCCGATCTTGGATTAAAATTTCATCGATAAATACCTGAGAAAAGGCTGGCACAGCTAACCGAGGCAGTGTTAGCAATAACCCAGCTAGCAAGCAAAATAAGATAGTAACTCGTGAGTTTTGTAAGCGGCTACTTAAGGCTGAGAGAATGTGATTTTTTTTGCCTCCCTTCTGAAAATCCGCTCCTGGTTCCATTGTCAGCACAACACCCGTGTATGCGCGATCGAACTCTTCCCAACTTACTGTTCTGCGACCATTGGCAGGATCGTTGAGGTAGACGCGTTTTTTGCTATATCCTTCTACTACGAGAAAATGGTTAAAATTCCAAAAGGCAATGTAGGGAAGACGGGTAGTTTTTACGTTTTCCAGAGACAGTTTTAAACCTTTAGCATTGAGTCCATAGTTTTTAGCAGCTTTGATGATATTAAAAGCTTTACTCCCATCCCGCGAAACACCGCATTCTTCACGCAGTTTAGCCAGTGGCACAATCCGCCCGTAATAGCTCAGAATTATTCCCAAAGCAGCCGCACCACATTCGACCGCTTCCATTTGCAAAAGTGTAGAAGTGCGGACACGATTTGGTTTAAATTTTGGAATTGGGGATTGGGCATTGGGCATTGGTATTAGAACTTGAAAGTTGAGCTTCTGAGGGTGGAAGTTGAGCTTCTGAAGGTGGAAGTTGAGCTTCTGAGGGTGGAAGTTGAGCCTCTGAGGGTGGAAGTTGAGCCTCTGAGGGTGGAAGTTGAGCTTCTGAAGGTGGAAGTTGAGCTTCTGAAGGTGGAAGTTGAGCTTCTGAGGGTGGAAGTTGAGCTTCTGAGGGTGGAAGTTGAGCCTCTGAGGGTGAACCTTCAAGTTTTAACTCCTTATGTCCAATGTACCCAATGCCCAATGCCCCATGCCCAAATTAATGTGATGTGCAACTTATCCTTAGAACCCCTCTCCAAACCTCTCCCCCACAGGGAGAGAGGCTTTGACTCTTGCTCCCCTTCCCTTGTAGGGAAGGGGTTGGGGGTTAGGTCTGAAAGAAAGTTGCACACGGCGTAAATTAATAAATCCCAGTCCAAGAGCGCAGCATAGGAATAATATAAGAAATCGGTGCTTTTTCTCCAACTTTTACTTGAACTGATGTAGTTGTGCCAGAAGATATTTTTAAGGCTGGGCCATCAGAAGATGACCATTTGTAGCCACTTACTGATGTAGGGTTTTCTTGAAGTTGGACAAAAGCTTGCACCTTGCCTTCACCTTTACCTGCAAGACTGGCGGCAATTTCTTTGTTACCAACGATCGCTGTAATATCTTGTGTAGTTACCGGAAATGAAGAAATATCTGCAACGGTTCCGACAATGCCACCGTCGCGCTCGCGTTTGGCAAAGCTGGGAGTCACTTGTACAGGCATCCCAGGCTTGATTTGCTTACCATCTTTATTCGCAAAGTAAACAAGACTCATAAGTTTTGAATTTGGCTGTTCAGCCTCTATTGACCCCAAGCGACTACCCAGATTTATCATTTGTCCGGGGACAGCACTCAGTTCGAGAATGTGACCATTATATTTGCTAATAATTCTACTTTCTTGAGATAATTGCAGTTCTAATTGGGCAATTTGCTGCTTTACTTCCCGAATTTTATTGCTTTTATCAATTGATTGCTTTAAATCTTGTTCGCGTAGTTTAGTATTTTGAGTATTAATATCTTTAATTTTGGTTTTAATTTCGTCAATTTTATTAAGATTTTCCAGATATTCTCGTTGCGTAGTAGTTTCTTGGATTTCCAGATCCTTGAGTTGCACGTCAATATCTGACAATTCGCTTTGAGTGTTAAAATATTCCTGTTCAGCTTGCACCAACATATCTTGGCTGATGACATGCTGCTCAAAAAGCTGACGACGGTTATCAACGCGTCCTTTGAGAGTTTTGAGTAAGTAATTAATTTGTTGTTTGCGGGAATTAATGCTTTGACGTTTTTGAGCGATCGCTCTTTGAGTTTGATCGCGTAACTTGGGTGCATCTTGCTCTCGGCGCAGATTATTTTCTAAATCCAGTTTTTGCTGCCCAAGGGTGATAATTTGTTGTTCAATCAGCAGCTTTTGTAGCCTGTCAGTTTCTTGATTCTGGGTTTGCAGTTGTTGCAACTTTACTTGTTCTTGCTGTAGTTGCTGCTTTAGCGCCGATTGGTCGATAATACCCAGCACATCACCTTGTCTAATAATATCTCCCGCCTTTACCTTCAGAGTTAGTAACGGGCCAGAACTGGGCGCTTGAAATTCCACAACATGGTGCGGTTTAATCAAGATACCTTGACCTGTGACAGTCAGGGGAATTCTGCCGAACACACTCCAAACGCCAGCTACAGCAACCACAAAACTCAAAGTAGATAAAGTCAACCAAGCTTGAGGTTTGACAACTTGTATTGCTCGATCCAGTTGTTCTGGTGAAGATAAACGCTCTAAGGCTTCTTGGCGATATATGTGGCTGTGTTTTAGTTGCATTATTCTCCTCGTTTCTGAGAGCGCCCAGAGCTTCAAGTCTTCTAGACTTTTAAGATTAAAGTGCGATCGGGGAGAACTAGGGGAGAAATAGGGGAGGCGATCTTCTAATTATTTACCACAGACTTTCCAAATTAGTTGATCGTAGACATTCCCCTGAGTAAATGTCATTTCCTGATTTGGATATTGGGTAACTACATCAATACCTACATTTCCATAGAAACTTACTAATTTCCCTGTTAAATTCTCACAGCTAAGGTTTTGTATATCATATTGCAACATATTTGAAGACGCTCCTTCTAAGCAACACTCTAAAAGTTGAAGTTGTAAAAGTCCATCGAATTTTCTATGAAGACCAAACTATTGTTCTTTTGGCATAATCACAGAAATTAATTGATTACGATTTTTTCGATAAATCCTAAAATCACTATCAAATGTGAGCAATTCGTTTTCAGTTGCCAGTTCTGCCATCCTCACCAAACAGGCATCCGCTAACGACATTGGAACTGACTGATAACGTTGCATCAACTCGTCAACAGCAGCAGCTTCTTTAGAGAGCCGAAACGGAAGATGGATGATACCCTTTTGTACAAAATAAATTACTGCTGCTTCTCCTCCGTAAACATTCTGTAAGAGAAAACAAGCCTCCGTAACTACTGCTTCACAAGTTAACAAAGGTGGTTCAATCTGTCCGAACTGATTTGTCACCCATTTATGAAACTGCTCTCTCCGATTGACTAAAGCTACTAATGGGCCTGTATCTAGCAGTACCGCTTGCTTCATTCTGCTAATGGTCTTTTAAGGTACTCCTTGTTTGTCGAGAGATCCCCAGGGCCAGAATCCACGCAGCCAACTAAGTCTCCTGCTGCTTCTAAAGCAGACATTGGCGTGCCATCATGGTGCTTAAACTCCACTGTTGGTGATTTCAATTGCAGAAATTCTACAAAGTCAAGTACTTGCTGCTGTTGTTCCTTTGATAAGGTAAGAACCTTTTGGGCAATAATTTGCTCTAGACCAATTGCTCTCGTCACTAGTTTTTCCTCCAGTCCCATCACTTCAAGTCTAAATCTAACTGCCTTAGTCACACAGAAACCAGCAGAACGTTAAAATTTTGAGATGACTAGCTTTTGGGCTTTTATCACTAGCCAACAGCTTGAGAGGGCTAGTTCTGACCCTATTAGCGTAAACTAATAGGGTGTGGTCAAAAGCTGTTTTTGGGTATGAGCAACAAGCTCAATCCCATAACAATATTGAAGGCAAGTCATTGTTAGCCAAACGCAGCAATTGATAACCAATTCCAGATATACCAGGTAAAAAGCCAGGATTAAATACAGAATTGGGTAAGTTGGGGAACAGTTGATAAGCTCCAGTTCGCTTGGCTCTAGCCACAACATTTGTTGCATTCTGGTGAGCAATTTGATGCCAATCAGGACGGGAACAGATTTTTGCACCGACTAACAGCACTTCCGCGCGACCGAAATTGCCACAGCACAAGTGATCGATCGCTTGTAAGCCAAAATTCTGAGTAGTTTGGAGAGCAATTTCAATTTCTTGTTGAATTTCCGACGTTTCCACGATTCTCAAACTGCCTAAGCGTCCCAAACCAATCCCGGCTGCACCATGACACCACTTATTTGCAAAGTCAGGTTGTCCCGGTTGTCCCATTCTGCGGAAGTCGGGCCAGTTGGCGGTGGACTGGCAAAAGACGCTACGCTCATACTCGATTCCTGCTAAACCTGCTTCTAAGTACTTGCCCTCTGAGGTGGCGGCATAAAGTCTGAGCAAGGCGTAGGAGATGCCTGCGGCTCCATGAGAGAAGCCAGTTAAGGGCTTGTCCCAATAAGTATGCCAAGCTTTGGGCGAACCATTGTGGCTAACTTGATGCTTGAGTAAATGTTGTCCACAGGCGATCGCTTTTTCTAAAACGGTTGCTTCTCCTGTGGCTTGATGCAGCGACAATAAACCTAAAATTGCCCCAGCTGCTCCGCTCATAATATCCAAGTGTTCGTCAGCAGCAATTAGTTCTGGTGTCATCAAATCGGCTAATACTTGAGCGTCTTGCAACAGCGTTGCATCGTTGAGGAATTGACTAATTTTCACCAGGCTATAGATCATCGATCCTAAACCTGTTGCACCCCCAACGCCCATGAAACGAGCCATGCGTTCCCAAGTTTCGGGATCGATGGTGTGGATTTGGCGACGCAGAGATTGCACTGTTCTAAATGCTAGATCGCGGTAACGAGAATCACCAGTTACTTGACTCAGTGCAGCTAAAAACAAAGCAACTCCAGAGCGTCCGTCACAAAGAGAATTGTTTAATACTTGCAGTTGATATCGTTCGGCGCGAGGCACAAAGTCTAAGCCAATCCAGTTAACGCTGCCATCAGGGTCAGAAATGGCTCTAGTTTCCAGTTGAGTGGCGGTTTCTTTGGCTTCGGCAATCAATTGTTCTGAATTCAGCAACGGTAACGATTCGCCTTGCCATTGCCCACCTTGGCGGCTGAAGGTGGTTGCAATCTTGGCATCGAAGGAGCCTTGAATAATCGCTACTTGTCGAGCTAAGTCGGTTTCATCTAGAGATTGTAACTGGTTGAGCAGGTCTTGATAACTGGATTGCTTGAAGTAGTTGGGAATGGAAGAAGAACCGTTTAAACTCAGTTCATCAACCACGGCGCTAGCCGTGAAGAAGGGAATATCCAATTGTTCCATCGCTCGAAGTTCTGCGCTCAAAACAGGGAAGGCGTTCGGTCTATTTTGAGCAACTAGAAAAGCACGACTGAGAACATCGAGTTGAATGCTGTAATCTACACCGTGTTTGAGGTAATCGGGTGCTAAAGCTTTTTGGAGGATGATGCCGTAGATGCGGGTGTTGCGGAAAATGAAGCGCACCTGCTGATTTTGCATAGCAGATAGCAAACTTTGGCGTGAAAGTAAGAAATCTTTGTGCGCCATTAAAAAGCGATACATCTGCTCAAACCCAGTGGTGATTTGCTGCTGATAATCGTTTGGAGATAGAACAACTTCACCCAAGAACGGCACATTTTTCCCCATCGGCAAGGTTACAGACTCAGAGGACAGATGCATATTATCTGTATTAATGTTCTGCCAACGCGGCACTTTCCGGCGAGATAGTCGGGGATCTGTGCTGCCTAGCCCGCTAATATCATAAGCGACACTGCGATCGCCACTAAAGTCCCAACGCGGTAAAAGTCCGGTGCGGAGTACGGAATCCCAAAATTGTTGTGTGGCGGTTGTTTCTAAATCTTGGGTAAGGGGTGAGTCTTCAATGAGATTCGGTTCGTGGTGCAGCAGCGTTTCCATGTCAATCAGCACCAGATGTTCGCCACTGGCAATTAAGTTTTCGTAATGGCAATCTGTGGCTCTGAGGGCGTAAAGCACACACAACAACATCCCAGAACGCTGATAAAATCGTTTCGCAGCTGCTTCATCCACACAAGGCAACTGTTCAACATGTTTTACCCAACCGTAACCATTGCGCTCAAGTACTTGAATTATTTTAAAATCTAAAAGATTGCTGTGTTGATTGCACCAATCCAAAAATTGATTAAAGACAACCTCTAGTCCTAAATCTTTGGGTTTATAAACAAGTTTAAGTCCAGACTCAAAGGTGAGCAAAATCACTGTTCGTCCGCGTTTGTGTGGATCGGAAATGGATGTTTGAATTTCGGTAACTTTGTTTTGAGAAAATGGGGCAATTCTTTCATCAAAAGTTCGTTGAATATCTGTCCTATCTGCAACTAAACGTTCGAGAAATTCAGCAGTGAACTCAACCCAAAAATTGACTGCTGTTGCCACTAACCGACCGAGAACTGGATACTTCTGGAAGAACGTCAACAATCCATCTTCTAGGAGTTGATTAACGAACTTGGTGTAGTGAGTGTTATTGCTTTCTGTCTCCAACCCCAGCAAACCGAGCAAACTTTGACCAAAGGGACGCACCTGAGAAAATTCAAAATCTAATGTCTTAGTGCAAAGTCCTGCTAATCGTAGCAGTAGACCACGTTCTAAAGAACTGTAAGCATCGTGGGAAAGAATCGATAAGGGAAGACAATCTTGGATGAATTGACTGCCGCAGCGAGTTAGTAATTGCTGTCTGGCTACCAAAATAGCAGGCAAAAGGATATCTTCAAAGGCGATCGGATTTTGTGAATCGATTGGTAGAAATACTTCGGTTGCAGAATTGAATCCTGTTGCGGTTTGGATGATTTGCTGCAAGGTTTCTGCCCACTCAGGCAAAGGTCGATCGCCAAGCAACTCGATAGTTCCCAATCTGGAACTAACAGTATCGAGGTTTAGCCCTTCCCACTGTAAGCGTTTGTGTAACGTATCCAATTTACCTTCTGCTGCAACTTCGCACCAGCGATCGCGCCGACGGTTAATTTCTTGTTCGTTGACTCGATCGCCATTAATTGCAAATCTGCTTTCATCAAGCCGTTCCCAGATAAAGCTAGCATTGGTTGCGATCGCCCTTAATTCGTCTGATGTTTTCTGTGGGGATAAGCAAACAACTTGTTGAACCATAGCTGGATTTCTCATAGTGGGAAGTATTAATCGTTAAAAAGACAAAAAATTAGTTTCAAATTTATTAATTAGAAATATGAAAACAATAGACCTCTTGCAAAAGTTTCCTAACACTCCACCCCCAGCCCCTCCTCGCACGCAAGCAGGGAAGACTTTGACGTAAGTTAAAGACGGGGTGGGGTTCTTTTTTTGATTTCTGCAAGAAATCTAATGAAATTCCCTCTTTCCCTTGATTAAAAAAGCAAAGAGGGAATCTGTTATGCAGCATCTCTTTCTGCGTTGAACCTCAGTATCAAGTATGGAAGTTATCCAAATTAAAATATTGGAGATGTTGGATCTAAAAAGCTCTTTTAGAAAAACAACCTGACCTGTGGTGGTTACAATGCCAAAGAGAAACAGAAGCTACCGTTTTTAGCAGCAGCCTGCGTGTCCGCCACCACAGCTAGCTGTATGACATAGCTTGGCTGCACTATCAGCCATCATTCCACCACTAACACTAAGTAATTCTTCTTCACTCAGTTCGTTGGAATCCACAAATGTTAGTTCTGCCAACATTTGAGAAATGGTTTCAACTGTGAAGTTATAACCTTTTTCTGCACTCGCGATCGCTATCACTTTGATAGCTTCTGCTTGGTTAGCTGCTGCTTTTACTTGCTGTTGTAATTGTACGTTTTGCAGCAATTCTTTAATTTGGTGTAGCATAGGTTTGTTCTCCATTTTTATTGACTTATTTATACGGCAGAGATTGCGCGCTTGTTTGGGGCGGTGTTCTCTGCTTTTCTGATTTGAATTTAGAAAGAAATAGGGGAGAACTAGGGGAAATAGTTACGATTGCAGAAAAATTTTTCAGCACAGATTAATTCGGGAATGACATCGATATCCATCGAAATGCGCGATGTATTTCTGCTTTACAATTGATTGTCTAGAGTTTTACTGTAGATCCTCCCGTTTGGAGTCAATGAATGCATCCCTTGCTCTAGTAGTCTGGCAACCCAAAAATGCGCTTGTGGAGGTTGGGTAAAGGGTAAAGGGACTCATGGTAAGGGGTAAAAAACATGAGTCCCTTTACCCCTGCCCCTTATCCCCAGAGCAAGGCTGATTCATTCCCCAAAGAGCTTTAAAAATAAGGGTTATAGCGATTAAAAATTAGTTATTTTGTTACTGGCGTACCAATGAAACCAACTATTTTACTGATATTTCAGTGCTTAAATGTTCATCTTTTCGTCACGCTTACTTACAATTTTCTTGCTAACCATCTTGACAAATCCTGTTTGAAATGGAATGAATCAGGCCTGCTTGCCCACTGGCTTGTGGACAGCAACATGGCAGAAACCGCCATTGACAAAAAGGGCGATCGCGAATTTAGTGCGAGTACTTATAAATAAGCTACTAACTACAATAAGCCAGACTGCTTAATCCAGGAGTATTCACTAAGTCAGTATTGACTATCCAACCATTACCAGATAATTCTCCAGGGAAACTTCTGGAAAGGTCGATTTCTACCCAAATATAATTTTCAGATTTGTATGACTTAACTATATTACCTGTAACCAAGTTTACATACACAACTGTATTTGGCGAAAGTGTTGTAATAAAAGGTTCTCTTGTACTTGGTTGGCGACGTATAGTTTCCTGTCGTACAATTTGCCGACATACACTGCCAATAGTAGGTTTACTCGATATATTTTGAGCGTTGTTATTCGGCTGACAAAATTTTAGTACAGCAGTTTGAATAAACCCTGAAGTCGGAGCTTTAATTCTGACAAATCTATCTCCACTAACTGGTATATATGCTAAAGTAATCTTTGTTTTTGCCGACAATATTCTGATAGCATGGGATGATGTTGAAGGTTCTTTGAAAACTGGAGTACTTACTTTAGTTGCACGACAACTTGACTGTGCAGAATTAAAGGGAGCCTGTGTGATTTGAGCAAATACAGGTACACTCAGAGCAAACGTAGCAATATTTACTAGAGTAAAAATATACAAGAACTTCTGAAATTCCACGCTTTTTCCTCAACACCACTTACGAAAAACTGTACATTGAATTCGGAACTTATAAACTCTGATATTAAAAGAGCCTAACCAAATTATTTTTAACTATTAGAATATCATATAATGACTGATTACTACTAATTACCAACTACGCGCCATTCCTTAATTATGAATAAATCCAAGAATAGTGGAATAGTTGAACAGTTTGTGAATACAGTAATGGGGGTAAAACCTGGGAATAAACCACAGTCTCTAAACACATCAATAGCTACTACACAAGAACTAGATATCAAGGCAGTTTTAGTTTATACACTAGGGACTATCCTACAAATATTAGTTATGATTCTCGTGTTGTTGGGAATGGAAAAAGTAGTAATGTTCATTGATAATTCTTCTTTTCCCAGTTGGGTTAGCACTTTATTGACTGGATTATTTTTTGCACTATTAAGTATCCGTTCTCGAATTTTTTCTCTTTTAGATAATACCCGTTCTCGTCAGACCTATGACCAGGTAATCAGACCAAGATGGTCGCCTCCACCTTTAGCATTTCCCATAGTTTGGATGATAATTGCTGTTTTGCGGGTAATTTCTTCTGTATTGATTTGGCAGCAAATGAATCACCAGTTTTTAGTATTGCCTTTAATTTTGTTTGTGGTACATCTGGCTTTAGGGGATACTTGGAATACGATTTTTACTGTCGAACGGAGATTAGGTGCTGCTGTACCTGTAGTTATTTTAGGCCCTTGGTTATCTGCGGTAGTGGTGACAGCAATTTATTGGCAAACTAATCCTATAGCAGGAATGACTTTATCATTTTCTTGTGTGTGGTTAACTGTAGCTGCTGTCTTGGTATTTAGAATTTGGCAATTAAATGGCTCTGAGCCATTGTATCCTTTAAAACTAACACTTGTGGATCGATAAATCTGCAAAATTAACCTTGGATGAAAGATAGCAAAAATATTACTTGACTTTTGATTACCGCATTCAACATACATAAAAAACGGTAGATTAATTAACAATCTCCCGTTTTTTAAACTCTTTTAGTAAGTTAGTTTATAAACAAATTTTATCTAAATATTTTTTCTTAATCATACAAATGACAAGCATCGCCAAGTTCTAAATAGTGCCGAAAGTAACACCCTGTTGTTTGAGCCACTTTCGGTATGCTATGGAATAGCGATCGCTCGATAAATGTACTTCTGCTTGCAAATCTAAAGGTAAGCGTCGGGGTTGCTGGGACTCGACAATGGCGATATCTTGACTAGCAACTTGATTTTGAATATCTAGATACACTTCCACTTTTAATTCGCGGACACTGTTTACCATTAACCAATATTGCGCCACGCATTCATCTTCATCAACTGGCGTAATTGTATAGAAGATATTTAAACGACGATCTCCAGGGCCAAGTTTAAAGTATGCCACTAGCGGACGGAAAATGCGGTAATCGTAAGTGTTAAAAATCAGTGGTGCTGACAGAGGATTACCGGAATTAAAATCTAGTTCCCACAAACCACATTTGAAACTAATCCCATCTGGAAGAGACTCTAATTCATAGTGCGTCAACTCAGGACGACTGGCGTGAGCAAATAATCCCGAATGCAAAATTGGGAAGTGTGCCGGATCGATGAAATTTTCCAGTACCCGCAAAGGGCTAGAGTGATAGTAATAAGGGCCACAGAAAATCTTCTGATAGACCGGATCGTACCACTCAGAAAACGGAGCTATATCTTGTTTTGGTGTCCCTAAACAAACCCAGAGCAGATCGTAACGCTCTTGAATTTGGTAAGTTTTAACACAAGCTTGAGCAGGGGGCGATTGTTCGGGATTAGCCGGAACTAGTACACATTTTCCCTCGCTATTAAAGGCTAAACCGTGGTAAGGACAAACAAGAGTCTCTTTGTTAACATATCCTAGAGAAAGACGAGCGCCACGATGAGGGCAAAGGTCTTGCCAAGCTAAAACTTTGTCACCATTATGCCAAAGCACTAGATTTTCGCCTAATAAGCGCTTGTGCAGAACTGTTCCAGGTTGGAGGTCTTGCGATCGCGCTATTACATGCCAATCATTCAGCAAAATCTGGTCTTGCACCATGAGTATCGACACCCGTCAGGTCAAATACCTATATCTTAATCATCCTGTGGAAAAACTATCAAAGCACTTTTAGGATTTGTTAACAGATAAAGGTGCGATCTCTATGTATGCAAAAACTCAAAGCGGCGGGAAATTAAAGTTAATGCGTAAGTCCTAAAAGATATGCCAACCAAGAATTAGCTCGGAAAAACTGAGGCGATCGCACCTTGCAATTGCAGATTTGCAAATAGCAACATTTCTTTCCAGAAATCACGGTGAAAGAGGAAGTCGAACGGTAAATGTACTACCTAGCCCAGGTTGACTTTGAACGTGAATATTACCTTTGTGTGCTTGGGCGATCGCGATCGCTATGGCTAATCCCAATCCCGAACCGCCAGAGGTGCGAGAGCGTAGGCGCAGCCCGCCGTAGGCATCGCGATCTACTCGGTAGAAGCGATCGAAAATTCGCTGTTGATGTTCTGGGGCAATACCAATTCCTGTATCTTGAACTTTAATTATGGCGTAAAGCTCGCTTTTTTCCCAAAAAACTGTGACTTTTCCACCGCTAGATGTCGCTTGAATTGCATTGACAATTAAGTTAGAAATTAAACGATAAAGCTGATCTTCATTTCCCATCACATACAATTTTTCTGAGACTTGCACCTGCTTAGAGAGATTGACCTGAGTCTCTACGGCCAAAAATGCTAATTCCTCAATTAAATCGCTAATGATATCATTCAAACAGCAAGGCTGATATTCTCCTGTTAGTTGTTTTTGATCTATCTTCGTTAATAACAGCAAATCTCCAACTAATTGTGATAAGCGCCGATTTTGGCGTTTGAGTACATCTAAAATTCCACCATTGCCTTTTGGTTCTTGCTGTAACTTGATAGCAGCTTCAATAGTAGAATACATTGCTGCTAAAGGTGTGCGAAACTCATGGGCAGCATCAGCAGTAAATTGTTGCATTTGTTGGTAAGAAAGATATACAGGTTGCATTGCCCTTCCTGCCAACCACCAACTAGACAAACCAACGAAAATCATGGAAATTGGCAATCCCAATACCAAAGTTAATCTTAAATAAGTAAGATGTTGGTCTAAATCAGTGATGCTACGCGCTACTTGTAGATAACCCGAAACCTGGTTTTGAGTATACAAAGGTAAAGTGATTTCGCGGTATCGAGTGCCAGAGTAATCTGTTAATATCTGCCAATTATGTAATGTTGAGGCAATCGGTAACTTGTCAAATTCCATACCTCCACTGGCAAAAAGTTTTCCTGAGCGATCCAATAAACGGATATAGTAATTAACTGGATTTGCTGCTTCTGCGATCGATTTTTTAATGGATGTTGTTTTAGGCAAACAATTAGTCTGAGCCACACATAATTCTAAAGAAAATTCTTTAGCAAGGCGTTGTAATTGTCCGGGTTGTTGCCAAGCCGGTTCAATACTTTTTTGGAGTGCGTTTGCGACTGATTGCAATCCCTGGTCTATGGTTTCATAGTAGGTATGGGCAACCACACTATAAACTCCCAAACTAGATAGTCCTAAAATACCGCCCATGACAAGGGTATACCAAGCCGCAAGCCGCAACCGAGTTTGATGGAAAATGGGATTGCGTTCCATATTTTTAAACCCTTGCTGAAAGTATTGCTGTCAAGTTAGCAAAAATCAGCAGCATGAATAGATCCCCCGATATATTGGCTACGGTGTACACACAAACCCTGGATTTACCCCCCTTAGTCCCCCCTTATAAAGGGGGGAAATAAGAAATCTTGCTCCCTCCCCTTTACAAGGGGAGGGTTGGGGTGGGGTGATTCAAAGATTTCTGCAAGAGGTTTAATATTTAGGCGATAGCCCACACCATAAATAGTTTCAATTAAAGATTCGCTGTCTTCTTCTCCTAATTTGCGTCTCAATAAGCGAATTTGTGCTGCTACGACATTGCTAACTGGTTCTGCACCAATTTCCCAAAGTTGATTGATAATTTGGTCGCGGCTGATAATTTGGTTAGGATGCCTGATGAAATATTCCAATAATTGAAATTCCTTGGTAGTTAGTGAAAACACTTGCTTTTCTCCGTGAACATACTCACGAATAACTTGATGAGTGCTGTAATTGAGCGTCAGACAACCTACTTGTAAGCGTCGGGGTTGGACTTGAGGTGTCAGCGTTGCTCCGACGTAAGAGGCTCGCCGTTGTAATGCTCGCAATCTTGCCAACAGTTCTGCCATATCAAACGGTTTAACTAAATAATCATCCGCACCGCTATCTAGACCAATAATTTTTTCTTCCATCCGGTCTTTAGCTGTTAGCATTAATATCGGTAGAGTTAATTGGCGATCGCGCAACCATTTACACAATTCTATCCCCGATACTCCAGGCAGCATCCAATCAAAAATCGCCAGGGTATACTCAGTCCAGCCAGTTTCTAGATATTGCCATGCCTGATTACCATCTAGAAACCAGTCAACTATATATGCCTCATGGCTCAGGACTTGTTTGATGGCTGCACCTAAATCTGCTTCATCCTCAACTAATATAAGCCGCATAGTCAACCCATTGCTAAGAGGTTGTTTGAAAAATAGTTGGCTGTAATTTTAATTACATTATTACCCCCCTTAATCCCCCCTTGTAAAGGGGGGAAACAAGAAAAATCTGGTTCCCGGTGTACACACAAGTCGGAAATAGTAGTCTGTATTGGCATAATTGACGAGTCCATTCTTTGTAGAGACGGCGATTTATCGCGTCTCTCTAACGTGTCAGTTTTTTAGACGCGATAAATCGCGTCTCTACATGAGAGGTTTCTGGCTTATCCCAAGCGTATTGGGATAAAACTGGTGACTTGTGTGTACACCGTAGCCCCTTTACAAGGGGAGGGTTAGGGTGGGGTAAAGGATGTACTTTATTTAAATGCAAAATGCTGTATGCCATCATTATTAATCTAGAATAGGTTGCATCGCCTCTGGAGTTAGAAAAGTCTATTTACCAGAGGGAAGCGGTAGTTCGATATTTAATTTGTTCCCTATTTCCATAACATTGTTTGTAAAATCTGTCATACTTGCGATCGCGCCAGCGACTAGAGTAGCAGCAGTTAGTAAAGCGACTAAACGCTTTTTGAGTTTGGGTACATTGCGTTCTTTTTCTGGCTTTTGAATTTCTGCTTCTACATCATCAATATCAATGATGATGTCGTCGCGGATATCTGCTGGGAATTGGGCGGCAGTTTGGCGCAGGTTGCCGATCAGTTGCAGAATTTCGCTGATGTTTGCGCCGCTTGTTTGGTTGAAGTTAGAGGCTTGCTGAGTGGCGTTGTCTTTAACTTGGTTGGCAAAGTTGGCGATGTTTGCGCCTTGAAGGTTGTTTGTGTTTTCTGTCATGGGTTTAAAATCTCCTTGGTGATTGCTATTGTAAATGTTGACAATTGGAGAGCGATCGCTTTCTGGATCGCCTTTTTGTATTTTCTGACGCGATTCTCGTGATTCATAGCCATCTAGTAGTTGACGGATATTGATGTTTATTTTGAGTTTACCGATTGGATATTCAAGAACACCCATTGATTCAAGTCCGAGGAGTTCTTGGTAGTCGAGAGGCGGGTGGTTGGGATGGTTGGGGACGGGAACCCATTCGGTGATTTCGAGATTGGGAAGACTTTTGTGGATTTTTTGGAAGACATCGCGGAGAATGCCAAGAAATAAGCGGCGTGTTTCTTTATGTCCGCTAATGGTGATGAAGATTTTTTTGTCTTCGGGATCGGCTTTGATCCGAGCAATGTTGTAGATTTCGTTGTTTTCTTGATATTGCAGCATTACACCACTGCGCCAATAGATTTGCTTATAGATTTTTTCGTGGGTGATGACCATGAAGCGGGAAATGATGCTTTCGGGGAGAACTTTGTAATGGTATTGAAATTCCAGGGTTTCGCCGTGGAGTTCTGTTTCGTCTGGTTGGTCTTTAGGCAAAAGTCCCGGAATCAGAAATTGTGGTGGCTGACATTCTAGTGCAAAGCAAAGCTCAAATTCCTTCATCAGCCCGATTAGATAGCCGTGACGCTTGGTGGGATATCGCTCTGGATTGAGGATGCAGGTGAGATCGGCGGGGGTGAAAATGCCTTTGGTTTTAGTTTTGAGGTTTTCATCGCTCAAGAGCGTGTAAATGCCTTCTGTCACCCAGTTGGGTTTGAGGACGTTGGTATCTTTGAGGATGGGATGATCGCGGAAGTTGAGAACTAAGCCGAGTCGATGCAGCAAGTCGATGAGTTGCTCTTGGTTTTGTTCTTCGGGAATCTCTTTTTGGTGGCAGATGCCGATGTAGCGGTTGTAGCTGATGAAGTCTTCAGTCATGGATTCGAGTTGTTGTTTAACCTCAAACCATGTCAGGGGTAAAAGGTCGTAGACTTCTTTGAGGTTGGCGATTTGCTGCAAAATTGCGGTGCGAAGTTCATCAATGCCGATATTGTCTTGGCAAGAGGTTTCGATAATCGCTTGGATGTTAGGATATTTTTCGCGTAATGCTTTGCGGTTGATGTCGAGGGGTTGTTCGTCTTTTTTGTTGCCAACGATAATCACGGGGGACTCTCCGCCGAAGCTTTCGATTAGTTTCAGCCAATATTCGATGCGGTTTTCTTCTTCGCTGGTGCGACAATTACAAACGAGGAGATAGAGGCTGCGCTTAGTCAGAAAAAACTGATGGGTGGCATGATAAATTTCCTGTCCGCCAAAGTCCCAAACATTGAGGCGGATGTCTTTGCTATTGACCTGCACGTTCCAAGTTTCTACATTGAGTCCGTCGGTTCGGGGTTGATTTTTATCATATTCATTGCGGATTAGTCGCTTAATGAGGGATGTTTTGCCAACACTGCCTTGTCCGATGAGTAAGAGTTTGGCTTCGTTGAGTGGACGCACTTCACCGCTACGGAGTAATCGCAAGTAATTGAAAATGTTTTTAATTGAATTAACACCATAATAAGATCCTAAAATCTCTGGTGAAATAGGAAGCGGATTTCTTCCTAAATCTAGTATTTCCAATTTCGACAAACTTTCGATCGCCTCTGGAATCTGGGTTATTTGGTTGGAATTGAGGATAAGCTGCGTCAGATTGGTTAAATTCGCGATCGCTTCTGGAATCTGGGTTATTTGGTTGTAACTGAGGTCAAGCTGCGTCAGATTGGTTAAATTCGCGATCGCTTCTGGAATCTGGGTTATTTGGTTGTAACTGAGGTCAAGCTGCGTCAGATTGGTTAATTTAGCGATCGCTTCTGGAATCTGGGTTATTTGGTTGGAATTGAGGATAAGCTCCCTCAGATTGGTTAATTTAGCGATCGCTTCTGGAATCTGGGTTATTTGGTTGGAACGGAGGTCAAGGTTTGTCAGATTGATTAAATTCGCGATCGCCTCTGGAATCTGGGTTATTTGGTTGCCATCAAGGTCAAGGTTTGTCAGATTGATTAAATTCGCGATCGCCTCTGGAATCTGGGTTA